>CAIXFY010000001.1 GCA_903918885.1 uncultured Verrucomicrobia subdivision 3 bacterium
ATTGAGTTGGTTGAGCACGGTTTGCAGGCGCTGGCGGGCGGCGGAGGCCTCAAGGTTTTCCGGATTGGCGGCCACGAGCGGCTCGGCAAACGGCGCCTGATGCATGTCGAACAATTCTCCGGATTGATTCATTTTCCAATTTAGTTCCCGGTCATACCAGTTGTGGCCCAGCAAAACAAAAATCCAATCCCGTAGCCAGTCGCCTTGAGTTTGCCCATAAAACATCGGCGTAAATGGTTTTCCATCAATCGTCACCCCCGGCGGCAGTTTGGCTCCGGCTAATTCCGCAAGCGTCGGAAAAAAATCACAGAAGCTGATGAGATTGGTGGCAACTTTGCCGGCGGGAGTGGTGCCCGGCCAACTGATGCACATCGGGACGAGCGCGCCGCCTTCCAGCATGGTGGCTTTGCAACCGGAAAGTTGTTTACCACCGTTGACGGTGCAGAATTTCTTATATGTATTCATTGTTCCATTGTCGCTGGTAAAAACAATAATGGTTTTCTCGCGTAGTTTAAGCTGGTCAAGTTCTGCAATCAGCTTGCCGACCAGTTTATCCATGTAGGCAACATTGTCCTGGTATAATGGAAGTGCACCCGTCATAAGTCGTTTGTTGGCGGGCGAGCTGTCGGGTGTGGGCAGGATTTGGGCGTGAACGTGTGACATGGCGTAGTAGAGATAAAATGGTTGATCCTTGTGGCGCGTGATGAAATTCACCGCAAAATCCTGCATCTTGTCGGGGAGATATTCGCCATCCTTCAACGGCACCTCTTTGCCATTGACGGTATACCTTCGGGCAGTCTTCTGGGTATTCCAATATTGTCCACTGCCTTGGAAGCGCAAATATTCATCGAAACCCCAGTCGCCCGGCTCGAGCGGCAACTGCGCCCACTTGCCTACCTGCGCTGTCACGTAGCCCGCCTGCTTGAAAACCGTGGGTATCATGATTTCGTTTCCCGGTTTCAGAAGATCGCCGGTCTGGTTGCTGGTCATCCCGGTGCGAAACGCATAACGGCCGGTCATCAGCAACGCGCGCGACGGCCCGCAGAGCGGCGCGGAATAGCAATGTTCAAAGCGGATGCCGCTAGCGGCAAGCTTGTCAATGTTCGGCGTCTTGAAATTGTCCGCCCCGTAACAACTCACGCTTCCGATGCCGAGATCGTCCGCGAGGATGAAAATGATGTTGGGTTTTGAGGAAGGTGTCGCCGACAACAGACTGCCGGTCGCCGCCAAGGATAATGCCGCCATCGCAAGGAGTTTCTTCATGATGGCAGTTCAGACGAGCTGCGGCGGCAAAAGTTACATTGCTTTGCTGAAGGTCAGTCGTAAGACCAACCAACCCGCTATAAATTTATCCCGCCGTGAGTGCGGCGCGTTCGCTTTCTACCAGATTGGTTTTTTCAAGAAAGTAATCGTATCCGCCCACGTAGGGCGTGATCTGGCCGGCGTTGACGTGCAGCACCTTCGTCGCGAGGTGGCGGATGAAATGCACGTCGTGGGAAATGAACACTAGCGTGCCCTCGTATTTTTCCAGCGCCAGCGTGAGCGATTCGACGGTGTGGATGTCGAGGTGCGTCGTCGGCTCGTCCATCAGCAACAGGTTTGGCGGATCCACGAGGAATTTTATCAGATTCAAACGGCTCTTTTCGCCGCCGCTCAACACGGCGGTTTTTTTGTAGATGTCGTCCTTGCGAAACAGAAACGAACCAAGAATGCCACGCACGTCGTCCTCGCGCATTTCCGGCGCGCAGGCAAGCACTTCGTCAATCACGGATTTTTCCGGGTCAAGCGTCGCGCCGCGATGCTGGCTGAAATAGCCAATCTTTGCGTTGTGGCCGAGGTCGCGCTTGCCTTTCTGGAATTCCACCACGCCGGCGAGGATTTTCAGCAAGGTGGATTTGCCCGCGCCGTTCGGCCCGACGAGCACCGTGCGTTCGCCGCGTTCAATCGTCAGGTCGAGGCCGGAATAAACCTTGTGCGCGCCGTAGGCCATGTGGACGCCTTCGAGCGAAATCGCGCGCTGCCCGCCGCGTGGCGGCGGCGGAATGTGAAAACGAAACGGCTTGCGCGGGGCCATCGGTTTTTCGATGAGTTCGAGGCGCTCGATCTGCTTGAGCTTGCTCTGCGCCTGCGAGGCTTTTGATGGAATGGAGCGGAAGCGGTCCGCGAACGCCTGCAAGTCGGCAATTTCCTTCTGCTGATTTTTGTAAGCGGCAAGCTGCTGTTCGTAACGCTCGTCGCGCTGGCGGAGAAAATCCGTGTAGTTGCCGGTGTAGGCGATGAGCTTGCGCTCGGAAATTTCGTGAACCTGCGTGACGATTTCGTCCATGAACACGCGGTCATGCGAAATCAGCAGCACCGCGCCGGAATAATTTTTCAGATAATTTTGCAGCCACAGCAGCGAGAGCAGATCGAGGTGGTTCGTCGGCTCGTCGAGCAGCAGCAAGTCCGGCTCCATCACGAGCAGCCGCGCGAGGCGCGCGCGCATGACCCAGCCGCCGGACATTTCCTTCGCCTTGCGCGAAATGTCCGCCTCCTTGTAGCCGAGGCCGCGCAGCATTTTTTTCGCCTTGGTCTCGACTTCGGGATCGTTCAGCTTGTCGTGTTTCGCGTGGAGTTCCAAATATTCTGGACTGGAAACGTCGCCGGCCTTTTCCAGTTCGTGCAGGCGCTTTTCGATTTGCGGCAGTTCATCCACGCGGCCGGTCGCGACATCGAGCACGGTTTCGTCGCCAAGCGCTTCGCCTTCCTGCGGCAGGTGGCCGACCATCGTCCACTCGTCGCGTTCGATCGTGCCGGCGTCCGGCTCGCGCTGCTTGAGGATGAGCGAGAACAGCGTGGTCTTGCCCGCGCCGTTGGGGCCGACGAGCGCGACGCGTTCGCCATAGTTCACCTGGAAGGACGCGTTTTCAAACAGCGTCCGTCCGCCAAAAGTCATTTTCAGGTCGCGAATGATTAGCATGGAAAAAATCGGGAGCGGGCAAAATCGGGTTCAGCCGTCGGTCAACCGAACGCAGAGTTTATGCGGCGCGGCCGCATCGTCAATCGTCCATTTGGGCTGAATGATGGCGATAAATTTGGTTGCCCTTATTTGTTGGTTGCCGTAGAACTGGGAGGCAGCTTAACCAAAAAATAAACATGAAAAAATTAATCCTCCTCTCTTCACTCGTTCTCTGCGTGACCGGCCTTCGGGCTGGTGAATCGGCTTTTCAAGCGTCGCTCACGCCGGACATCGCGGTGCAATCCAAAGATACTCAAATCAACGGCCTGTGCCTGAGCGTCTGGGGCGAAAATCCGCAGCACGCGCTCGCGCTCGGCTTCGTCAACGGCAGCACCGGCGACAGCAAGGGCTTCACCTGGTCCTTCATCGCCAACTACGCGGACTCCTACACCGGCGTATCGTGGGGTCTGGTCAACATCAGCCACAAGAAATTCGTCGGCTGGCAGGGCGGCGTCGTGAACTACTCGGAAGGCTATTTCATGGGCTTCCAGGACGGCTGGATCAACGTGTCGCAGGAATTTCACGGCCTGCAATGGGGGTTGTTCAACTACGCGGAAAATCTCCGCGGCGTGCAAATCGGCTTTATCAACATCGCCCGCAACAACACCTGGTTCAAGGAAATGCCGGACAAACTCGCGACCGGCTTCCCGATCGTCAACTGGTCATTCTAAAAATTAAAATTCTCGCAAAACCGGAGGCCGTTCGCGGCTTCCGGTTTTTTATTTTCAATAGCCGCGCTTCACCAACCACCAGTTCGCATACATGATGCCGATGCAAACTACCGACATGATGAGCGCGTTCGGTCCAACGAAGGACATCCCCGTCATCGCCACGCCGGCCACGAGCGGCACGCTGGCCTTCTGCTTCCAGCCGTAGACCAGATAGCCGCCCGCAATCGCACCCCAAAGCATCGAAGCCCACAGGAAATTTTGATCCGACAGAATTTTCAAATCCATGCCGCCACTCTGCCTTAACTTCGCGCGGCTTGCCACGAAAAATCTCTGTGCTAGATTTTCCCCGTGACCAATTTCTTCCGACCAAACATCAAGCGTCAGGGGCGCATCGCCCGTGGCGTCGTCGGCACAATTTGCCTCATAGCCGGCATCATCCTCGTTGATTTCACGCTCTGGCTCGGATTGGTTTTCGTGGCCGCCGGTTTGTTCGCCATCTACGAAGCGCTCGCCGGCTGGTGTCTCGCCCGCGCCTGCGGCGTGAAGACGAAAATTTGATTTCCGGCTCCCACTTCAACGAAACCGGAAGCCGCCCTGCAAGACCACTTCCGCCGCGACGACGACGAGAAAAATAATTCCCACCAGCGCGTTCAGCCGGAAGAAGGCGTTGTTGATCCAGTTCAAACTGCGCCGACGCGCGATCCAATGTTCCAGCACCAGACAAATTAAAATAATCAGCCAGCCAATGAGATACGCCAGTCGGAAGCCGCATAAAAATCCGAACCCAAACAACAAACCGCACATCGCCATGTGCGCGAGAAATGCAGCGGACAAGGCGTTTTGTGGCCCCCACGCCACGACGAGCGAACGCAGTCCGTGCGACTTGTCGAACTCGTAATCTTGCAGCGCGTAAATAATGTCGAAGCCGACAAGCCACAGAATCACGGCGGCGGCGAGCGTGGTCATCTGAAAAATTTCCAGCATGGAAACATTCGCGCCCTTCACCGCCAGCCACGCGCCGACGGGCGCGAGCGCGAGCGCGACGCCGAGAAAAACGTGGGTGTAATACGTGAACCTTTTCGTTAGCGAATAAAAACAGACCGCAATCAGCGCCACCGGCGAAAGGTAAAAGCAAAGCGGATTCAGCAACCAGCTCGCAGCAATCAAACCTGCGCCGGACAAAACGCAAAGTAAAACCGCGCTCGCCAAAGAAATTTGTCCGGCGGGCAGATGTCGATTGGCCGTGCGCGGATTTAAAGCGTCAAACTTGCAATCCACGATGCGGTTGAACGCCATCGCGCATGTCCGCGCGCAGACCATAGCCACCAAAATCAGTCCGAAAGTTTTCCAGCCCGGCCAGCCGCGATGGTCGCGCGCGGCCACAAGCATAGCCGCCAGTGCGAACGGCAAAGCGAAGACCGTGTGCGAGAAGCGCACGAACGAACCCCATTTTTGAATTGTTGAAATCATTTTCAGATTAGCCACAGAGACACCGAGCGCACAGAGAAAATTTTTCCGACGCTGTGTTCTCTGTGCCTCTGTGGCTAAATTATTCTTTTTCCTCCGCCCAGCGCGGCGCGATTTGATTGGGCAGGCCAATGTGATCGAGCACGCGGGCAACCACGGTGTCCACCAGTTCGACGATGGTTTTGGCGCCGGAATAAAAACTGGGGTTAGCCGGAATCAGCGTCGCGCCGGCGAGCAGCAGCAGTTCCATGTTTTTAACGTGAATTAGGCTGATGGGCGTTTCACGTGGAACGAGAATCAGCTTCTTCTTTTCCTTCAGCACCACGTCGGCGGCGCGCAGCAAAACGTCTTCGCTGTAACCGTGCGCGATGCGGCCCATCGTGCCCATCGTGCAAGGAATCACCACCATCACATCCGGCGGATTTGAGCCGCTGGCGAAAGGAGCATTCATGCTTTTTAAGCCGTGCGGTTTCACACCTTTTGGAAATTTTAGTCCGCCGGGCAGCTCCTCGGCGACGACCTGCTGCGCGTAGTTGCTCATCACGATATGGATTTCGTGTTCGCGCGGATTCAAGTTGTCGAGCAACCGCTGCGCGTAAAGCGCGCCGCTGGCTCCGGTGATGGCGACAAGAATTTTCACGGCGCTGATTTTGCCGCAAATCTGCGCCGCAAACAAGTCGCGCCCGAAACAACTTGAGTCCGCTTTCGCGTTCCGCGAAATTGGCGCGTGTTCAAATGCACGGGAATCATTCTTGGCAGCGCGCTGATTTTTTTGGCCGGATGCAGCACCACGCCCAACGACAGCAGCGAACCCGTGCCCCGCGAATGGTCGGCAAATAATCCGGCGGCCAAGCCCGGTCAGGTAAAAATTTCCAGACCCGTCATGCCGGTGGCCAAAGGAACAATTCCCCCAGCCACCAAGCCCGCCACGCCAGCGGCTCCCAAAAATACCGAGAACGCGCCCATCCTGACTTGGACTTCGCTTGACCGTTGGGCGGCGGAGAACAAGCTGGCCGCGCCGGTCAAAATTCCCAATTTTCCGGTCACCAGCTACGCCATTGTTTCAAGACGCGGCACGTTCGTCCTTGAAATCGGCAGCCGCGAGGCCTCGTGGCGCGGGCTGGAAATGCACCTCGGTTTCGCGCCGGAAATTATCGACAACCAAGTTTTCGTCCACGGCCTCGATTTGCAAAAAAATCTGGCTCCGCTGCTGCTCGCCGAACCGCTCGCGTTCGGCTCCAAACGTGTGCTCGTGGTCGATCCCGGGCACGGCGGCGTCAACGTCGGCACGCACAGCCTCGTGGACGGACGTTTCGAAAAAGAATTCACCCTCGACTGGGCGCGGCGCATCAAATCGTTGCTGGCCACGAATGACTGGATGGTCTTTCTCACACGCACGAACGACACGGATATCGCGCTGTCCAACCGTGTCGCGTTTGCCGAGGCGCATCACGCTGATGTGTTCATCAGTCTACATTTCAATTCCGCCGCGCCGGACACCAAGCAGGCTGGCTTGGAAACGTATTGTCTGACGCCGACGGGAATGCCCTCGACGCTCACACGCAGCTACAGCGATTTGTGGAGCGACCATTATCCGAATAACGCCTTCGACGTGGAAAATCTACAGTTCGCCGTCAGGCTGCATGCGGCGGTGTTGCACGCGAGCGGCGAGGAAGATCGCGGCATCCGCCGCGCGCGGTTCATGGGCGTGCTACTTGGCCAGAGACGTCCGGCGGTTTTGATTGAAGGCGGCTATCTTTCCAATACGCGCGAGTCGGAAAAAATTGAAAGCGCCGAGTTCCGTGAGAAACTGGCGGAAGCCGTCGCGAACGCGCTAAAATGAAAAACGGAAAACATATTCTCGTCACCGGCGGCGCTGGTTTTATCGGTGCGCACCTGGTTGAACGTCTCCTGAAAGATGGTAAAAGCGTTGTCGTTATTGATGATTTATCCACCGGAAGTCGGGACAACCTGCGCGCGGTGGCGCAGCAAAAAAGTTTTCGCTTCATCCAGACCAAGATTTCCAACTGCCCCGAATTGCCGCAACTCGCGGGCGAAGCGGAATTTATTTTTCACCTCGCCGCTACCGTCGGCGTGGAACTTGTCGTCAAATCCGCGCTGCACGTGCTCGAAGCGAGTTTCAATGAGACGCAAGTTTTGCTGCGCGCCGCTGCGAAAAATTCCACGCCGATTTTGTTCACGTCCACATCCGAAGTTTATGGCAAGAGCGCCAAACCGGAATTCAGCGAGGAAGACGATTTGCTCATCGGGCCGCCCGGCCAATCGCGTTGGAGCTACGCGTGCTCGAAGCTCACGGACGAATTTCTCGCGCTCGCCTACGCGCGCGAAAAAAATCTGCCGGTGACTATCGCGCGGCTGTTCAACACCGTTGGCCCGCGTCAGACCGGCCGCTACGGCATGGTGTTACCGCGCTTCATCGCGGCGGCGAAAGCGGGCGAGCCGCTGCGCGTTTTTGGCGACGGCGCGCAATCGCGTTGCTTCTGCCTCGTGCACGATGTGGTGGAAGCGCTGGTGCGATTGCAGAAATGCGACGCGGCGCGCGGCGAGATTTTCAACATCGGCGGCACGGAAGAAATTTCTATTCTGGAATTGGCTAAGCTCGTGGTGGCCACGCTCGGCTCAAAATCTGCGATTGAACTGATTCCCTACGATCAGGCGTATGCGCCGGGCTTTGACGACATGCGCCGCCGCAAGCCGTTGGTGGAAAAATTGGAACGCTGCGTGAACTTCAAACCGCAGACCACACTCCGCGAAATCATCCGGCTGACGGCGGGATAAATTACTTCACCCGCAATAATTTCAGCGCCTGCTTGAAATCATCGGGCAGCGGGGCGGAAAATTTTAAGGTCTTCTGGGTGCGCGGATGGATGAAGCTTAATTCTTTCGCGTGTAGCAACACGCGCGGCGCGGCGTAGTTCGCGAGTTCTTTCAGCCGTTTATTTTTCGTGGAGCCGTAAGTGTCATCGCCCACGACGGGATGGCTGAGGTACTGAAAATGCACGCGAATCTGATGCGTGCGGCCAGTGTGAATCTGCACTTCGACGTAGGTGGCGCACTTCAATTTCTCCAGCACGCGGTAGCTCGTGTGCGCGGCGCGGCCGTCGCTGTCGTCCTGAACAGCCATGCGTTTGCGGTGCGTGGGATGGCGTGCGATGGCGGCGTGGATTTCGCCCGCTTCGCGTGGCACTTCGCCGCAGACGATGGCGTGATAAACTTTTTTGACGACGCGATTGGCAAATTGTTCTGAAAGCGCGATGTGCGTCTCGTCGTTTTTGGCGACAACGAGACAACCGCTCGTTTCCTTGTCGAGTCGATGCACGATGCCCGGTCGCGCGACGCCACCGATGCCGCTCAACGAACCTTTGCAGTGAAAAAGCAAAGCGTTGACGAGGGTGTGCTCTTCGTGGCCGGCGGCGGGATGCACGACGAGGCCGGCGGGTTTGTTGACGACGAGCAGCGATTTGTCCTCGAACAAAATATCGAGCGGAATTTCCTCCGGCTGCGCTTCGGCCGGCCGCGCTTCGGGCCAGTGGACTTCGATTTTTTCACCCGCGCGCGGGCTGTGCGTGGGCTTGACGGTTTTGCCATCAACGAGGATGTGGCCTTGCTCGATGAGGCGCTGCATGGCGCCGCGCGAGGCGGCGGGAAATTTTTCGCGGAGAAAAACGTCAAGACGTTCGCTGGGGCGGGATTGTTCAACCGTAAATTTTTCCGTGCGGGCAGGCATGAGTTTTAATTTGCCGGCGGTTTCGGCGAATGCTCATCGCGCCAAGTGATGAGGAAAATTAAACCGACGCCGGTGCAGATGGCGGTGTCAGCGATGTTGAATGCCGGAAAACCGATTTCGCCGCCGCCGCGCTGCTGCATGTAAAAGTAAATGAAATCAATGACTTCGTGGCGCGAAGGGAGCAGACGGTCGGTGAGGTTGCCGGCGATGCCGCCGAAGATGAGGCCGAACGCGATCTGGCCGGGTAGCGTGTGGGAATTGAAATGATGCCGCGTGAGGAACAACGCGACGAACGCCAGCAGCGCGACGAACGCCAGCGCGCCGTTGTTGCCGCGAAAGAGACTCCACGCCGCGCCGGTGTTGCCCCAGTGAACGAATTTAAAGAAGCCGGGGATGAGGATTTTCTCGTCGCCTTTTTCGAGCAGGTTAAGCACGAGCCATTTCGTGAACTGGTCAAGCACGAACACGACCGCCGCGAGCATTGCGATGTAACGATTGGATTTGGCAGACAACATTCGTTTCAGTCTAAAGACCAACGGCCAAAGTCCAAAGTTCTATTTTTAGGGAAGCGACTTTGATGTTTTAATTCAATAAGCGTTGGACTACTTTCGATTCTGTAGTAGCCGAACACCTACATAAGACTATGAAAACAAAAACACTTTTTAGATTTTTCATGATGGCAATTCTGCTTAGCAAAATTGTGGATCTAAAAGCAGAATCATTTATTGGTCCAACATCGTCTTCAAACAGGTTTATTATTGGGACAAACGAGGCGGTTCTAATCGACACTATGTTGCCTTCTTGCAACTCCGGTTGAATCCTGAAACCCCTGCATCTGTAAAGGTGTCCACCAATGTCAATTCGTGTTGTTTGCAAAAAACTTCGGCTGCGGTTGTTTGCCGTTTGGTTGAATCGCCTTCTTTTTGTTTGATGGACGAAAACCGCTGATAGGAATATGCTTTTCTCATGGCTTTGGTTCGTATTTTGGTTGACGGCTATAATCTGATTCATGCCATTTCACGTCAACGTGAATTTAGAGATAATCAATTATACAGCCTGCTGCACTCCTGGCCGGAGCTGGCAGAGGGCTCGCCGCGTCATTCCGAGGCGGCGCGCGATGCGTTGGTGGAGATGCTCACGCACTATCAGGACGCGTGCGGCACGCCGGTGACGGTTTTCTTTGACGGACGCGGCAGCCGCAAAACCAAGCCAAAAAATGTCGGCGGCAAATCGGTGGAAATTCTTTTTTCGAGCGCGGGACAGACAGCGGATGACTTGATTGAACGCGCGGCGCTGCGGTTTCAGGATTACGGCGAGGTGCTGGCGGTGACGGACGATTTGGCGATTCGCGACACGGTGGGCGGCTTCAATGGTTCAGTGGCGAGCTGCGATAATTTCATCCGTATGATCCAGAATGCTCTGGCGGACTTGCAGGAAAACCTGAACAATCACAACCGTTCCGAGCGCAACCGGTTCAACCGGTCGCGTTGAAACATGAAACTGCATCGCCAAAAACTTATTCGCGTGAGCGCCGGTTGGTTGTTCGCGCTGCTGGCGTTGCTCGTCTTTTCAGCATCCAGTCCCGCGCAAACCAACACTGGCGGCGGACGCTGGCTCTTGGTTTTTGACGCGGCATCAACTATGAAAAACCGTCTGCCCGCGACCGAGGCGGCGGTGAAACATTTTTTCTCCACGCGCGCCGACGGCCAGCTTGAAACTGGCGACAGCGTGGGCGTCTGGGTGTTTGACCGGGAAATCAACGCGCGGTTTCCTACCTTCACTTGGATGCCGGAGCAAGCGGCGGAGTCGGTTTCAAACCTTGTCGCCTTTTTGCACCGACAGCCTTATCAGACGGAATCGCAAATCAAAATTTTACAGACGCCATTGAACCGTATCGTGGCCGACTCGCAACGCCTCACGGTCGTGCTGTTCACGGACGGGCAGGGTGCAATTTTCGGAACGCCTTACGATTTGGGCATCAACCAGACTTTTCGTGACGGACGGGGCGAACGCAAAAAATTCCGGCAGCCGTTCATCGTGATTCTGCGCAGCCAACTGGGGAAATTCATCGGCTGCACGGTCAATTTTCCTCCAGGAAATCTGAATCTACCCGCTTTTCCGCCGCCCCCGGAACCGCCCCGCCCGGCCACGCCGCCCGCGCCGGTGGTGATCGCGCCATCGCCGGCGCCTGTGGCTTCACTGGTAATTGTCGGCACGCACGTCAGCACAAACGCGAATGACTTGGCAGAAAAATCGGTGGCCGCACCCGCTCAACCGTTGCCATTGGTTGAAACCAATCCGCCCAGCGCGCCAACAAATCAACCGTCGGTTAAGGCAGAAGTGAAACCCGTCTTGCCACCGACGAACAATATTCAACCCATCGCCGCCAGCAGCGCGGCCACGGGACAATCTGGTTGGTTGATTTATGTGGCCATCGGCTTACTGGCCTTGGCGCTGGTGGCGGCTGTGGTGCTGCGTGCCCGGCGACCGGAAAGCAGCCTGATCACGACTTCGATGGAAGACGACTCACGCAAGCCTTGAAAAATTCTGCGCGTGACTTTTGGCTCGCAGTCTGGAAAATTTCGCGACCATGAAAACACCCGCTTTAATTTGCTCTTTGAGTCTGCTCGCCAACTTCGCGCTGGTTTCCTGCAGCAAGGCTGAACCGACCAACGCGCCCGCCGCCAAGCCGGCCGAAGCCAAGGAAGTCGCGGTCATCAAGACCAGCGAAGGCACAATGGTGCTGGAGTTTTATCCGGACGCAGCCCCTAAACACGTTGAAAATTTTAAGACGCTCGCCAAAAAGGGTTTTTATGACGGAACCTGTTTTCACCGTGTCATCAAAGGTTTCATGATCCAAGGCGGCGACCCGAATACGAAGAATGATTCGGCCAAAGACACTTGGGGAATGGGCGGCCCCGGCTACACCATCAACGCGGAATTCAACGCCAAGCACCACGCGCGCGGCGTGCTCTCGATGGCGCGCACGAGCGACCCCAATTCCGCCGGTAGCCAGTTCTTCATCTGCCACGGCGACGCTGGTTTTCTCGACGGCCAATACACGGTCTTTGGCAATTTGATCAAGGGCGACGACGTGCTGGAAAAAATTGCCACCACGGCGACAGAACCGACCGACCGTCCGATTAAGCGCGTCAATGTAGAAAGCATCAAAATCGTCCCCGCCGACAGCGTGAAATAATTTCAACCACCAAAACTTAATAAAAAATCTATGAGCGAAGTTGCAATTATCACCACCAGCGCCGGCGAAATGGTTCTCGAATTCTGGCCAGACGTCGCGCCCGGCCACGTCAAAAACTTCACCGACCTTGCGAAAAAAGGTTTTTATGACGGAACCTGTTTTCACCGTGTCATCAAAGGTTTCATGATTCAGGGCGGCGATCCGCTGACCAAGGACGATTCCAAACAGCGCATGTGGGGCACGGGCGGCCCCGGCCACCAGATCAAGGCGGAGTTCAACGACAAGGCGCACACGCGCGGTGTGCTTTCGATGGCGCGTTCGCAAGATCCTAATTCCGCCGGCTCGCAGTTTTTCATCTGCCACGGCGACCCGCGCTTTCTCGACCGCCAATACACCGCGTTTGGCAAGCTCATCAAGGGCGACGACGTTCTGGAAAAAATTGCCACCACCGCCACGGTTCCCGGCGACCGGCCAGTGACCAAGCAAACGCTCATCAGCGTGAAAATTGTTGCCGCCGATTCGGTGAAATAATTTCCGCCGCCAGCCTGAAATTCACAACGCGGCTTCAACGCCGCGTTTTTTATTATGTTTCATCCACGCCAATCTGTGACTAAATAACAACGCATGAGCAAACCGGCTAAATCGCAGTGGGATTTCGGCGAACTGTTTTCGCCGGCGGAAACGCGCAAAGTGCTTTCCGTCTGGGAACTCACCTCGGACATCAAGCGCCTGCTGGAAAAATCCGTAGGCTCGGTCTGGGTCAGCGGCGAAATCACGAACCTACGCGCGCAAAGCTCCGGCCACGTTTATTTCACACTCAAGGATGCGGCGGCGCAATTGAGTTGCGTGCTTTTTAGCCGCGAAAAAGTTGCCCAGCGCGAACTTCTTGCCGATGGACAGAAAGTTTTGTTACAGGGCGACGTGACGGTTTACGAGGCGCGCGGGCAATACCAAATCCTCGTCCGCGCTGTGGAATTACAGGGCGTCGGCGCGTTGCAAATTGCGTTTGAAAAACTCAAGCAGAAGCTTGCGACGGAAGGCTTGTTCGCGCCGGAACGCAAGCGCGCCCTACCCCGCTACCCGCAACGCATCGGACTGGTGACTTCGGCGACCGGCGCGGCGATCCGCGATGTGCTGCACGTCATCCAACGGCGGAACCCAGCAATGGAAGTCATTCTCGCGCCCTGCCGCGTGCAAGGCGACAGCGCGGCGAAGGAAATCGCCGAGGCCATCCGGTTGCTGAATGAATTTCAGTCCAAAGCCCAAAGTCCAAAGTCCAAAGTCACGGCAAGCGAGCCGACTTTGGACATTGGACATGAAACTTTGGACTTAATTTTAATAACGCGCGGCGGCGGCTCGCTGGAAGATTTGTGGGCGTTCAATGAAGAAACGGTGGCGCGAGCAATTTTTGAATCGCAGCTTCCCGTTGTCTCCGCCGTCGGACATGAGATTGATTTCACCATCGCCGATTTCGTGGCGGACGTGCGCGCCGCGACGCCCAGCGCAGCGGCAGAAATCATCACGGAAGGCGTTTTTGCCAGCCGCGAATTTGTGGCGAACGCGCCAGCTTTGCTGCAACGCGCGGCGCGGCGAAAAATCGAACGTGAGATTGAGCATTTTGATTCCGTCGCTAGCCGTCTGTTGCGCTTGCATCCGCGCCGGAAACTGAATGATTCCTTGCAACGGCTGGACGATTTGCAAGGCGGCCTGTTGCGGAATTTGAAAACGGCAGCGCGTTCGCGCCAGCTGGTTTTAGAAAATCTCGCCGGAAGATTTTTGCGGGCGAAACCGGCGCTGGCGTTAAAAGCGCGCCGCGAAAATTTGCGGCAGTTGGAAAAGAGATTGAACTCACTTGGTCCGGAACAGGTTTTGGCGCGCGGCTATTCCATCACGACCGATGCCGCGACCGGAAAAATTTTGCGCACAACGGCAAAACTCAAGGCCGGCCAAAAAGTAAAAACACGGTTGACAGACGGCGAGTTTTCGAGCCGCGTCGAGGCGTGACCGCCTTTCTCGAAGCTGGACGCGGGTAGGGTTTTTTCCTATTTTCCCCGGATGTCAAAAACCGCCAAAGCCGGTGACTCGGCCAAGGGCAGCCTGCCGTTTGAAGACGCGCTCCAAAAACTTGAGAGCGTGGTCGAGGCCATGGAGGCGGATGATTTGCCGCTGGAAACATTGCTCGCCCGCTACGAGGAAGGCGCACGGCTGGTGAAAATTTGTCAGGAAAAACTCGCGGAAGCGGAAGTGAAAATCCAGAAACTTGAAAAAACGGCGGTGGGCGAATTGAAGCTCAAGCCGTTTGAATCGTCGGAAGAATAATTTATGAGTCGTTACTTGGACATGGTGGATGCGCCGGAACACGTCAAAAAACTGACGGTTCCGCAATTGCAGGAACTCGCCGGCGAAATCCGCACCGAACTGATTGAAGGCCTCGCCAAAGGCGGCGGCCACCTCGGCCCAAACCTTGGCGTTGTGGAACTTTCCATCGCGTTGCACAAGGTGTTTACCACGCCCAAGGACAAGTTTGTCTGGGACGTGAGCCATCAGGTATACGTGCACAAGATTTTGACCGGTCGCAAAAGCCGTTTCCGCACCATCCGCCAGACAGATGGCTTAAACGGTTTCGCGCTGCGCACCGAGAGCGAGCATGATTGCTTCGGCGCGGGTCACGCGGGCACGGCGCTCTCCGCCGCGCTGGGCATGGCGGCGGCGCGGGACAAGCGCGGCTCCGACGAAAGCGTCGTCTGCATCTTCGGCGACGCGGCGTTGACCAACGGCATTTCGTTCGAGGCGATAAACAACGTCGCGCACACGACGAAAAAGTTCATCGGCATCCTCAACGACAACGAGTGGAGCATCGCCAAAAACGTCGGCGCGATTTCCGGCTATCTCAACAAGCTCATCACCAATCCGCGCTACAACCAGCTCGCGAAGGATTTTGAAAATTTCGTTCGCAAATTACCGAAAGGCGACATCGCGATGCAGCTCGCGCATCGCGCCGAGGGCGGTTTCAAGGGCGCATTGACCGGCGTTGGTCTGAAACCGACCACCAGCCTTGTCGAATCCGACGGACGCGGCGGCCACGGCTCGCCGGTGTTATTTGAAGAAATGGGCATGCGCTATCTTGGGCCGATTGATGGACACGATTTGCCGCTGCTCATCAGCACACTGGAATTTGCCAAGACGTGCGATCATCCCATTGTTATTCACGTTTTGACACAGAAGGGCAAAGGCTTTGAAGCCGCCCTGAAACAGCCGGAGAAATTTCACGGCCTTGGACCTTACAACGCCACCACCGGCGAAACCGCTCCGGCCAAAGCCGGCACGCCGCCAATGTATCAGGACGTGATGGGTCAAACCGCAGTGAAACTCGCGAAACGCAACGAAGCCGTCGTCGGACTTACCGCTGCGATGCCGAGCGGCACGGGCATGAAGCATTTGGAAAAAGCGATGCCGGAACGTTACTACGACGTGGGCATCGCTGAAGAACACGGCGTCATTTTTGCCGCCGGCATGGCGACGATGGGCTTGCGACCAATCGTGGCGATTTATTCCAGCTTTTTGCAACGCGCTTACGACTGCATTCATCACGACGTTTGCTTGCAGGATTTGCCGGTGATTTTCTGCATGGATCGCGCCGGACTTTCTGCGAACGACGGCCCGACGCACCACGGTATTTTCGACATCGCGTATCTGCGCTGTTTCCCGAACGTCATCGCCATGGCACCGGCCAACGAAGACGAACTCGCGGACATGATGTTCACCGCCACGACCGTGAATCATCCGACGTTCATCCGCTATCCGCGCGGCGCGGCGGAAGGCGTGCCGGTGAAAGACGAACCGGCGCTCATCGAAGTGGGCAAGGCCGTCGTGCAACAAAATTTTGCCAACAACGGCAAACGCAAAGTTGCGCTGTTCGGCCTCGGCCCGATGAATGCCATTGCCAAAAAAGCCGCCGCGCAACTCGCAGCGGAAAGTTTTGACGTCGCGCTCATCAACCCGCGCTTCACCAAGCCGATTGATACGGCGGTTCACGAAAAATTCAGCCGCGAGGCGGATTTGGTGGTGACATTGGAAGACCACGTCCTCATCGGCGGCTATGGTTCAGCGGTGCTGGAACTCATGAGCGAAAAAGCCGTGAACACGCCCGTCGTGCGCATCGGCTGGCCCGACCAGTTCATCGAACACGCCACCACGCAGGACGAACTGCGCAAAAAATACGGCCTGTCTGTTGAGAACACCGACGCGAAGGTCAAAGCGCATTTCGGCGACACTACGTCCACGACGAAGCTGGTGGGCGGAGCCTAAACCTTATTTGTCCATCTCACGTCGTCCGCGAGGAAACTTGCGGGCGACTTTTTGTTTCAGGGCGCTTTCTTTCCTTGATTTTCCACGCGCTCGACGGTTTCATCTGGCGGAAGGAATTAAATAATTAAATTCAATTTATGGCCTACACTACCTGCACCGTTCCCGCGGGCGAAAAGATTACCATCGCCAACGGCAAACTCACCGTTCCCAATAATCCAATCGTCCCATTTATCCGCGGTGACGGCACTGGTCCCGACATCTGGGCCAGCAGCGTGCGCGTGATGGATGCGGCGGTCGCCAAAGCTTACGGCGGCAAAAAGAAAATCGCATGGATGGAAGTGTTCGCCGGTGAAGAATCCTTCAAAAAATTTAACAACTGGCTGCCGGATGACACCGTCGAGGCGTTCAAAGAATTTCTCGTCGGCATCAAAGGCCCGTTGACCACGCCGACCGGCGGCGGCATCCGCTCGCTCAACGTCGCGTTGCGCCAGATGCTCGATCTCTATGTCTGCCTGCGCCCCGTGCAATGGTTCACCGGCGTGCCATCGCCCGTGAAACATCCCGAGAAGGTCAACATGGTCATCTTCCGCGAGAACACCGAGGACATTTACGCAGGCATCGATTTCGAAGCCGGCAAGGAAATGGCGATGAAGACGCTGGAGTTCATCAAGACGAATTTCCCCAAGGAATTTAAGAAAATTCGTTTCGGCGAAACGCCCGAAGTCGTCGGCATCGGCATCAAGCCCGTTTCCAAGACCGGCACGCAGCGCCTCGTGCGCGCGGCCATCGAATACGCCATCGAGCAGAAGAAGAAGTCCGTGACGTTCGTCCACAAGGGCAACATCATGAAATACACCGAAGGCGCGTTCATGCAATGGGGCTACCAGCTCGCCCGCGAAGAATACGGCGCGGAACTCGTGGACGGCGGTCCGTGGTGCAAGATTCCTGAAGGCAAACGCGGTGCCGGCCTCATGTTCAAGGACAGCATCGCCGACATCACGCTCCAGCAGGTGCTCACGCGCCCAGTTGAATTCGAAGTCATCGCCACGCTCAACTTGAACGGCGATTACCTCTCCGACGCCCTCGCCGCGCAGGTCGGCGGCATCGGCATTGCGCCCGGCGGCAATATCAACAACGTCACCGGTCACGCGATTTTTGAAGCGACGCACGGCACCGCGCCGAAATACGCCGGCAAAGATGTCGTGAATCCCGGCTCGGTGGTGTTGAGCGGCGAAATGATGTTCCGTTATCTGGGTTGGAACGAAGCGGCGGACCTCATTCTCAAGGGCCTCAATGGCGCCATCGGCTCGAAGCGCGTCACCTACGACTTCGCCCGCCAGATGACCGGCGCAACGGAAATCAAGTGCAGCGAGTTCGGCGACAATATTATCGCCCACATGTAATTCATTCTGCGAACAAGAACGGCGGTGGTCATCACGACCACCGCCGTTTTGTTTTGTAGCAATTAAATTCCAACCAGTGCCGCGCCGAAGACGCCGGCGGAGTCACCGAGCTGGTTCTTGACGATGGGCGTCTGTAGGTCGTCGGTGAAGACATATTTCCGCACCGCCTTGACGCCTTCAGTATAGACCGCTGGAAAATTAGAAACTCCGCCGCCGATCACGATCAGATCGGGATCGAGAATATCAATGAGGTTCGCCACGGCGCGGCCAAAGTGATTGAAGAAGGTCTGCATGAACTCCATCGCCTGCGGTTCACCAGTGAAATAGGCGGCCTCCACTTCCTTGAGCGGACGGCGCACGCCGTATTTTTCCGCGTAGCGAGCTTCGAGCCCGGCACCACTGATGAGGGTTTCGCCACAACCCTTTTGGCCGCAAAAACAGAGCGGACCGTTCGGATCTATGCAAATGTGTCCCCATTCGCCAGCGATGGCCTGCGGGCCGGTGAAGACTTCGCCTTTGTAAACGATGCCACCGCCGCAACCGGTGCCCATGATGATGCCGAAAACCAGTTTCTTGCCCTTGCCCGCGCCAAGTAATGCCTCGGCCATGGCAAAACAATTGGCGTCGTTCTGAATTTCAATTTTGCGGCCGATGAGTTTTTCCAAATCCACTTTCACCGGCTGGTTGTTCATGCAAACGGTGTTGGAACCCTTCAGCAAACCCGTGCGCGGCGACAATGCGCCCGGCGTGCCAATGCCAAAAGTGGTAGGTTTGCCCGGCACGGTGGCGACCAGATCATCGTGCATGGATTTCAGCCGTTGCAGAATGTGCTGATAGCCGTGCTCGCGTTCCGTGGGAATGCGCTTGCGAAAAACTTCCTTGCCGTCGGCATCAAGAATCACGCCTTCGATTTTTGTGCCTCCCAAATCAATGCCGATGCGATACATGATAAAACTCCTTGGAAAAATAATGCCGCGCGCCGTTTTTAAAAACAAGCGCGCGATTTAAAACTGCAATTATTTACCGCAACAATTTTTGTATTTCTTGCCGCTGCCGCAGGGACACGCGTCGTTGCGCCCGACTTTCGGACCCGTGCGGACGGGCTTGGCTTTTGCCTGCGCTTCCGCCGCATTCGCGGCTTCGCTGACGACGTCGCTGGCTTTGGCGCCACCGCTGGCAGAACCGGTGCCGCTGCTAAATGCACTGGTGTTCTGGTGCAAGGTTTGTTGCGGCGCGTTGCGAATAAAATTTTCAAACGCGAGCAGACTAGACGCGCTGCGGAAAACATTGTGACAGATTTCCGTTTTCACATTGACCATCAGCTCGTCGAAAATCTTGAACGCTTCGGCCTTGTATTCGAGCAGCGGATCGCGCTGGCCGTGCGCACGGAGGCCGATGCTGTGACGCAACGAATCCATTTCGTAAAGATGTTCCTGCCACAATTTGTCAATCGCCTGCAAAATCGTGTAGCGCTCGACGGTCGCCAGTTTGTCCGGTTCCTCGAAGCTAACCTTGAGTTCGTAAGCCTTGCGAATGCTATCGCTGATGAAAGTGCAGACGGCGAACTGCGCCTCGTTCAAGTTGCCAAAAATGGAATCGGCCACGGGCTTTTCCTTACCGGACTGCGCGGCCTTGAGGATTTCCGCTTCGGGCAAACCGAGCGGGAAATTCAGATTCACCCAGTCGGCCAGCGACCGCACGCGCCATTCGCTCATGTCCGCGTCGGCGGCGGTAAATTCCTCAACCTTCAGAATCACGACTTCCTCGATGATGTCCATGAGGCGATCGCGCACGTCGTCGCTGTTGATGATTTCGTTGCGGAAGCCGTAGATGACTTCGCGCTGTTTGTTCATCACGTCGTCGTATTCGAGCGTGCGTTTGCGCTGTTGGAAATTGTGGCCTTCGACGCGTTTCTGCGCCTGCTGGATGGAGCGATTCAGCAAACCGTGCTTCAGCTCTTCGCCTTCTTCGAGCCCCATGCGCTCCATCAATTTGACAATGCGGTCGCTGCCGAATAGGCGCATCAAATCGTCTTCGAGCGAAATGAAAAAGTGCGATGAACCCGGATCGCCCTGGCGCGAGCAACGGCCGCGCAACTGGCGGTCAATGCGCCGCGACTCGTGGCGCTCCGTGCCGAGCACATGCAGACCGCCGACTTGCGCGACGCCTTCGCCAAGTTTGATGTCGGTGCCGCGGCCCGCCATGTTTGTGGCAATCGTAATCGCGCCCCGCGCACCAGCGCGCGCGACGATTTCAGCTTCTTGCTGGTGATACTTAGCGTTGAGGACGGAGTGAATCAAACCTTCCTTCTTCAGCATCCGCGAGAGCATTTCGCTCGTCTCGACGCTCACCGTGCCAACGAGAATTGGCCGGCCAATCGCGTGCAGCTCCTTGATTTCCTTGACGACGGCGTTGAATTTTTCGCGGCGCGTTTTATAAACCGAATCGTCCGAGTCCTTGCGGATGTTCGGCATATTCGTCGGGATGGTCATCACGCCAAGCTTGTAGATGTCGTAAAATTCCGACGCCTCAGTCTCCGCCGTGCCGGTCATACCCGCCAGCTTGGTGTAGAGGCGGAAATAATTCTGAATGGTAATTGTCGCCAGCGTCTGCGTCTCGCGTTCGATAGCCACGCCTTCCTTCGCCTCGACGGCTTGATGCAAACCATCGCTCCAGCGGCGACCAGCCATTAGGCGGCCCGTGTGCTGGTCCACAATGATGACTTTGTTGTCTTGCACGACGTATTCCACGTCGAGCTGATATAGCGAATACGCCTTGAGCAACTGCGAAATCGCGTGAATTTTCTGCGCCTTCGCCTCGAAGTCTGCCTGCAACTTCGCTTTCGCCTCCAGCCGTTTGCGCGCGTCCGGTTCAGTGCCAGCGTCCACGTCGTGCAGCAGCGTGGTCAAATCCGGCAGCACAAATGCGTCGGGATCTTGCGGGCTGATGTAGCTGCGGCCTTTTTCGGTGAGGTCGGCTTCGTGGCTCTTCTCGTCCATCGCGAATAACAATTCTTCCTTCTCGCGATAGAGATCCACCTTCTTCTGATCCTTGTGCAATTCCAATTCCGCGCGGTTCATCATCCCGGCGTTTTCAGGAACCTCCAAAATTTTCATCAATGCCTCGGCGCGCGGCTGGCCGGTCTTCACGCGAAAGAGCAGCAAACCGATTTGCTTTTCGAGTTCCTCGGCATTTTTAATCTGTGAGCCATCGGTCGGATGGAGTTTCTTGATGAGTTCTTCGGCTTCTTTCAGGAAGCGGGCGCAAAGCTGTTGCTGCGCGCGAACCAAGCCGTCCACGGTCGGCTTCCATTGCGCGTATTGCTCGTCAAAGGTGTGAACCGCCGGGCCGCTGATGATGAGCGGTGTGCGCGCTTCATCTATCAGAATAGAATCCACCTCGTCCACGATGGCGAAGTAATGCCCGCGCTGAACTTGCTCTTCCTTGCGGAGCGCCATCCCGTTGTCGCGCAGATAATCAAAGCCGAATTCTGAATTCGTGCCGTAGGTGATATCGCAATAATACTGTTCGCGGCGAAGTTTCGGCGGTTGGTCGTGCAAAATCACGCCGACGGTCAGGCCGAGAAATTTGTAGATGGAACCCATCCATTCCGCGTCACGCGCGGCGAGGTAATCGTTCACCGTCACGACATGGACGCCGCGACCGGTGAGCGCGTTGAGATAAACCGGCAGTGTGCCGACGAGCGTCTTGCCTTCGCCGGTGGCCATTTCAGAAATGTGGCCGGTATGCAGCGAGTAGCCACCGATGAGTTGCACGTCGAACGGAACCATTTCCCAGCGCAGCGGGCGTTCGCGCACGATCACGTCCGTGCCGCACAGCCGGCGGCAGGCGTTTTTCACCACAGCAAATGCTTCCGGCAAAATTTCTTCGAGCTTCGCTGCGAGTTCGGCCTTGTCCTCAATTTGGGAAAGTTCCGCCTTCCACGCGGCGGTCTTGGCGCGCAATTCATCGTCGGACAGCTTTTGCAAGCCGGCTTCGATCTCGTTGATGCGGGCGACGACGGGACGGATTTTTTTGACGTCACGGTCGTTTTTGGAGCCGAAAATCGCTTTGAAAAAATTCACAGTTGTCTTTCAGTAATCTGGTTGAAAACGAACTAATACGCTACGCGACGAAGCGCATAGCGTCAAAGCGAAACGGCGGGCGGAATTGCTCAGGAAACGGAGGAGGCGGAAACCGTCGTGGTCGGCTTCGTGCGCGGATAGGTCGAATGGCGCACCAGCGATTCGGCGCGCTTGATGTTTTCGGAAATCAACTGTAGGTCGGGACGCAACGTCGGATTTTCTCCGTGTTTGATGATCATCCGGTCGGCATAGCCGCGGATGATGGTGAAAATGTTATTCAACTCGTGAGCCACCTCGCGCCCCACCTGCCGCGGACTGTCCGCGTGCGGCTCATGGTGCAAACTCGCAAAGGCGGTCGGTTCCATGGTCGGTTGCAACTTGCTGTAGATGTTTTCGAGTGATGACATTGAAAGAAATCTAGCAAATCGCTTGCCAATCATATTCGGATGAATTTTCAAGTTGAAACCGAAGCGGTTTTTCTGGCAAGCACACTAAGTGGACACTCTGCTCTAAAAACTGGACACTCATTCCCTGCTGGATTCCCAATAGAAAATCGCTAAACTTCGCCTTCTTAATCGCATGAATCTTGCGCCCGAATCCATCGGCCTGATCGCCGGCAGCCGCTCGCTGCCGCTGGATTTTGCGCGCCTCGCACGGGCGGCGGGTGTCAAGCGCATCGTCTGCACCGCCGTCGAGGGCGAGACCGATCCCGCGCTCGCGTCGCTCGTGGACGACATCGTCTGGCTCAACGTCGGCCAGCTTGGAAAAATGATTTCGGCGTTCACCTCGCGCGGCGTGAAGCAAGTCGTCATGGCTGGACAAGTCGCGCCAAAAAATCTTTTTGATTTGCGTCCCGATTTGCGTGCGCTCGGCGTTCTGATGCGGTTGAAAGAAAAAAATGCCCACTCCATTTTTGGCGCGATTGCGACCGAGTTGCAAAAAGACGGTGTGGAACTCATCGAGGCGACGCCGTGGCTCGCGCCGTTGATGCCGCAGACCGGCTTTGCGCTCGGCCCAAAGATTTCCGACGCGCAAAAGGCGGATGTGAAATTTGGTTTCAAGATTGCCAAGGAAGTTTCGCGGCTGGAAATCGGGCAGACGGTCGTGGTGAAAGACGGCACGGTGCTAGCCGTCGAAGGCTTTGAAGGCACGGACAAATGCCTCGCGCGCGGCGGTGAACTTGCCGGCAAAAACGGCGGCGCGGTCGCCGTGAAAGTCGCCAAGCTGAATCACGATATGCGGTTCGACATCCCGTGCATTGGCGCGCAAACATTGGAGATTTGCGCGGCGTCCGGCGTGGCCGTGCTCGCGCTTGAATCTGGCAAAACGCTTTTGCTGGAACAGGAAACTTGCGCCGAACTCGCGCAAAAAAACAAAATTTCCGTCACGACCATTTCTTAATTCAAAACTAAAAAACAAAAACTTTTAAGATGCTAAAATCACACGAACTCCTCGGTTTCATGTCGCCCGCGCTGGCGAAAGACATTTTGTCCTTCATCTTTGAATCGGACAAGCCGGCCTACAAAGCCACGCTCACCGCCGTCGCGGAGGCGAAGCACGTCCGCCCGGTTTTTCTAGAACGCCAGCCGCGCGACGCGCGCCACACCGCGATGCTTTCCGCGCTCACCAAACCGAATCTCGATCCCGCCGCCGCCGCCTTCATCCGCGCGTGGCTCGTAAAAAAACACGCGGCGATGCTGGTGGATTTCATGAACGCGCTGGAAATCAAAAACGAAAACGGCGTGGTGGAAGATCTGCCGACGGCAGTGGACGACGCCAAATTAAAAGCCGCCGTGGAAATTTTGCTCGGCAAATATCCACACGAAACCGTGGCGGTTTATCTGAACGCGTTCAACGACATGAACACCGCGAACTGGCCTAATCTCAAAGCACTTTTGGAATCGGACTCACGGTTGCAATTAGGCAATCATTGACCGCGCAGAATTAAGTTGCGCCGCAATCGTAAATCGTAAATCGTAAATCGTAAATCGTAAATCGTAAATCGTAAATCGTAAATCGTAAATCGTAAATCGTAAATCGTAAATCGTAAATTTATTATGGAACCTACTGG
>CAIXFY010000002.1 GCA_903918885.1 uncultured Verrucomicrobia subdivision 3 bacterium
CGTATTGGAAAACAACCGATTGCCATTCCCGCCAAAGTGAAGGTGGAAGTGAAGGGGCAGAGCATCCATGTCGAGGGGCCGAAAGGCAAACTCAACTGGTCGTTGCCCGCCCGCACCAGCCTCAAAGTCGAAGGCGATAAGATTGTCGTAACCCGCGCTGGCGAAGCCGCTGCGGACAAGGCGTTGCACGGCTTGAGCCGCGCGCTGGTCAACAACATGGTCAAGGGCGTCTCTGAAGGTTACGTCAAGAAACTGGAAATCCAGGGCGTCGGTTTTAAGGCCGCCGTCACGGGCAAGGTCGTGAACCTCGCGCTCGGTTTCTCGCATCCGATCAATTACAATATTCCCGACCAGATCAAAGTCACGGTGGAAGAAAACACCAAGATTACGATCGAAGGGCCGGACAAGATGATCGTCGGCAAGGTCGCCTCGGAAATCCGCGCCTACTATCCGCCGGAACCTTACAAGGGCAAGGGTGTCCGTTACGCCGGCGAACACGTCGTGCGCAAGGAAGGCAAGACAGTCCAATAATAATTTTAGTTCACGGCCAAGACCGTGAACCCACTGAGATGAGAACCGAAAAAAAATTAAAGTTGAAGCAGCTCCGCCGCTGGCGCATTCGCAAAACCGTGACCGGCACGGCTGAACGTCCGCGCATGGCTGTCTGCTTCACGAACGAAAATATCCACGTCCAGTTCATTGACGACGTGATCGGCAAGACGCTGGCCGCGACCTCGACCGTGAGCAAGGGCGAGGCGAAAGATTTGTCTGCCAACATGACTGGTGCAAAAAAAGTCGGCACGCTGGCCGCGAAGGCTGCGATTGACAAGGGCATCAAGGCCGTGGTGTTTGACCGTGGTGGCAACCGCTTTACCGGCAAAGTCAAGGCGCTGGCGGATGCGGCGCGCGAAGCTGGATTGCAATTTTAACCTGAACCGGAGAATTTATCGTGGCTGAAACTGAAAATATTCCTAGTGGCGAACAACAACCGCAGCCCGTGGCCGCTGCCGCACCGGCAGCTCCTGCGGCTCCGGAAGGCAAGCGCGATTTCCGCGACCAGCGCGGCGGTCAACGCGGCCGTGGCGGTCGTCCGGGCGGTCGTCGCCCGTCCGACAATGACAAAGGCGGCGATGATCTCGCAGAGAAAGTCGTCTTCATCAACCGTTCCTCGAAGGTCGTCAAAGGCGGACGCCGTTTCAAGTTCAGCGCGCTCGTAGTCGTCGGCGACAAAAAAGGTCGCGTCGGCATCGCGCTCGGCAAAGCGGCGGAAGTCGCGGATGCCATCAAGCGCGGCGGTGAACTCGCCCGCGCCAAGATGCAGGCTGTGTCGTTGAAAGATGCCACCATTCCGCACGAAGTTTATTGCACCTATGGTGGCGCGAAGATTCTCTTGCGCCCCGCGTCACCCGGAACGGGCATCATCGCGGGTAAGACGGTTCGTTCCGTTTTGGAATCCGCCGGGGTGAAGGATATTTTGACCAAATCACTCGGCTCCAAAAACGCCGCGAATGTGGTGAAGGCCACGCTCAACGGTCTCTTGAGCTTGCGCACTCGCGAACAGATTTACCAGAGCCGCGGCCTCGAAATCAAAAAAGTTTCCGCGCCCAAAGCTCCGGAAGCGGTAGCGGCTTAATCGAAAAATTTTATGCGTCTGCACAATCTCAAACCCCGTCCCGGCTCCAAACACCGTCGTAAACGCCTCGGTCAGGGCGAATCCAGCGGCCGCGGCAAAACTGCCGGTCGCGGTGGCAAAGGCCAGACCGCGCGTTCCGGCAGTTCGATTCGTATCGGCTTCGAAGGCGGTCAGATGCCGCTCTTGCGCCGCATCCCGAAACGCGGTTTCAACAACACCCGCTTTGCTACGAAATATGTCGCGGTCAATGTCGGTGACTTGAACCAGTTCGACGACGGTGCGCGCGTGGACGAAACCGCCTTGAAATCCGTCGGCTTGGCCAATGGCACTTTTGACGGCGTGAAAATTCTCGCGACCGGCGAACTCACCAAGAAATTGACCGTCGTTGTCAGCGCCATCAGCGCTTCGGCAAAGACCAAGATCGAAGCCAAGGGCGGCTCGGTGGAAATCATTTCAAAAAAAGCGTCGGCTCCGGCCAAGAAATAATCCGGCTCAAGAATGTTCCGCTCCATCGCCAGCACTCTCGCCAACTGTTTCAAGATTCCGGAACTGAAATCCCGGATTTTGTTTACGCTCGGCTTACTGGCGGTTTGCCGTCTGCTCGCGGTTATCCGCATTCCCGGTCTCGATGGTCAGGCGTTGTCGGAATACTTCTCAAAGCAGCAGCAGGGCAGTGGCGGTCTGCTCGGCATGTATAACACCTTTGCCGGCGGCGCGTTTGAACATTGCGCCATCGGCTCGTTGGGCATCATGCCTTACATCAGCGCGACGATCATCATTCAGTTGCTGACGGCAGTGGTTCCGCGTTTGAGCAAGTTGGTTCGCGAAGAAGGCGGTCGCACGCAAATTATCAAATACGGCCGCTATCTCACCGTGCTGTTGTGCATTGGTCAGGGCATTTATTTTGCAAACACATGGTCGCATCCCGAAGCGATTTTCCGCGGCTTCCAAGGCCAGTTGGTGCTCATTGACAATCATTTTTGGTATTTGACGCAGACGGTGCTCATCATGACGGCGGGCACAATGCTCTTGATGTGGCTGGGTGAACAAATCACCGAGCGCGGCATCGGCAACGGCGTTTCGCTCGTGATCACCATCGGCATTCTGGCGCGTTTGCCGGTCGCGGTTCAGGGTGCGATTGACATGTTCTCCACGCATGGCGGAACGACAGAAGCGGCGCATAATTTCTGGACTACCGGCCCGATTCTAATCGTCGTGTTGTTGATTGTCATCGGTGGCGTCATCGCCATCACGCAGGCGCAGCGGAAAATTCCGGTGCAATATGCCCAGCGCGCCGTCGGTCGCAAAATGTATGCGGGCGGCACTTCGTTCATGCCGTTGCGCGTGAATTACGCGGGCGTAATGCCGATTATTTTCGCACAATCCATTTTGATGTTCCCGCAGCCGGTGTTGTCTTGGCTGTCAAACACCATCAAAGTGCCGTTTTTGCAGGACTTTTTCCGCACGCTGGCCATTCAGATGGGCTACGGCTCGCTGATGTATCTGGGTATTTATGCGGCGATGATTTTGTTCTTCTCCTATTTCTGGGTGGCGACGCAGTTCAACGAAATTCAAATCGCCGACGATTTGAAGAAGAACGGCGGCTACATTCCCGGCGTGCGTCCAGGGCAGGGCACGAGTGATTATCTCCATCACGCCATGAGCCGCATCACGCTCGCGGGCGCAATTTTCCTGACGGCGATTGCTACGCTGCCGATTGTTTTGTCGCGCAAGATGGGCGTGGATCAGAACGTCGCGCAGTTTTTCGGCGGCACGAGCATTTTGATTGCGGTCGGCGTTTTGCTGGACACGATGCGGCAGATTGAATCGCACCTGATGATGCGGCATTACGACGGATTCCTGAAGAAGGGCAAAGTCCGCGGCCGTTTCTAAAATTTTGTGGCTGGGATAAAGCTCAAGTCAGCGGACGATTTGAAGTTGATGCGTCCGGCGGGGCTGATCGCGGGAAAAGTGTTGGACGACATCGCCGCGTTTATCCGGCCGGGCGTCACGACGCGGCAGATTGATAATTTTGCGGCGGAGCGGATTAAGAGTTACGAGGCGAAAAGCGCGTTCCTCGGGTATCGGAAATTTCCGTGCCACACCTGTCTGTCGGTGAACGAGGAAGTTGTTCACGGTATCGCGACGGAGCGAGAGTTGAAATTTGGCGACTTAGTCAGCGTGGATGTCGGCGTAACCTACAAGGGTTTTATTGGCGACACGGCGCGGACGGTCGCGGTCGGCGGTTGTGGCGTGGCAGCGCAGCGGTTGCTGGATGTCACGGAACAATCGCTGTATCTCGGGATCGCGCAGGCGCGGCCGGGTAATCGGGTTTTGGACATATCGCTGGCGGTTCAGCAATATGTCGAGCAAAACGGATTCAGCGTTGTGCGGGAATTTGTCGGCCACGGAGTCGGGCGCACGATGCACGAAGAACCGCAGGTGCCGAATTTTAACGAGGGCAAGAAGAACTCGCCGAAGTTGAAGCCGGGCATGACGATTGCGATTGAGCCGATGGTGAACGCGGGGCGTCCCGACGTAAAAATCCTGAAAGACGGCTGGACAGTAGTGACGTTAGATGGTTCACTATCTGCCCATTTTGAGCATACCGTGTTGGTCACGGATGGCGAACCGGAGATTTTAACATGGGCGAAGATGCCTTCCGCGTTGAAGCCTGCGTGATTGAAGCGCTGCCGAACGGCACGTTTTTGGCGGAATTGGCTAATGGCCATCGCTTGACCGCCTTTTTGGCTGGTCGTGATAAGAAAATTTTTGTCGGCGAAATAAACGTCGGCGATTCGGTGAAGTTACAATTGACGTCCTACGACTTGAGCGTGGGGCGAATTTTAGTCGGAACGAAAAAAATTTAAGCATGAAAGTCAGAGCGTCAGTTAAAAAATTGTGTGAGCACTGCAAAATCGTGAAGCGCCGCGGCGTGATCCGCGTCATCTGCACGAACAAACGCCACAAGCAACGTCAAGGTTAATACAAATTTATGGCACGCATCATTGGTGTAGAAATTCCGCCCGGCAAGCGCATTGATATCGCGCTCCGCTACATTTACGGCATCGGCCCCGTCAACGCGAAAGAAGTTCTCGAACGCGCGAACATTGACCCGTCGATTCGCGCGAAGGATCTGACCGAAGCGCAGCTTTCCCAGATCGTTCACGCGATTCAGGAAGGCAAGTATGTCATCGAAGGTGACCTGCGCCGCGAACTCGGCATGAATCTCAAGCGTTTGCAGGGTATCCGCTGCTACCGTGGCGTGCGCCACCAGCGCAGCCTGCCCGTGCGCGGCCAACGCACGCAGACCAACGCCCGCACGCGCAAAGGTCCGCGCAAGACGGTTGGCGTCACCCGCAATCCGGGCGCCAAGGCTGGCATCACCTGATAATCTCAAATTTGAGATTTTAATTAATTACCAATATGTCCGAAGAAAAGAAAAAAACTGCCGCGCCGAAAAAAGAAAAGGTCGTGAAGGCTGATGTCGCCGCTGCTCCCGCAGCGCCCGTCGCTGAAGCGAAGCCGAAGAAGGAAAAGGCCGCTGCGCCGACCGCCGAGACCGCTGTGGCGGAACCGGTAGTTGTCGCCGCGCCGACGGCCGCCGAATTGCTCGGTGAAGATCCGAACGCGAAGAAAATCGTCAAGGCGAAGCACGCCAAGAATGTCGCGGTCGGTATCGCGAATATTCTCGCCACTTTCAACAACACGCAGGTTACAATCACCGATATGCAGGGCAACCTGATTGGTTGGTCCGCCGCCGGCCGCGTGGGGTTCAAAGGTTCGCGCAAGAGCACGGCTTACGCCGCGCAAATGGTCGCGCAGGACGCCGCCCGCCAGGCGATGGCGCACGGCATGAAGGAAGTGGAAATCCGCGTCAAGGGTCCTGGCTCCGGCCGTGAATCCGCCATCCGCGCGCTGCAAGCCATCGGCTTGGAAATTTCCACGATCAAAGATGTGACGCCCGTGCCGCACAACGGTTGCCGCCCGCGCAAGAAACGCCGCGTGTAATCAACTCAATTTTCAACTGAAATAAATATTTATGGCTCGTTACACAGGTCCCCGCGTCCGCATCAGCCGCCGTTTCGGTATTCCGATTTTCGGCCCGACGAAATATCTCGAACGCCGCAACTACGGTCCCGGCGTGCACGGCCCGAAGTCCCGCCGCAAGACCACCGAATATGGTGAAGGCTTGATCGAGAAACAGAAGCTCCGTTACTTCTACGGTTTGATGGAGAAGCAGTTTCGCGGCGTCTATGAAAAGGCGAAGAACCGCCGTGGCGTCACGGGCGAAACGATGCTGCAAATTTTGGAAACCCGTTTGGACAATGTGGTTTACCACCTCGGTTTTGCCAACAGCCGCGCCGCCGCGCGTCAGATGGTCAATCACGGCCACATCACGGTCAACGGCCGCAAAGCGGCAATCGCCTCGTTTGCGTTGAAGGTGAACGACGTGATTGCGGTCAAGAATCACAATGTCTCGAAGCAGCTCGCGACGAAAGGCCTCGAAGTGGCCGTCAGCCGCGCGGTGCCTGATTGGTTGTCCTTGAACAAGGAAGAACTCAAGGGCGTCGTGATGCGCATTCCGACGCGTGCCGAGATCCAGCCGATTGCCAATGAGCAGGCAGTCGTTGAATTTTATTCCCGCTAACCAGTAAACAAAGAAAGACAATTACACGGGCGATTCCGGCCGGGAATAAAATAAGCCGGGAGAGCCAGATTAAAATTGTCGAAAGGATACCATGCCAGTTCGTTTAGGACGTTTCGAAATGCCCAAGCGGTTGCAGAAGGAAGATTCTTCCGCCACCGAAACCTACGCCAAGTTTGTCGCCGACCCGTTTGAAACCGGTTACGGCCACACCATCGGCAACTCTCTCCGCCGCGTGCTGCTGTCCTCGCTGGAAGGCGCGGCTATCACGTCCGTCAAAATTGACGGCGCGATGCACGAATTCACCACTGTTGACGGCGTCGCCGAAGACGTGACGGACATCGTTTTGAATCTTAAGAAGGTCAAGTTCAAGGCGCATACCCGCGACGAGCAGGTGCTCTTGCTCTCCGTGAACAAGGAAGGCGCGGTGACCGCCGCCGATATCCAGACCAACCAGAACATCGAGCTGGTCAATCCGACGCAGCACATCTGCACGTTGGACAAGAAGAAAAAACTGGAGATGGAATTGACCGTCAAGGTCGGTCGTGGCTATTGCTCCGGTGACGAAAACAAGAAGCCCGGTCAGGCCATCGGCATCATCGCGATTGACTCGCTGTTCTCACCCGTCACCCGCGTGCGTTACGCCGTGGAAGCCGCGCGCGTCGGCAACCGCACCGACTACGACCGTTTGGTTCTCGAAGTTTGGACCGATGGCCGCATCACGCCCGATGACGCGCTGACGCAGGCGTCCGCGATTCTGGCGCATCACCTCGATGTGTTTGTCGGTTACGACAAGAACGCGATTGAATTTGAAGAAGCCGCCGACAAGCAGGACGACGAAAAGGCGAAGCTCAAAAAATTGTTGAACATGAGCGTCAACGAAATCGAATTGAGCGTCCGCGCCGCGAACTGCCTGAACAACGCGAACATCACCACCGTCGGCCAGCTCGCGCTGAAGACCGAACAGGAGATGCTTAAGTATCGCAACTTCGGCAAGAAATCGCTCAACGAAATCAAGGACAAGCTGGTTTCCCTCAACCTCTCGCTCGGCATGAATTTCGAGCCGGGTCTGGTGGACGCGCCGAAGGAAGAAGCCGCGAAAACGGAATAAGGATTTGCCATGAGACATTTGAAACGCACGGCCAAACTGGGCCGCACCTCGGAACATCGCAACGCGATGCTCGCCAACATGGTTTGTAGCTTGATCGAACACAAGCGCATCACCACCACTTTGGCCAAGGCCAAGGCCGCCCGCTCGGTCGCGGAAAAGATGGTCACGCTCGGCAAGAAGGGCACGATTGCCCATCGCCGCCTCGCTGTGGCCCGGCTGCATCAGGAAAAAGCGGCGAAGATTCTCTTCAAGGAAATCGCGCCCGCGTTCAAGGATCGCCGCAGTGGTTACACCCGCATCATCAAACTCGGTCAGCGCAACGGCGACGCCTCCCAGCGCGCGATTTTGGAATGGGTGGACTCCGTGGTTCCCGCCGCGCCGGCCGCTCCCGCCGCTGAAGCCGCGCCGGAAGCGAAGAAATAATACTTTTTCAAAACACAAAGCCCGCTCAATCGAGCGGGCTTTTTTGTTTTCAGCAATGCGCACGCGCAGCTTGATTTAATCGGCGACTGTAATAATTTGACTGCATGAAGAACTGGATTGTGAGTGACCCGGAGCATTTGGGCGGAAGCCCGCGTGTGCGCGGCACGCGCATTTCCGTGGCGTTCATTCTGGAATCACTCGCCGCCGGTTTGTCGGTCGCCGAAATCGTGGACGCCTATCCGAGCCTGACGGCGGAATCCGTGCGCGGCGCGCTGGCGGAACTGGCGCATCAGAAGGAACTGCAACCGGCGTGAAAATCCTGCTGGACGAGAACCTGCCGCGCAAGCTCGTCGCCGCGTTGCGTGCGGAAGGCTGCGAAGTCGAGTCGGTTGGCACGCTGCGGATGCAGGGTTTGGACAACGGCAAACTTTATCAATATGCGATTCAAAACTTCGAGGTCTGCTTCACGCGCGATTTTGGTTTTGTCAGCAATGTTCGTCAGGGCAAGGCGCCGGAGAAATTCAAGTTGTTGCGCGTGACGCTGGCGCAAAAACCGCAGGACGAGTTCATCAAAGATTTCATCGCGGCCTTTCGCGCGGCGGATTTGAACAGGTTTCAGCACGGCGACGATTGGCCGTAAAAGATGTCTAAAGCTGGAAGCGAAGAAGTAACGCATTTTGAAAACACAAAGCCCGCTCGATTGAGCGGGCTTTTTTGTTTCAGCAAACCGTGCGCCTATCCTCATATTAGGCGTCAAAGACGTGAAATCCATAATAAAATCAGGCAAATCCAAACACTCACCAACTGACAATCTCCGCACTTGCTCGCCGCATCAAACCGGCGCGAGCTGAAACCAAACTAACCGCCGATAGCTTGCTCACCTCAAATCGAACCGCTCAAATCTTCGCCAAACCAACCAGCTCTGTAAAATCTCAAATCGATCTTGATGCCTAACGAATAAAGCTGAACTGCACGGCACCTTGCCGTGAACGAATTTTATTTGGTGTTTTACGCATAACCCATGGCTTCGCGCCGTGTCAGTTCCGGCGAATTGTTAGGCTGCACGGCACCGTTGTCCTCGAGTTCTAAATTATCAGGCCGGAATCGGCGAGCCGCTTACTAGTAGTCCGATAAATGCGAACGGCACTAATGCCCATTGTGCCGTTCGCATTTATCGGACTACCCAGTCTATCTCGGATCGCAGATTTTGGCCACGTTTTTCCTTACGCTCACACGCCGTGACAGCTTAACAGATAATGGATGACGGCCTATGTAGCCTATCCTTTTTCATAATTCGAGATTGTGCCGGATGTAAAAAGTTGTCCAGTATAAATTTGGGTCACTTATGCACCAGCAAAGGCTTTTAGCAAACACGGCGCGCGAACCTTGAGTTCAGCGAAAGCAGAAAAACAGGAAGGACAGAACCAGCAGCAGGGCGGTGAGCCACCAAATCCAATGGATGCCGCGCGGTTTGGCGCGTCCGCCGAATTCGTCCTTCACGAATTCGTTGTAGTCGAAGTTTTCGTCCGGGATGCCGAGGTTGTCGGCGTGGGCGGAGTCCGACCAGCCGGTGGTTTCATCCGATCCGCAACCGGGACAGGCCTTGGCCTTGCGCGGCACGACTGCGCCGCAGTTGGGACAGATTTTGGGAGGCACTTTTTTTGAAGGCAGAAGTTAGAAGGCAGAAGGCAGAAAATTTGTGACCACGCGCATTTTTATTTCTGCATTCTACATTCTTCCTTCTGCATTTGCTTTTTCACCCTGCCGCGCTGGCGTATTCCTCGTCCGTCTTGAGGTCGAGACCCATGAGGATGTAGTCATGCGTGATGGCCTGCATGTCCTTCACATAATCGTCAAGGCGCACGAGTTGGCTGAAGCCGAGCAGTGCGAACATCTTCACCGCCGCTTCCTGTTCGGCGATGAATGCCGCCTCGGCCTTTTCCAGTCCCGCTTCGCGCGCAATGGCGAGGATTTCCGTGATGAGCTTGGTCGCCAGGCCCTGCCCGCGAAAATCCGGATGCACCAGCACGCTTACGCGGCCGATGTGGCGCTTCCAGCCGCCGAGCCGCTGGTGCAGCGTCGCGCAGCCGACGATCTTGCCATCCACCGTGCCGAGCAGCGGCAGGTTGCGGCCGTAGTCGATGTTTTTGCACCAGTCGCGGATGACCTTAATGTCCTGCACGCGGTGCTTGATGAACATCCGTTCGCGCTCGGGAATGCCTTGAAACAAAAGGTGAAAATCCTTTTCGTCATCGGCCTTCAGCGGACGCAGCACGGCCTTACGCCCGTCCTTGAGTTTGACGTTTTTGGGAAATTTCTGGAGTTCGAGTTCGATGCTGAATGACATAATCTTCCTTTCCTTGCCGCACTTTGCGCTCGTTGTGCTTGCAGCGCAATAATTTTTTTGGAAACGGAATTTTTCTGCGCAAGGTCAACCAGTCTGGTTGCAACTGGCTGCCAGCCAAGCGAGATATTTTTTATTGCCCGCTGCGATGGGCAAAACGACAAACTCCGGCGTGTCGTAGGGATGCCGGGCGAGAATCAATTTTTCCAGCGCGGCCAGCTTGGACTTGGTGGTTTTAAGAATTAGCAAGACCTCCGCACTCGATTCCATTTTTCCCTGCCACCGGTAATGCGATTCGATTTTGGGAATCAGATTCGCGCAGGCAATGAGCCGGGCTTGCAAAGCCGATTTAGCCAACGCACGCGCCGTTTTCAAATCCGGCGCGGTGACGAGGACGACGGCGAATTTTCCGGCGGGCGGCACGGTTCAATTTAGCGTCGTGAAATCGCCGAGCGGACGCGTGAAGGTAGCGGCGGCGGGATGGCCGACCAGCGTATCCGCCGTGGAATGCACGCTGCCGGACATGGCCGCGAAGGGCAGGGCGACCACGAAGATGGCCGAGCCAAGAATCGTGACCGCGAAGCAGCCGGGGCGCACCAGCGCGAGATCACCGACGACTTCCAGCGAATTGTCCACGGACGCGCGTGCTGGCGCGACGCTGCCAAAAACGACGCCGAGCGCGCACAGGAGGATGAGAATTTTATTTTTCATAGGCGGAATGTTTTCAGGAACGATGCACCTTCCTGGTTAATTTTCAAGGAGTTTGTCGGCGAATGGTTTTGGTGAAATGCAGCCTGTCTTGGTGTTAGGCGCATCATCAATTCGGAACCACAAAACATGGATGAAAGCCCACATAACAATAAGTCATGATAAATGCAAAAGGCAGAACAATGCCAATAAATATCCAAACTCCGAATGGCAGGCCATAACCTCCGCGCTGCTCCGCAAGCAATGCCAAAATCATCCAAACTACAGGCACAACCAAAAGAAACAAACCAGCATGTCGTAGAAAAAGAGCGAGATGACTCCAGTGATAAGTCCCGAAATTAGAAATCTGAAAAATCATCGGATCGCCAGGATAGCCTTGTCCACGCATAAACATTGCCAAGAATGAAAAGCCGCAAATTATAGATAGCATCTGCGCTAAACAAAGAAGTGTGATGGAACGTGGAATGGGCATATGCGCCTAACAATAATTAGACCCCAGTGTTTGTGGCCCGTCATGTTTCATGAATTCGAGATTGTGCCGGACTTAAAAAGTTGTCCAGCATATTTTCCCGACAGAATTAGTAGGTGATTTATTTCAAGCAAAAGTGGCCAACGGAAAATAGTTTTCATTTGCGTCCAACCTTTTGCTTTTCCCGTTGATGCCAGTGAAAAATGGACGGCACATCCACCGGCGGCGTGCGGGCCAGCAGATGCAGCAGGATGATCTCGCCATTGGTCACGGCGGCCACGGCGGCCAGCGTGAGGATGGCCCAGCCGCCCGCCGCAAACGCGAGCAGCGCAATGAGCGCGCCGAGCAGGCACAGCCCGTAAGTTTTGGCGAGCCAGGAATGGGTGGCCGGGTATTTGCGGAATTTTATCACGCACACCAAAATGACGGCGGCTTCGCTACCAAGAATCACGGCCAGCGCCAACGGATGTCGCGTAACAACGTCGTGTGCCAGTCGCCAGAGCGCGCCCAGAATGAATAGGTAGTAAATCACGTCGGTAATGCTGTCGTAGCGGCGCAAGGCGGGTGTGGCCACGCCGAATCGCCGTGCAAGGATGCCGTCAAAAATATCCGAGAGCGTGCCGGTGATGAGCAGTGGCAGAAAAATCCAGCGCGGCGCATCCGTGTATGCCAGCGCGAGCGCGACGGGGCCGAGCAGTAGGCGCAGCGTGGTGAGGGCAAAGGGCAGGTGGCGTTTCATGCAATTTCCAGTGGCGCGGGCGACGTTACACTTTTGCCCGGCGGGTTCACAAGCGGGGAATATTTTGCGGGCGATGCTGGTTGAATTTGCTTTCGTCAACGCGATGCGTTTGCTAGAAAACGGCTGTGCGCAAAATCCTTTTCCTATTCAGCCTGTGGTTCGCCATGGCGATGATGTGGTCCACAGCGGCCGCGACGCTGACGATGACAGATGGTTCCTCGGTGGAGGGTGACATCGTAAAGTTCGACGACAGCGGGCTGCTGCTGCGCGGCACGGGCGATACCTACACGAACCTGCCTTGGGGTCAGTTTTCGCAGGACACGTTGAAACAGCTTTCGGCAAATTCCAAAATTAAGCCGCTGGTGGAAGTCTTTATCGAGCCGGATGCGACGCAGCGGCCCGCGCGTGCGGAAACAAACATCAATCCGGTGAAGCGCATGGAATTACCCTCGGATCCATCGCTGATCGGCGGGTTTGTGAAATCGCCGGTCGGGCTGTTCATTTTGCTGGTCTTGTATATCGCCAATCTTTACGCCGCATTTGAAGTATCGCTCATCCGTGCGCGTCCGGCGTTGCAAGTGATCGGGCTGGCGGCGGTGCTGCCAATCATCGGGCCAGCCATCTTTCTGGCGCTGCCGATGAAGGTGGAAGCGTCACCGGAATCTGCGGCAGATTCCACTGCGACGGGCGCGGCGGGAGCAAACGAGGAAATCAAAATCGTAGACGCGTCTTGGAACCAACCACAGGAAAACAAGAAAGTCGAAGCGCAGATTTTTGCGCGCGGCAAGTTTACCTTCAACAAACGTTTTGTGGAGACGAAGTTCGCCGGTTTCATCGGCGAGCTCAAAGGTGATGCGCTGAAATTTTCAATGGAGGTTAAGGCCGCTCAAGGACAGTTTGCGGTGGAGCGCATCATGCAGGTGGCCGCCAGCGACGTTATTTTTGACACTCCGAATGGGCAGGTGACTGTGCCGCTGGCGGACATTTTGGAGATCAAACTGAATCCCAAGGTCGTCTGATGCTGTTGCGGGTCATCTTCATGGGCACGGCGGAATTGTCGTGCGCTAGCTTGGAAAAAATTTTCGCGGATAAAAAATTTCAAGTCGTTGCCGTCGTCACCCAGCCGGACAAGCCGAAAGGCCGCGAACTCAAGCTCACGCCGTCGCCGGTAAAAGTTTTGGCGGAGAAGTTAAATCTCCCGGTGCTGCAACCGCTCAAGGCACGCGATGAAAATTTCATCAACGAATTGCGCGGGCTGAAACCGGACTTGATGGTCGTCGTCGCCTACGGACAAATTCTGCCACAGTCGATTTTGGATTTGCCGCTGTATGGCTGCCTCAATGTTCACACTTCGCTCCTGCCGAAATATCGTGGTGCGGCACCGATTCAATGGGCGATCGCTGACGGCGAGCCGGAAACCGGCGTGACCATCATGAAGATGGATGCGGGGCTGGACACCGGGCCGATTCTTTCCATGCGCCGCACGCAGATTTTGCCGACGGATGACTCGCAGGTTTTGCACGACCGTTTGGCTCTACTCGGCGCGGAGTTGCTGACCGAGACGATTCCTGATTACGTCGCCGCAAAGATTTTGCCGCAGCCGCAGCCGGCCATCGGTTCGACTTACGCGACGAAGATCAAAAAGGAAGACGGTAAAATTGACTGGAACCAGTCGGCGGAACAAATCTCGAACCGGCTTCGCGCCTTCACGCCGTGGCCGGGGGCATTCACGTTTCTTCAAGCCGAAGCCAAACCGCAGTTGCTAAAAATCTGGAAAGCCGAAGTTGTCGAACGTTCCGGCGTAGCTGGGGAGATTTTAGCCGCCGACAAAACCGGCATTGTTGTCGGCTGTGGTCAGAAGGCGTTGCGGATTTTGGAATTGCAGCGCGAAGGTGGCAAGCGGATGGGTGCAGAACAATTTCTCGTCGGCCATCCGCTGCAGCCCGGCCAGAAATTTGTCAGCGCGATCTGAGCGCGTCCTTCAAGCCGGCGGCGTAGGCTTCAAACACTCGGCGCATCTCATCGCGCACGGTGTGGAAACATTTTAAGATTTCTTCCTCACTGCCGGTGGCTTTCGCGGGATCAAAGAACGGCCAATGATGTCGGTTCAACTGGCCGGGAAAAATCGGACACGCCTGATCCGCATTGCCGCAAACAGTGATGACGGTGTGAACCGGCTGCACCAGAAATTCCGTCAGCGGCTTCGAGCGGTGGTTGGAAATATCGATTCCGACTTCCGCCATGACCTTGATGGCGAGCGGATGGACATAACCGGCGGGTTTCGATCCAGCGCTCTGGACGTTCGCTCGTTCGCCCAGTGCGGCGCGCAAAAATCCTTCGCCGATATGGCTGCGGCAGGAGTTGCCGGTGCATAGAACGATAATGGTGGGCTTCGAATTGTTGGACATAAAATTTAGTTGAGTTTCTCCTGATACCAGCCGCGTGACTGGTTGCAGATTTTACAGACGGACAACATCACCGGCACTTCCACGAGCACGCCGACGACCGTGGCCAGTGCCGCGCCGGAACTTGCTCCAAACAAAGTGATGGCGACAGCGACGGCCAGCTCAAAAAAATTACTCGCGCCGATGAGCGCACCCGGAGCGGCGACGTTGTGCGGCACACGCAGTTTGAGCATGAGCAAATACGCCAGCGTGGAATTGAAATAAACCTGAATGACAATCGGCACGGCGAGCAGCAGCACCGCCAGCCAGCGCGTGGTCAGATTCTCCGCTTGAAAAGCAAAGATCAAAACGAGCGTCAGCAGGAGCGCAAAAATTGTCACCGGTTGGAACTTCGGCAGAAAATTCTTCTCGAACCAGTCTTTGCCATGTGATTTCAGCAGCATGGTTCGCGTGAGCCAGCCGGCGGCCAGCGGGATGACAATAAACACCACGACGCTGGTGATCAGCACTTTTGAGGGCACGACGACATTCGCCACGCCGCACAAAAACATCACGATGGGCGCGAACGCGACGAGCATGATGAGATCGTTCACCGCCACTTGCACAAGCGTATAAACCGGATCGCCGTCGGTAAGATAGCTCCAGACGAACACCATCGCCGTGCAGGGCGCGGCGGCGAGGATGATGAGGCCGGCGGTGTATTCCTTCGCCAGCTCTGGTGAAATCCACGGCGCGAAAACATGCTGCATGAACAACCAGCCGAGGAACGCCATGCTGAACGGCTTCACCAGCCAGTTGACGAACAGCGTTACGGCCAATCCTTTCGGGCGTTTCGCCACGCCGCCGAGCGCGGTGAAATCCACCTTCAGCATCATCGGATAAATCATCAGCCAGATGAGCACGGCGATGGGCGCGTTGACGTGCGAGCCGGAAACGAATTCCAATTCGCTCAAGTCCGCCGTGGAGCCGGGCGCAATTTTTCCGAACGCCACGCCGACCACCATGCAGAGAAAAACCCAGACGGTCAGATAACGCTCGAAGAACGCGAGGCGCTTCGGGGTTGGTTGACTGGTGTTTTTCATGGCTTGCGCGCCTGCACTTCCAAGCTGGTGACATAGTCGGCCGGTTTGGCACCGGCGGGCAGAAGCCCGACCAGTTTTTTGTAAAGCGGATCTTCCCAGTCCGTTAGCGCCTCGACATAACCGGCCTTGGATTTGAGGACAATGTCCGTTAAGCCGGCATCTTTTGTCATGCGTCCGGTTTCGGAAACCAGCACCGCGCCGGCCACGCAGCCGATCATCGCTTCCACCATCTTCAGGACTTCCGCCGGCAACGGCCTGAGCAACGCCATGTCCGACACGGCCACGCGGCCGCCGGGCTTGAGCACGCGGGCGATTTCGCGCCAGACTTGCGCCTTGTCGGGCGAAAGGTTGATGACGCAATTGGAGATGATGACATCCACGGAATGGTCGGCGACCGGCAGGTGTTCGATTTCGCCGAGGCGAAATTCCACGTTGTCGAACCCGGTTTCCTTCCGGTAATGCGCGATGTTCCCGCGCGCCTTCGTGAGCATTTCCGGCGTCATGTCCACGCCAATGGCGCGGCCCGTCGCTCCGACTTTTCGTCCAGCGATAAAAATGTCGAAGCCGCCGCCCGCGCCGAGGTCGAGGACGATTTCGCCGGGCTGCAAGGCGGCGAGCGCGGCGGGATTGCCGCAGGAAAGCCCCATGTTCACGCCATCGGGCAAGGCTTTAAGCTCTTCGACGGTGTAGCCGAGTTCGCGCGCGAGCTTCTCCGCTTCCTGCGGCGTGGAGCCGCAGCAGGAGACTCCGGGGCCGCAGCCGCCGGCGCTGGTTTCTTGCGCGATTTTGGTGTAGCCCTCGCGCACCAGTTGGCGCAGGGAATCAGTCGGATGATCGGTGGAAAGGGAGGTCTTCATAATTCAACAACATTTCTGACGGCGACAGATCACCGCCAGGTCGGTTTTCAAAATCTGCTTCAATTTTTTGATGTCCGCTTTGGTCTCGGCGCTCTTGGCCAGCGATTTGTGAACCCAGTCCAGCGCCTCGCGCACGGCTACGGGTGCGGATTTGTCCGGCAGCCGGTAATAAACCCAGCGTTCGGACTTTCGTGAGAGAATTAAATGCGCGTGATGTAAAATGGAAAGATGCTTGGAGACCGTGGATGGCGCGAAACTAAACAGTTCCGTGATCTGGCAGACGCAGAGTTCGCCTTGGCGCAGCGCGAGCAGAACTCGCACCCGGTTCGGGTCGGACAACGCCTTGGTGATGGCCATGAATTCCCGCATATAAAGTCATTTCGTCAAATGACGAAATATAAATGCAGGAAAACTGATTTTTGACAAGCGGAAAGTTGCGGTCAGGCGGCGCTGGAGATGGCCTGAATTTTGATTCCGGGATGGCGGATGTCCTGCGCTTCGCAAAGATAGACGACTTCCTCGGCTATGTTCTTGGCGTGGTCGGCGATTCGCTCCAAGCTCTTCGTAGCAACAATCCAATGCAGACAGCGGGCGATGGTGTCGGGATTGGTCATCATGTGCTGCGCAAGCAACTCCTGCAACTGGTGGTTCAGTGCGTCCACTTCCTTGTCGCGCGGGATGATGGCGCGGGCGGCGATGGGATCTCGGTTGACGAAGGAGTCGAGTGCGTCCTTGACCATGGAGAGCGACAGCCGAGCCATGCGAGTGAGGTCGAGGTGGATTTTTACCGGCGGTTCTTGGGAAAGGTCGCGGGCGCGTTTAGCAATCTTAGTGGCCTCGTCGCCGATGCGCTCGAGGTTCTGGGAGATTTTCATCGCAACGGTGACGAGGCGGAGGTTGGTGGCGAGTGGCGCGCGGGTCAAAAGATGGATGGCCATCTCGTCAATCTCGCGTTCGTATTGGTCAATCACATCGTCGTCGGCCTTCACACGCAGGGCGAGGTCGTGGTCGCGCTGCATGAGCGCCTGGACTGATTCGTTGACGGCGGTTTCCGCGCGGCTGGCCATCAGCAGCAGTTTTTGTTGCAGTGCGTCGAGACCTGATTCAAATGGGTTTTCCATGATGTTTTTAAAAATCTAACTCAACCAAACCGGCCTGTCACATAATCTTCCGTCTGCCGTTTGGACGGGTTGGTAAAAATCTTCGCGGTCGTGTCGAACTCGATGAGTTCGCCGATGTAGAAAAAGGCGGTGTAATCCGAGATGCGCGCGGCCTGCTGCATGTTGTGCGTGACGATGACGATGGTGAACTCCTTTTTCAATTCCAAAATCAACTCCTCGATGCGTGCGGTTGCGAGCGGGTCGAGCGCGCTGGCGGGTTCGTCCATCAAAATGATTTCCGGGCGGATGGCGATGGCGCGGGCGATGCACAACCGCTGCTGCTGCCCGCCGGAAAGTCCGAGCGCGCTGCTGTGCAACCGGTCTTTGACCTCGTCCCACAAGGCTGCGCCGCGCAGGCTCTTTTCCACGACGGCATCCAGTTCGGATTTCGCCTTCATGCCGTGCAGGCGCAGGCCGTAGGCGACGTTTTCGTAGATGGATTTCGGGAACGGGTTGGATTTCTGGAACACCATGCCCACGCGCTTGCGTAGTTCAATGGCGTCCACGTCCTTCGCGTAAATGTCGTGTCCGCCGATCTTGCACGAGCCTTCGATGCGGACGTTGTCGATGAGGTCGTTCATGCGGTTCAGGCAGCGGAGCAGGGTGGATTTGCCGCAACCGGACGGCCCGATGAACGCGGTGACCACCTTCTCGCCGAGGCCGAGCGAAATGTTCTTCAGCGCCTTGCTCGCGCCGTAGTAGAGCGAAAGATTTTCAATCGCAATGAGCGGTGCGCTGGCGGAAACCGTGGTGGCGGTTCCCGGCAAATTCATTTTGGGCATCGTGATTTCAGCCATAATTCTAATCAATGCATCGACCGCATCTTCTTCCGGATGTTCGACCGGATGAGCACGGCGACGAGGTTCAACGCAAAAGTCAAAATCAGCAACACCAGAACCGTCGCGTAAAGAATCGGCCGCGTCTGTTCGATGTTCGGCGACTGCGTGGACAAAACAAAAACATGGTAGCCCAAATCCATGAACTGGTCGCTCAAGTGGCTCGGCAGCGACGCCATGTAATACGCCACGCCGGTGAACAGAATCGGCGCGACTTCGCCCGCAGCGCGGCTGACGGCGAGGATGCCACCGGTCAAAATGCCCGGCAGCGCTTGCGGCAGCACGACGCGCAGGATGGTTTGTAATTTTGTCGCGCCGAGCGCTAGGCTGGCTTCGCGTAGGCCGGCGGGAATGGCTTTCAAAGATTCTTCCGTGGCGACAATGACGACCGGCAGCGTCATCACCGCGAGCGTGAGCGACGCCCAGACCAAGGCGGGTTGCCCCCAAACGGCGTCGGTGTTGTGCAAAATCTTGTCCAGATTTTTGCCGACGAAGTTGATGAAAAAGCCGAGGCCGAACAGGCCGAAGACGATGGATGGCACGCCGGCGAGGTTGTTGACGGCGGCGCGAATGATGCGGGTGAGCAGGGAGGTGTTGGCCGCGTATTCCGTCAGGTAAATAGCGGTGATGACGCCAACGGGAATCACGAAAATCGTCATCACGATTACGCGGATGGAAGTGCCGACAATCATTGGCAGCACGCCGGTGGTGTTGGCGTCAAAGAAATCCTTTTTCGGAATCGTCGAGACGAAATGCCACGAGATGGCGCTCCAGCCGTTGATGCCGATGTTCAGTAGAATCGTTGCGAGAATGGCCACGATGAGCCAGGTGGCCGCGCCGGTGAGTCCGCTGAAAAAGAACGACCAGAAGTCGAACTTCTCCGCACGGAAATTCCGCGTGAACCGCGTCGTGTCGGCGGATTTCTCCGGCAGATATTCGGAAGGCGTGAGCGTGTTCACTTTTTGCCCTCCAGCTTTTGCTTGAAGCGATGGATGACAAAATCGCCCGCCATGTTGGAAAGAAAAGTCGCGGCGAACAGCAGCGCGCCCAGCAAAAAGAGGATGCGGTAGTGCGGTCCGCCGGAGACGGCTTCGGCCATTTCGGCGGCGATGGTCGTCGTGATGCTGCGCGCCGAATCAAAAATGCTCCATGACATCACGCTCGCGGAGCAAACCATCAGCACTATCATCGTCTCGCCGATGGCGCGGCCGAAGCCGAGCACCGCCGCCGCGAAAACGCCCGGCAGCGCGGCGGGCAGGACGATTTGCCACGCGGTCTGCCAGCGCGACGCACCAAGCGCGAGCGCGCCCTGCGTGTAGGCGCGCGGCACGCTGGTGAGCGCGTCTTCTGCGATGGAAAAAATCACGGGAATGACCGCGAAGCCGAGCGCGATGCCGGCGACGAAGGCGTTGAGCCGCGTCTGATAATGGAAAATGCTTTGCAGCACCGTCGCCATGACGAGCAGCGCGAAAAAACCGACGACGACGGAGGGAATGCCGGAGAGCATTTCGATGACCGGCTTCAAAATTTCGCGGGTGCGCGGGCGGGCGAGCTGCGAAACATAAATCGCCGCGCCGACGGCGAGCGGCACGGCGAAGAAAAGGCCAATCAAAGTGACTTTTAGCGTGCCGACGAAAAGCGGGATGATGTTGAATTTTTTGACTTGGCCGACGGGTTGCCAGATGTGTTCGGGTTTGTCGTAGCCGCTCCATTGATGCGCTTTGAGGAGGTATTGCCACTCGGTGGTGTTGATGCGCGCGTCGGGGTCGTTGCGAAATTCTTCGGGAATGTCGTTCTGCGCTTCGACTTTCACATCCATCAGCGAGCGCAGGGTTTCCTTGCTCATCCTGGCCAACTGGTCTGGCGTGATTTCAAGGTAGGCTTCCAGTTCGGCGGCGGAGTGTTTGTCGACTTCATCCGGCGGAATCGGTTTCTGCACGAGCGCGGTATTGGTCTCGCCGAAAAGGACAGGCAGGGCTTCGCGTGCGACGAAGAGGAAAATCAGCAGCACCATCAGAATCGCCGAGAGCGAGACGAGGAAGATGAATTTTTCCGCAAGCCATTCTGCCGGCCGTGCTTTGTGGCCACGGTGAATGCCCATCCAACCATGCGAACGGCTATCGAGATTGTTGGCGGGCGGATTCAAGCGGTTTAAAAGTTAGACGGGCGGCACGGGAATCTCAATGGAGAAACCGCACCGCCCGCAAGGATGATCGTTGGAGGAACAGTCGATCAAATCAATTGCTGCGGAGGTTTTTCGGCAACGGATAGTAGCCGATGTCCTTGACATACTTTTGGCCGTCGTCACTGCGAATCCAACTCAAGTAGGCGGCGATTTCGCCCTTGTCCTTGGCGGGATCAACGTAAACAAACAAATGACGCCAAATCGGATAGGTTCCGTTCATCACAGTTTCTTCGGTCGGCGAGATGGCCGGTGAAGCATCCGTCTTTTTGATGGCGAGCAGTTTGCTGCTGCCGCCGTAGGCTGCGCCTCCGTAGCCGATGCCGTTTTTGTCCTTCATCACGGCCTGCACGATGGCGGCGGTGCCGGGCATGGTCTGCGCGCTAGCGGCGAAGTCCTTACCTTTGAGGACGTGTTCCTTGAAGAACTCGTAGGTGCCGGAGCTATTTTCACGGCTGTAAACCGTGATGGGAGCGTCCGGACCGCCAACTTCCTTCCAGTTTTTAATCTTGCCGGTGAAGATGCCACCAACCTGATCAAGGGTCAGTTCCTTCAAGGAGTTTTCCGGGTTCACATAAACGGACAAGCCGTCGAGTGCAACCTTGTATTCGGTCGGCCGGGCGTTGAAGGCCACGATACACTTCTGCAATTCAGCCGCTTTGATTTTGCGTGAGGCGTCGCAGAGGTCGGTGGTTTGGTTTTGCAACGCGGCAAAGCCGATGCCGGAACCGCCGCCGGAGACTTGGATTTTCACGTCGGTATGCTGACTCATGTAAACCTCGGCCCATTTTTGGGCGAGGATGACAAGGGTATCAGAACCTTTGACAGTGATGTTGCCAGCCAGTGCGGAGACGCTGGTGGCTGCCGCGAGGGCGAGGATGAATAATGATTTTTTCATGTGCAATTATTATGACGGAATGGTGGTCGTTTTGTTTGTTACAATTTGGTGACTTTTAGAATTTCCACATCAGGTCGGCCATAAAATGGACGGAGCCGGTCTTGGATTCACCAGTTTGGTTGATCAAGTCATCAAGAAACGCGGAGGCGGTGAAGGACAGCGAATCGGTAAAGGAATAGACGCCTTTAATCAAGTGGCCGCGGACGTTGGTGCCGCCGACATAGCCTTTGAGACCCAAGCCCGGATTGTTGGGCGTGTTCGGGCTGGAATAATAAGCACCGAAGTCGTCGTCCACCATCTGGTCATACCAGGCATCGGCTTCGAGGTATTCGTAACGGTAGGTTAAATCCCAAGTTTTCTTGGCACCGGATTTGCCGAAGGTTAAGCCAACCCAATAGGCGTTGTTGTTATTTGGCGCACCTGGATTATTAATGGCTTCAGCTGCCAGCTTCACAGGGAATGCGCCGGTGTAGAGGAACGGTCCGTTGTCAAAGGTATAGGTCACGCTCGCATCGGCGATGATCGGCGTGTAGTTGTATTTCAGGATGTCGCTGCTGCCATTGACGGTGCTGTTAACGCGCGTGTTGCCCTGATTGACGTAAGGGACGTTATTAGTGCCAAGCTGATTCGGGGTCATAATGGCCAGTGCGCCCACGCCAACGCTGCTCGACCATTTGTCATTCCACTTCGCGTTCCATTGAATCTGGGCACCATACATATACGGATCCTGGGTTGAGCTAGATTCTTCATCCATCACAAAGAAGCCGCTGGCAAAGGCGATGTTGTGCTTGTCGTTGATGGTGTAGCCGCCGGTCAATGCCAGACCTTCGGGCGTGATGTCTGGGTCGAACACCATCGGCGTGAACTGGAACGGGTTGTCCATTTTACCCACGGTTAGTGCGAGGAGTTTACCATCGCTGTTGATCATCGTCCATTTGCCGTAGGCGGCGTCGAAGTAAACCATCTTCTTCGTAAAATTGTCCTGCATCGTGGTGTTGCCGGAAACGACATTGCCGTTCGGCACTGTGGAACCTTTGATGCTCGTGGGATCGGCCGATGTCAGGCGAAAGCCTGCTTCCAAATTGTCCAACATGTTCACCGTCAATCCGGCGCGGATGCGGTAGCGCAGACGGGCGCGGTCGATATATGCAGCGTTGTTGGCTCCAAATTGCTCAAAACGGCCGCGCACATCGCCACTGATTTTATAGCTGCTCACCCAGTCCGGCATGCCGGTCTTGGCGGCAAAGGCCGTCTTAAAATCCTTGTCTGCCTCGGTGCGGAGATCTTTTGCTTCATCCACCGTGAGGACTCCTTTATCGACCAGTTTGTCGATGAGCGCGTCGGAAGATTGCGCGTGAGTTTGAGAAGTGAAGGCAGCCAGCGCCGCTGCGCTAGCGAACAATGCGAGTTTGGTCGTATTTTTAGTTTTTATGGTTTTCATGTTATTTTGTCGGAAAACGCAGACAAGCTCACAACATCATGTTACGGAAATATGTCTTAATTGTTACAATCGTGTTACGATTATTGTGGGTGAGGTAATTAGGAAAAATACAACCGCGTAAAAGCACCGATGCAGCGTAACTGCAAACGATCAAAAAATCCGCTCACCAAGTCGAGTAGAAGCCGAAATACCAGAGCGTATGCCGGTCGCCGGCCACGCTATGTCCTGCGCTGAAGAGCAGGCTGAAATGCTCATTGAGATTGTAGGAACCACCGAAATTGAGTGCGGCAAATCCCTTGTCCCCATCAGCCATCGCGCCCTGCGCGAAAATTTCGCCGCCGAGTGACAGGCGTTCGCCGAACGCGCGCTGCACCATCCAACCGCCGAACGGATAATCGCGCTGGCCGGGCGCGGAATTCAAGGCCACGCCGCCGCCACCGTAAGTGGTCCATGGCCCGAAACTTTTCTGAATCCATAGCGGCAAACGGAACCACGCGCGACCGTTGCCCAAACCACGACTGGCGTCGCCTGTCGGTAATTCAACCATTGGGAAAATCCCAATTTGCGGCCAGCCGTTGGTTTCGTGGAGAAAGCGGTATTTGATGCCGAACTCGGTGTCGCCCAAACCGGAAACCGTCGGCGCGCCGTTGCCGCCCACGGTGGTCATGGGCACAACCAAGTGCAGTTGGGTGTCCGGTAGCACGCCATAATTCAATTCCATCGCTGGACCGTTGATAGCGTAATCGTCTTGGCCGTGATCGCCGTTGGCAAAAAGATAAGCTTCCCAATGTTGGTAATCCACGGGCGCCGGGTCATCGGTCAGAAATGGCGGGCCAGCAAAAGTTCGGGTGACCAAAAACAAATCAAGACAAACGGCCAAGACAATAAATTGGGCGACGAGTTTCATAAATTTTCTGCGCGCGGCGGCACAAGTTAAGAAGAGAAGCCAAGTTCACGCAATCCGTTTTTGAGATTGGCGGTCTGTTTAATTTCGCGCTCGCGTCGCGATTTTCTTGATTGTAACCTTGGCCATTCCGTCGGCGTCCTTTCTGCAACTAATAACCGTGATATGAATGCGAATGAAATAATCCTGATGTGCCATGTAATGTTTGGCGTTGGCTGTCTGCTCGCGAGCGTCTGGGTTTTTGTGGAGGCCTTGAACGCTTCCCCAACCAATCAGGCGCGCATCCGCAAGGTGAGTCTGACCGCCGCCGCCAGCATGTGGCTGGCATTTGTGTTTGGCGGCTACTGGTATGTCAATTTCTACAAGGCCGACAAGGCGGTTATCCTAAAAGGCCCGTGGCCGTTTGCGCACAATTTCTTCATGGAATCCAAAGAGCATCTAGTCATCATGCTGCTGCTGCTGGTCACCTATCTGCCCATCGTCGCGGCGACTAATTTGGCGCCCAACAAGGACGCGCGCCGCATGGTGCTGTGGGTCGCCGGGCTGATTGTGATGCTGACCCTGATGATGGAAGGTCACGGCGCCATGATTGCGATGGGTGTGAAAATGGGATTGCTGGCACGCTAAAAATAAAACCGGAAAACCAATATGGAAAACTCCCAACTTTCAAAATACACGACCTCATTCGGACTCGCCGTGGCGCTGGCCAGCGTGGCCAATGCCGTGCTGGTGGTGATTAAGGAAAAATCCCCGGATATGCAGTCGGCGATGCAAAAAATCACCGGCCATCATTGGGTGACGCACAGCGTGATTGTTCTGGGCGTGTTTGTTCTTTCCGGCTGGCTTTTTTCACGGGCCAACGCTGGTCAAGGCATCAAGCTCACCACGAGCAGCCTGCTTCGCACCCTCGTCGCGGGCGTCGCCACCGGCGCACTGATTATTGTTGGATTCTACCTCTTCGCCGACTGATTGGCGTTCGGTGCCGGAAAAGTCGCACGGCTAGGCGGAGTTCCCAGGCCTCCGCTCAAACCGACCTACGGATAGGAAGTGAATTGTTTGACCAATGGCCTTTCGGTTGTGCATGAGAAACGGGTGGGTGGCATGGATTACGAGATGATCAGCCATCCCTTTGAGTTTGGTGCGCTCGACTGAAACCTTACCATCGTCGCGCCCGGGAATGAGCAGACTGTTGATCCAGTTGATGGAACGGTCGCCGGCAATCACTCCTACACAACAACTCACCGGGCCGAGTTGGTTTGGTGTGGAATTTTCATCCGTGCCCAGTTCGCTACCCGCCGGGCCGTTGAGTTTCTTGAAGAGCCACCAAGAACCCAGTTTGTCCACTACTTCGCTACCTTGGTTGGGCGGGCCGAGCATCACCACGCGGCCAAGGTTTTGAATGGTGTGACGCGACAGATAGCTCCGCACCAAAATCCCGCCGAGCGAGTGCGTAACGAAATGAATTTTGACCGCACCAGATTTTTCGGTGTCCGCCAGCGCGCGGCCAATCGCGTCTTCGCTCAACGCATCAATCGCCGCCGTGCGCGACGGATAATCCACATTCAAGACGCGATAACCCGACGCGGACAGAGCACGTTCCATCGGAGCCATCGAGTGGCTCGTGCGGCACAAGCCGTGCAGTAGAATCACGCATTCTTGATTTTCAGTCGCCGAAGCGGGCAGGGGAGATGTTGCCATGGCGATGATGAGACAAATCTTTCTTAAGAAAATCATCCCGCATTCTCAATCGGTTTCGCCGAAATCTCTAGCATCCGCTCAATTGGCAGGCGGGCGCGCTGGATGATTTCGGGCGGCAGCTCCACACGCGGCGAGAGTTTCTTCATGCAGTCGCGGACTTTTTCGAGCGTATTCATCTTCATGAATTTGCACTCACTGCAACGACAGCCGTCCGTTGGTAGCTTCAGCGCATTGAACACCGGCGCGCAGAGAAATTCTTTTTCCGGACATTCCTTCTGCATCCGGTGAATGATGCCCGATTCCGTCACGATGACAAAACGCTTCGCCGGACTCGTCTTGCAGTAGGTGATCATCTTCTCCGTGGAACAAACCGCGTCCGCCAGTTCGCGCACCTCGCGCAAGCTCTCTGGGTGGACAATAATTTTCGCATCGGGAAATTGTTTCTTCGCCGCCAGCACCTGCTTGCGCTGAAACTCGACGTGCGCGTAACAATTCCCTTTCCACAGCGTCATCGGGCGGCCCGTCTGCTCCATCACCCATTGGCCGAGATTTTCATCCGGCACGAACAGCAAGTCTTTGTCTTTCGGCGCGGCGTTGACGATGCGTTCCGCGTTGCCGCTGGTGACGATGACATTGCACAACGCCTTCACCGCCGCACTGCAATTGATGTAGGCAATCGTCCAGAAATTCGGATTCGTCGCCTGCAACGCCGCGAGTTTTTCCGCCGGACAGCTTTCTTCCAGCGAACAACCGGCGTCGCGATCCGGCAGCACGACAATTTTGTTCGGATTTAAAATCTTCGCCGTCTCCGCCATGAAATGCACGCCGCAGAACACGATGACATCCGCGCTGGTCTGTGCCGCCTGCTGCGCGAGGCCGAGGGAATCGCCGACGAAATCCGCGACGTCCTGAATCTCCGGCACCTGGTAATTGTGCGCGAGGATGACGGCGTTCAGTTGTTTCTTGAGCGTGAAAATTTCGTGCGCGAGTGGTTCGAATTTATTTCGAACCATCACCGCGCGCGGCTGCATTTCCAAAATATCAATCACGCGCTGAAATTACCGTGAATTTTATTTGTGTTCAACCTGTGTTTCATCCGTGGCCGATAAAATCCGCCACGATCCCGGCGGCAAATCACCGAGCCAGAAATTTCCAATTCTCACGCGCATCAGTCGCAGCGTCGGATGGCCAATGGCCGCCGTCATGCGCCGCACTTGGCGGTTTTTGCCTTCGACGAGTTCCAAGCCAATCCAGCAATCCGGCACGGATTTGCGAAAACGAATGGGCGGAATTCTGGTAGGGACGGCGCGCTGCGCCGTCCGGTCATCGCAGCGCGATGACCCTACCTCCGGCTGCGGTTCCAGCAGCCACGCGCGGCAGGGCAAAGTCTTATGGCCTTGGATGACGAGACCGTTTTGCAGTTTGTCCAGCGCTTCGCGCGTCGGAATTTTTTCCACCTGCGCCCAATACTCACGCTCGTGCGCATGGCGCGGATTCAGCAGCCGGTCGTTCCAGCGCGCTTCGTCGCTCAAGAGCAACAGTCCCTCGGAATCCGCGTCCAGGCGGCCGATGGCATAGACGTTCTTTGGAAAACCAAATTCCGCCAGCGGACGATTGGGCGAGCCATCGCCGGTGAACTGCGACAGCACGCCGTAGGGTTTGTTGAAGGCAATCAGCATTGCGTCCGATGATTTAACCACCAAGACACCAAGACACAAAGTTTTTGTTTCCCTTTGTGCCTTGTCGCCTTTGTGGTTAATTTCCCCGCGTGATCCGCAACATCATCTTCGACTGGTCGGGAACGCTCGTGGACGACTTGCCCGCCGTGCTGAAAGCATCCAACTACGTCCTCACGCAATCCGGGCGGCCGGCGATGTCGCTGGACAAGTTCCGCGCGGAATTTCAACTGCCATTCGCCAAATTTTACGACCGCCACACGCCCGATGTGTCCATGGATCAACTGGAGGCGTGGTTTCATGAGGAGTTCAGCCAGTCGCAAAGCTCGGTCGTCGAACTGCCGCACGCGCGGAAATTTCTGGAATTCTGCCGCGCCCGTAAGATCCGCACCTTTCTCTTGAGCACCGTCCACGGCGATTATTTTGCGACGCAATGCCAGGTCACCGGCTTCGATGCGTTTCTCGACAAGCCCTACACCGACGTCTGGGACAAGCGCGAAAAAATCCACGACATCCTCCGCGACAATAATCTCAAGCCCGACGAAACCCTGTTCATCGGCGACATGGAACACGACATCGAGACCGCCAAACACGGCGGCGTCCATTCCTGCGCCGTGCTGACCGGCTACAACACGCTCGACCAATTGCGCGCGGCCAAGCCGGACTTGATTGTCGAGCATCTGGACGAGCTGAAGCGCGCGTTGGAGAAAAATAATTTCTGCCTCCCGTCAGTGCAAAATTCCGGCGAAGGCGAACCGCCGCTCGCCACCGTCGGCGCGCTGATTTTCAACGCCCGCAATGAGGCGCTGATGATCCGCACGCACAAGTGGTCCGGCAAATGGGGCATTCCCGGCGGCAAGATCAAGCGTGGCGAAACCGCCCTAGCCGCGCTGCGCCGCGAGATTTTGGAGGAGACCAATCTCAAGATCACGGAGATCGAATTTGTCATCGTGCAGGATTGCATCAGCTCGAAGGAATTTTACCGCGACGCGCATTTCGTGCTGCTGAACTACGTCTGCCGCGCGGTCGGGAAAAAGCTGAACGTGATTCTGAACGAGGAAGGCCGCGAGTTCAAATGGCTGAAACTGGCCGACGCCAAAAAGCTCAAGCTGAACAAGCCGACGAAGATTTTGATCGAGGCGGTGGAGAAAAAGCGCAAAACCAAATCCCGAAAATAAATGGCCAGAATCTCCATCGTTGACCTCGAAGTGTTTTACCGCGTCGGCGTGCCGGACGCGGAACGCGCGCAGCCGCAGCGTTTGCTGCTCTCCGTGGAAATGGAGGCGGATTTTTCCGCCGCCGCGACCAGCGACGCCATCGCCGATACGATTGATTATTTTGCCGTCTCGCAGCGGCTCATGAAGTTCGGCGCCGGCCGCGAATGGAAGCTCATCGAAAAGCTGGCGGCCGATATCGCGGACGCCATCCTTGCGGAATTCAAGCCGCAAGCCGTTTTGGTTGAAGTGAAGAAATTCATCCTCCCGCACACGCGGCATGTCGCCGTCTCGCTGACGCGGTCAAGGTGAACAACGGGAAGTTTTGCAGCCTATCTTGGTGACGGCACATTATTTATTCAAAGATACTAGAATCACTAAAGCCGCACACGCCATGCAAAAAATCGCAAAACCAAACGGAACCCAACACAAATAAGATGGCGTAAATTCCAAAACCGACTGCTTCGGGTTTCGCGGGTTGACGAATACCGTAACCGGTTGGCCAACTCGGTAAAATGCTGTCACAGCCTCGGCACTGCAATAGACACCACTAGAAAAATTGAGAATACGCCAATGGTTTGAATGAAAAATTCGCCCATTAAGAGTAAACTCATATTCGATAATGGGTAAGACCTCTTCGCAGCCACGTGCAACTGGTCGGCGTTGGGTCGTGGATGTAGTAATAACCCCTGATACTTGAGCCCAATCACGGACAGATTGCTCTCGGCGGCGAATCCAAAATCCGAGGGCAATCAATAAGGCAGCGATACTCATGAATATCACTAGCGCCAATTTGTCGTCGGAATTAAACATGCATTAAGCCGCCTAGAATTGTCAGGCCGCAGCTTTTGTGACCTGCATTTTCAACAAATTTAGGCTGCGCCGAACCCGGTTTGTTATCAAGCGCATTTTTCATTTCTGAAAAATTCGGCCATCCATCGCGCGCAATTTCCAACCGGCGTTGTCCGTTTCAATTTTCACCGCGCCGGCAGTGCGCGTGTAAACCACGAAAATTTTCCTCCGCTCCAGCCGTTCCTGCAAGCTGCGGCTCGCGCGCCGCGTCGCCGGAAATTCGGAATCGGCAATGACGACGGCCTGCGGCCGGATCGCGTCCAGCAGCGCGTCGCACAGCGGCTCGCCTTCCGCCGGCAAACCGGCCACGACGACGTCGGCGCGCAAGTCGTTGGTGAGCGACAGCAACTCGCTCTGTCCGCTCCGGCTCAAATCGGCGAGCAGCAAAATCCGCGCGCCGTGAAAATTGCCGAGGAGCACCAGCGGCGCGTCATCGGCTTTGGCGACGTTGGTGGTCGCCGCCGGAAACAAAACCCGCCAACAGCCGACCGTGTCGCCGGCGCTCAGGATTTTGTGGCGGCTTGCCGGTTGGTCAAATGCCGCCACCGCGTCGCGATAAGCGGCGGAGCGGAATTTCACGCCGCTCGTCCACAGCTCGCCGACGCCAAAAAGTTCGTCGAGCGCCCGCGCGCCGCCGCAATTTTTCGTGTCGCCTTCGGTCAGGGCGAGGCGCGGCAGCGAATTGACGCCCTGCGCGCGGAGATAATTTTTCAGCGTGAAATCAACGGCCTTCTCATCGCCGCAGTTGATGAGCCAGTCGTTTTTTCGCCCGGCGGCGTCCACATAAATCGCGTGTCCGCCGTTCAGTGGCAGCACGGTCAAATCGGTTTTGTCGTGCGCCGACTGCCATTGCCACAGATAAATTCCGCCGATGCCAAGCAGGATGGCCGCGCCGGAAACGATTCTGCGTCGCGTCGCAAACCAGCCGCTGAACGCGCCGATGAGCGCAGCGTAATAAATCGCAATCGTGGCGAGCGACGGTTCCGGCACATAAAAATACGCGCCGGGAACCTTGGCGCTTTCGACGCTCACCCAGGTCATCGCGACCATGAAAAACCACGCGGCGTGGTTGAAGATTTCGGTCAGCCACGGCAGCCAATGGCCGCAGAGCAGCGCGCCGAGGTTTGCCATCAGCGCGAAGGTGCCGAGTGGCACGGCGAAGAGATTGGCGAACGTCGAGACGGGGCTGAACAGGTGAAAATATTTCGCTGCGAGCGGAATCGAGCCCATCCACGCGGCGAACGAAAGTCCGCAGTAGCGCGCGAATTTGCGCGACAGCCAGAACAAAACTTTTTTCCAGCCGGAAACCAACTCGTCGGGCAACAACGAATCGTGTTTCAAGACGCGGTCAAACAGCGCGTTCAACGGCGGCAGCATCAGCGCGATGGTGAGCATGACGAAAAACGAGAGTTGAAAGCTCGCCTCGAAAAGCTGGTTGGGATTCCAAACGAGAATGATGAGCGCGGCGGCGGCGAGTGAATTCAGCAAATCGCTTGGGCGTTTCAGCGCCCAGCCGCCGAGAACGATAGTCATCATCACGGACGCGCGGATGGCGGACGGTTCCCAGCCGGTGGCGGCGGTGTAAAACCAGATCGTGGGAATCGCAATCGCGCCGCACCACGCGCGCGCGAGGCGCAGCACGCGCAGGAGCGTGACGATGATGCCGGAGAGCAGGGCGATGCGCAGGCCGTCAATCGCGAACATGTGCATCGTGCCGGCGCGCAAAAACGGTTCGCCAATGTCGCCGGTGAAGGCGGTGCGCCAGCCGAGCGTCATCGCCCACAGCAAACGCAAAGGCTCGTCTTCATTAGGCAAACCGAGCGCGAGCGTTCCTTTTGACCAGTTGAGAAAGCGGTCGGTGAGCGGCGGCGTGGAAATTTCCGGTGGCAAGATTTTCCAGTCGTTGGCGGATTCGGTTTTGAGTTGGTAATAAATGCCGCGCGTGGCGAGATAATTTTCAAAATCAAAAAGTCCGTCGGCCAGCGGCGGCGGCGGACGCGATACGACGCCGGAAATTTCCACGGCTTGCCCGGCGAAGAAATTGGACGCGAGCAGTCCGGGCGTCGTGACCAGAATTTCGCCGGTGGCGGGCTGAAAATTTTCCGCGCGGCGGATTTCCGTGACGCGGACGCGCGCTGCGCTGCGCCAGTTTTCTTCGCCGTCGCGCTCGATGATTTTTAGGCGTGGCGTTTCGGCGAGTTCGCCACGCACAGTCGCGAGCGCGGGTTCGCTGCCGAGTTGCGACCGTAAGTCGTGCGGCGCGATGACGGCGGTGCGGACGGCAAAATTCGTCCAACCGAGCAGCGCGAGCAGCGGCCAGAGCAGGTGCGGACGGAGTTTGCCGAAGGCGAACGCAAGGGCGAGGAACAGAAATGATGCGGCGAAGAGGACGGCAATCGGCGCGGAAAAAATTTGCGCGAGCAGCAGCCCGAAAGCGTAGGCGAGAACGACGCTGACGAGCGGACGGTTCATTTCACCGGCGTTTGAAGATTTTGCCGAACGACCACAGCAGCAGCAATCCCGCCGCACCGCCGCTGGTGTCAATGAATACATCGGTGACGAGCGCGGTGCGCAGCGGGACGAAAATCTGGTGAAGTTCGTCGCTGGCGGCGTATAGAAAAATGATGGCCAAAGTCAGACCAGCTTCGTCCCAACGCCATTCTTCTTGGCTGCGCTCCGGTGTATTTATTGGATTACGAGTAGAGTGAATTGCGCGCCAGAGGAGCAGGGCAAGCAGGGCGTATTCGGTCAGGTGGCCGCATTTGCGGAAGAGGTGGTGGATGGCCTCGATGTGCTCCGATGACATCTCAGGAAATAGCCAATGCAGCAATGGAACAAATAGTGTGGAGGAATGCTGGTAGGAATGAGCATCGCTGGAGGCAGAAAATATCAATGACATCCACGCACCCACCGGCAGCCAGTAAAACAACAGGTTTCGCAGCTTGTGCACGCCCGATGAAAGCGGGATTCTGGCGGCGCGGCAATCTGAAATTGAAATGTGTTGCCGCCCGTTCCTGCCTTTGCGATTGCCAAGCTGCGGTGGATTTGGCACAGAAATGCACCCGATGAAAAAGTTTGCCATTATTTTCAACCTAGTTTTGGTCACGGCTGGCCTGCGCGCCGCGTTGCCGACACCGGATTTGATCGCGCAAATCCATTTTGCCGGCGTCCAGAAAATCTTCACTGCCAAAAATGTGACGGCGTTCACCAATGAGTTTGGTTGCGCCGAAGCGCTGGCGCTGCGGAAACAGACGGCGGATAAATTGTCGGTCTGGCTCTCCGGTTGGCTGCAAAAAAACACCGGCGCGACGGTGGCCGACGGCGCGGCCAAACTGCGCCCGCTGTTTGACGACCTGCAAAAGTCCGAGTGGTATCTGGACGCGCGCGCGGTGGCCAACGGGAAACCGACAGCGGCAATTGCCATCAAACTGGGCGTTGACCGGGCCCAATTGTGGCAGAGCACCTTGAAATTATTTTTTGCGACGGCGATTTTTGAGCAGACTGGTGGCTGGCTGATTTTTGCCTCGGACGCCAGCGCACAAAAGCTGGCTGATGGTCTGGTGCAGAAAGTTTCCGCCAATGACACCGCCTGGCTATCCGCTGATGTTAACTGGCCGCGGCTCGCGCAGTGGTATCCCAAACTGAAAGAACTCGGATTACCAGAGACACAATTCACCGTCACCGCGCCCGATGATAATTTGTGGATCAACGGCCGATTTTTGTTCCCGGAAAATCTTTCGCTCCAGCTGGAGCACTGGCAGGTCCCGACGAATACAGTGCATCCGCCGTTCGTGAGTTTTACCGCCGTGCGTGGCTTTGCCGCGTGGCTCAAGTCGCAACCATGGAGTTTGCCCTACGCACTTTCGCCCGCGCCCAATCAGGCGTTTGTCTGGGCGTTGCCGCAGGTTCCCTACCAGACTTTTCTGGCGTTGCCGGTGGCCGATGCGGCGTCGGTGCTGGCGCAGGTTTATGCGAATTTGCAAACTGAATTGAACCATCAAAATGCCGCCGGCAAGTTTTTGGCGCCGCTGTCGGTGGAGCAGACGGGTAATCAGATTTCCTTGATGGGGATGCCGCCATTTCTTTCGCCCTACATCCAAGCCGTGCGTGAACCGGCGGGGCAATTTCTTCTTGCCGGCGGTTTTCCGAATATCCGACGCGGTGGCCCGCTGCCGGCGGATTTGAGTCAGCGGCTGGCGCAAAAAAACCTTTTGTTTTATCACTGGGAAATCACGGCTGAACGCCTGCCGCAGGCTTTAAACTTTAGTCAACTCGGTTTGCTCATGACCGTTCGCCGGCAGCTTGAAGGAGAATCGACCGCGCTGAAATGGATTCAAAAAGTTTCGCCCGCGATGGGCAACAACGTCACCGAAATTTTCCAGACTGGCTCGGCCGAAATGACGTTCACCCGAAAATCCGTCGGCGGATTCACCGCGCTGGAGTTGCTCGCACTGGGCAACTGGCTGGAAGCCCCTAATTTTCCCGGTTGTGATTTAAAGTTCACGCTCCAAAAAAAAAACCGGCGGCCGCAGCCCGCGCCCGCCGCGGTGACTACGCCGCTTCCGGCGAAATAATTTCATGCTCAAACTTGGCGTCAACATTGACCATGTCGCGACGATTCGCGAGGCGCGTTATCGCGGCCTCGGCCACGGCGAACCGTGCCCGGTCGCGGCGGCGCTCGCGGCTGAAGCCGCCGGCGCGCACGGCATCACCGCGCACTTGCGCGAGGATCGGCGGCATATCCAGGATCGCGACGTCTGGGCGTTGCGCGAAAAAATCAAAACGCGTTTGAATCTGGAAATGGCCAACGCGCCGGAAATCATTTCCATTGCGCTGAAGCTCAAGCCGGACATCGTCTGCATCGTCCCGGAGCGACGGCTGGAGGTGACGACGGAAGGCGGACTCGACGTGGTCGCGGCGGAAAAATCTCTGGCCGAAACGCGCAAAAAAATGAACGACGCGGGCATCGAGGTCAGTTTTTTCATCGCGCCGGATGAAGACCAGATTGCTGCGAGCGCGCGGGTCGGCGCGCAGTTCATCGAATTGCACACGGGTAAATTCGCGGAAGATTTTCATGACGCCGCCAAGCGCGAAAAGGAATTGCGGCGGCTCGTCGCCGGCGCGCGGCAGGCGCACGTGCTCGGGCTGAAGGTGAACGCCGGTCACGGTTTGAACCTTGAAAATCTTCCCGCGCTGTTCGCCGTGCCGCATCTGGTGGAGTTGAACGTCGGCCACAGTCTCGTGAGCCGCGCCGTGCTGGTCGGGATGGACGCGGCCGTGCGCGAGATGCTGGCGGTGATGCAAACTTACCGACACCCTTGATTGTCGCGCGTTTTTGCTTCCGCGCGCCCGGATTTTGTTTCCATATCGTAACCTGCCTTTAACCTGCCTGACATGGTGGTTTTGCCAGCATGAAGTAGTATTTGATCGTGATACCGAGAATCCTGATTGTTGACGACGAGAGCGATTTCATCGAACTGGTGAAATTCCGCCTCGCGAATCTCGGTTGTGAATTTCTGGTGGCCGGTGACGGCGTGCACGCCCTGAGTCAGGCGCGGCAGTTCAAGCCGGATTTGATCCTCTTGGATATTTTGCTGCCGGATCTGGACGGTTTGTCCGTCTGCGAAATCTTGCGCCGCCAGCCGGTCACGAAAAAAATCCCCATCATCTTCATGAGCGCCCTCAGCGGTAACGTGACCAAGCGCACCGCGGCGATGCACGCCGAGGACTTTTTCACGAAGCCGCTCGACCTCGGCCGCCTCGAAAAACGCATCGCTGAGTTATTGTCGTCCAAGTTGTCGGCAAATTGACCGGAGCAAATTCCTTCCGCGCTTCGCTTGACAGTGGCAGGTGCAATCTTCATTTTCTTGTGATTGTTTTTTAATCATAGGAATAAAATGAGTGCATCCCACAACTTGTTCGGAACGTTGCAGAATTTTGAACTCGGCAACGGCGCGTCCGGAAAATTTTACTCGCTGCCCGCATTGGAAAAAGCCGGTGTCGGTCCTATCTCAAAATTACCAGTTTCCATTCGCATTGTGCTCGAATCCGTCCTGCGCAATTGCGACGGTAAAAAAGTCCACGAAGCGAACGTGAAGGAACTCGCCAACTGGCAGGCGACCGAGACGCGCACGGCGGAAATCCCGTTCGTGGTCGCGCGCATCGTGCTGCAAGATTTTACCGGCGTGCCGCTGCTGGTGGACTTGGCGGCGATGCGCACCGCCGTGGCCAAGCTGAACAAGAATCCAAAAATCATTGAGCCGCTCGTGCCCGTGGATCTCGTCGTGGATCATTCGGTGCAAGTGGATTTCGCCGGTGGCGCGGATTCGATGGCAAAGAACTTAGATTTGGAATTCACGCGCAATCGTGAGCGCTACCAGTTTTTGAAATGGGGCATGCAGGCGTTTGATACGTTCAAGGTCGTGCCGCCGGGGATTGGCATCGTGCATCAGGTCAATTTGGAATATCTCGCCAAGGGCGTGCTGAATGCCGGCGAGGTGTATTATCCCGACACGCTCGTCGGCACCGACTCGCACACCACGATGATCAACGGTCTCGGCATCGTCGGCTGGGGCGTCGGTGGCATCGAAGCGGAAGCCGGCATGTTGGGCCAGCCCGTTTATTTTCTTACGCCTGATGTGGTCGGCGTTCATCTCACCGGTTCCATCCGCGAAGGCGTCACTGCCACGGACGTTGCGCTCACCGTCACGCAGATTCTTCGCAAGGCAAAAGTAGTCGGCAAGTTTGTGGAATTTTTCGGTCCCGGCGCGGCGGCGTTGCCGCTCGTGGATCGCGCGACCATTGCGAACATGGCGCCCGAATACGGCGCGACGATGGGCTTCTTCCCGATTGATGCCGAGTGCGTGAATTATTTGCGCGCCACCGGCCGCAGCGATGAAGCCGTCAAGACCTACGAAAATTATTACAAGGCGCAAGGCCTCTGGGGCATTCCGAAGAAAGGCGAAGTCGTCTATTCGCAGGAAATCGAACTCGATCTCGGCACGGTGCTGCCCAGCGTCGCCGGTCCGAAACGCCCGCAGGACCGCATCGAATTGCCGAAGCTAAAAAACGAATTCATCACCGCGTTCAGCAAGCCTGTCACCGAAAACGGTTTTGGCATGAAGTCCGAAGACCTCGGCAAAGTGAAAGCCGATGTCGCGCTGACTGGCGGCAAATCCACCATCGGTCACGGATCCGTTCTCATCGCCGCGATCACGAGCTGCACGAACACCAGCAATCCCAGCGTCATGCTCGCCGCCGGTTTGCTCGCGAAGAAAGCAGTGGAAAAAGGTCTGACCGTCAACGCTTCCGTCAAAGCCTCGCTCGCGCCTGGTTCACGCGTCGTCACGGATTATCTCAACGCTACCGGCCTCACGCCGTATCTCGACAAGCTGGGTTTCAATCTGGTCGGTTACGGTTGCGCCACCTGCATCGGCAACTCTGGCCCGTTGCATCCGGCCATCGAAGAAGTCGTGGTGAAAAATAATTTGGTCGCCGCCGCCGTGCTCTCCGGCAATCGTAATTTCGAGGCGCGCGTCCACCAGAACATCAAGGCGAACTTCCTCATGTCGCCGCCGCTCGTGGTCGCGTTCGCGCTCGCGGGCCGCGTGGACATTGACCTCGCCAACGACGCGCTCGGCACCGGCAAGGATGGCAAGCCCGTCCACTTGCGCGACATCTGGCCGAGCTTGAAAGAGGTGCGCGACCTCATGCAGGCCGCGTTGCAACCGGAAATTTTCCGCAAGCTCTACAAAGATTTCGCCGCGCAAAATCCGAAGTGGAACGAAATTTCTTCGAGCACCGGCAATGTTTACGAGTGGGATCGCAAATCCACTTATATTCAAGAACCACCGTTCTTCGAGAATTTCTCGATGACGCCCGGCGCCATTGCTCCGATCACG
>CAIXFY010000003.1 GCA_903918885.1 uncultured Verrucomicrobia subdivision 3 bacterium
GCCGCCGGCAAACCGATTCGCGGCGGCGTGCCGATTTGTTTTCCGTGGTTTGGCGGCCGCGAGGGCGAGCCCGCGCACGGTTTCGCACGCAGCACGGAATGGCAGTTGGTGAAAACCGCCGCCGCACCGGACGGCAAAGTGTCGGTGCATTTTGCGCTGCCGCAAATTCCCGGACGCGAGGCTTGGAAGAATCTGCGAGCCGAATTTATCGTGACCGTCGCCGACACGCTGACGATGGAACTCGTCGCCACAAATGATTCCTGTGACGCGGCGCTGGAGATCGAGAATTGTCTGCACACTTATTTTCAGGTCGGCGATATCGGCGCGATTTCGCTGACCGGTTTGCGCGAGGCGCCATTCAATGATTTTGCCGCTGGCGATACCGGCTCACGCAAAGTGGAGCCGGAGGCCGTGCTGCGCATCGCGAAGGAAACCAACCGCGTCTATGCCGACAACGCGGCTACTGTGGAAATCCATGATGCCAGCCTGAAGCGCACGATCCGCGTGGAGAAATTTAATTCGCAATCCACCGTCGTCTGGAATCCGTGGACGACGCAAAAACTGCCCGACGATTTCGATCCGGCGGAGCATAAAAATATGGTCTGCGTGGAATCGGGCAACGTGAAGCAGAACAAGCTTTCGCTCGCGCCGGGAAAAACGTCGGCGCTGAAAGTGGTTTTGAGCAGCGCGCCGTTGAAATGATTTCGCTCGCTGAAGATCAACCGAGCGGTGCGGATTTGGTTTCTCAAGTGGAGAAAATTTTTTCCGCGAGCGGCGTGCTGTCCAAGGCGAGTAATTTTGAATTTCGTCCGCAGCAGCAGGAGATGGCCGTGGCCGTGGCGCGGGCGCTACAAAATCAGGAACACCTCGCGGTCGAGGCCGGCACGGGCGTCGGCAAGTCGCTCGCGTATCTGATTCCGGCAATCTTGTTCGCCGTGGCGCAAAAGAAAAAAGCCATCATCTCCACACACACGATCAATCTTCAAGAGCAGCTCACGGAAAAAGATTTGCCCATGTTGACGGGCGTTTTGGCGGCGTTGCCGGAGCCGGTGAAATTTTCCTACGCGATGCTGAAGGGCCGCGCGAATTATCTCTGCACACGGCGTTTGCAAAAGGCGATGCAGCAATCGGGAAATTTATTCACGTCGTCCGAAGCCGAAGAATTGCAGCGCATTTACGAATGGTCCAAGACCACGAAGGACGGCAGCCTCTCGGATTTTTCCATCGAGCCCGACGGGAAAGTTTGGGCGCAGGTCTGTTCCGAGCGCGGACTGTGTTCGCCAAAAACGTGCGGGCATCAATCGGATTTTGCGCGCGACCATGAGACGTGTTTTTTTCAGCGAGTGCGGAACCGGATTCTTTCTGCTGACGTGGTGATTTTGAATCACACACTTTTTTTCACGTTGCTCGGCGGCGTGGATGAGGAGATGGAGGGCGGCATCCTGTTCAAGAACGACTTCGTGATTTTCGACGAGGCGCACACGATGGAGAGCGTGGCATCGCGGCACATCGGCCTGAGCGTGTCGAGCGGGCAGATGCGCTATTCGCTGAACCGGCTGTGGAATCCGAAGACGGAAAAGGGTCTGCTCGCCACGCTGCGCCAGGGCAAAGCCGTGAAGCTCGTCGCAGATATTTTAAGCGAATCGGACAAGTTTTTTGAAAGCGTCGAGAGCGCGTGCGAGGAAATTCAGGCCGAGGTAAAAAAAACTTCGTTCGGCGGCGGCGACCGCAAGCGCGAATGGAAGGAATTACGCATTCGCCGCGCGGAGTTGGTGAAGGACAACGTCACTTTGCCCATCCAACGCTTGCGCGAGGCCGTCAGCGAACTTATCAAGACGAGCGAGGACAAGGAGATCGGGCAGGAACTTTTGGAATGCAACCGGCGGCTGGGTGAGTTGAAAGTGGAAGTCGCGGAGTTTCTGAATCAGGACGCGGACGACCATGTTTATTGGGTCGAGCGCGGCGGCAAATCGCAGCGCAACCTTTCGCTGAACGCGGCCCCGGTGGACGTGGCGGAGTATTTGCGAAGGCGTTTGTTTGAGACGGACACGAGTGTCATCATGACGAGCGCGACGCTGGCGACTTCGTCGGAGAAGTCAGAAGTCAGAAGTCAGAAGTCAGAAAAAAAGATCACCAACGCCGGTCTAAATTATTTCTCGAAAAGAGTTGGCTGCGAATCTGCGACGCAACTTCAAGTCGGCACGCCGTTCGATTACGAGCGGCAGATGAAATTGTTCACCGTCAAAAAAATGCCCGACCCGCGCGAGGCCGGCTACGCGGATGCGCTGGTTCATTGGGTGGAGCATTTCGTGAAGCAAACCCACGGCAAGGCGTTCGTGCTGTTCACGAGTTACAAGTTGATGCAGGAAGTTGCGGAGCGGATGCAGAGTTTTTTTGACCGGCTGGAAATCAATCTCATCGTGCAAGGCGCGGGCACGCCGCGCTCGACGATGCTGGAGCAGTTCAAGGCGGACGTGGATTCGGTGCTCTTCGGCACGGACAGTTTTTGGCAGGGCGTGGACGTGCCGGGCGAAGCATTGAGCAATGTCATCATCACGCGGCTACCGTTTGCAGTGCCGGATCATCCACTGATTGAGGCGCGGCTGGAGGCGATTGAGGCGCGCGGCGGAAATTCTTTCGGCGAATTTTCTTTGCCTGAAGCGATTTTGAAATTTCGTCAGGGCGTCGGCCGGTTGATTCGCACGAAGACGGACACAGGCATCGTGGTAATTTTGGACAACCGTGTTTTGACGAAACAATACGGTCAGGCATTTCTCGATGCGCTGCCAAAATGTCCGGTGGAGATTGTCTGACGGTTTCTAAACTTGTGCGGGGTAAGCGGTCTTGGTAATTTAGGCCGTCAATTTTTGCCACGCTTGTCCGATGGTGTAATGGTAGCACAGAGCTCTTTGGAGGCTTTAGTCATGGTTCGAATCCATGTCGGACAACCACGCTGGCGGCTTTTTTAAAATTCTTTTTACTTCGTAGTTTCGTGATTTTGTGCTGAAATGACGCATGAATATAACGAATTTGAATCCAGACACGGACATCGGCGCGAGCGCGTGGCTGGTGGAGCTGGACGAACACCGCATTTTGCTCGACGCGGGGATGCACCCGAAGCGCGAGGGGCGCGCGGCGATGCCGGCTTTCAACAAGGCGGGCACAAATGATGTGGACACCATTGCGCTGTCGCATTGCCATCACGATCACGTCGGTTCGCTGCCGGTGGCGGTGCGGCAATTTCCCAAGGCGCATGTAATGATGACCGAGTTGAGTTACCTGCTCATCGAGCGCGTGCTGCACAATTCGGTGAACGTGATGACGCGGCAGCGTGACGAGTTGGGCATCAAGGAATACCCGCTCTATTCGCACGACGAGTTGGACGACATTGCGTCGCGGTTTCAGGGCTTCAAATATAACCGCGAGGTGGAATGGGCGGCGTTTCACAAGGCGTGTGCCGGTGCGCCTTCGCCGACGCTGGAATTTTTCGACGCGGGTCACACGCTGGGTTCGGCAGGCGTTCTTTTGCGTGGAAAAAAGGAGACGATGTTTTACACGGGCGACGTTTGTTTCCACGACCAGACGATTTTGAAGGGCGCGCGGTTCGAGGACGTGAAGGCAGACGTGCTCATCATGGAAACGACGCGCGGCAACCGCGAGGTGCCGAAAGAATTTACGCGCGAAAAGGAAATTGCGCGGCTCGTCGAGGCGATTCACGCGGCGGAAAAAAGGAAGGGCGCAATCATGATTCCGTCGTTCGCACTCGGTCGCACGCAGGAAATTTTGGCGCTACTGGCGCTGCTGATGCGCGAGGGGAAATTAAAGAAACAGCCAGTTTACATCGGTGGTTTGGGGCGCGTGTTCACGGAGCTTTACGATATTGAGGCGGCGCGCACGCATCGCCAGCATACGGGTTTGCATTTGAACGACGCGCTGCAACTGGTCGTGCTCGAAAAGGGCGCGGCGGACAACATCAAGTTGAGCGGTGGAAAAATCTTCGTCATCACGGCGGGCATGATGAGCGAAAACACGGCGGCGCACACATTGGCAACGCGGATGATCGGTGACGAGAAGCAGAGCATTTTCTTCGTGGGCTACGCGGATCCGGATTCACCGGCGGGACATTTGAAGGCAGCGAAGCTGGGCGATACTTTTGTGTTCAGCCCGAGCGCGGGGCGTGTGACGAAGCGCTGCGATGTGCAGGATTTTGATTTGACGGCGCATGCCAATCGTCAGGACTTGCTTGAATTCGTCGGCCAAGTTTCGCCGCGCGCGGTGCTGCTCGGCCACGGTGACGCGGCGGCGCGAAATTGGTTTGAGGAACAAATCACTGCGCGTTGGCCGAAGGTAAAAGTCTTCCAGCCGCAGCCGATGAAAGTGGTTTCTGTTTGAACTGCAAAATACCCGGATGTTCCAGCAAAAAACCGCCGAAGGAAATTTCCTTCGGCGGTTTTTGATTTTGAAACTTTTAGTGTCCGCCCTGAACAATGTTGGCGAGGTTGAAAATGGGCAGGAACATACAGATGACCATGCCGCCAATCACCACGCCAAGAAACACGATGAGCAGCGGCTCGATGAGCGACATGAGGCCGGAAAGGGTGGCTTCAATTTCTTCATCAAGGAAATCGGAGACGCGTTCGAGCATGCTGTCAATGTTGCCGGTCTGTTCACCGGCGGTCAGCATGCGGATGATCATGCTAGGGAAAACGGGATGTCTGCCTAGGGCGGCGGAAATGCCGGCTCCCTGCGTAATGTCGGTGGCGGAAGCTTTGATGGCTTTTTCCATGACCGTATTGTCGACGGTTTGGGAGACGATTTGCAGGACTTCCAGAATGGGCACGCCGCTGCGGACGAGCGAGGCTAGGGTGCGGGTGAACCTTGCCAGACAGATTTTGTGTGCGATTTGACCGAAGATCGGAAGTTTGATGCGCTGGGTGTCCCAGAAGTCACGTCCTTTCGGGGTTTTGATGAAATATAACCAGCCCCAGACACCGGCACCGGCAAGCACGATGAGATAAACGAGGAAATGTTGGATGAGCTCACTTATATCCATCAGGAACTGGGTGGGAGCCGGCAGTTTCTCGCCGAAACCGGAATAAACTTCCTTGAAGGTAGGCACGACGCGGACGAGCAAAAAGATAGTGATGACAATCGCCACAATCGTGACCACCGTGGGATACATCAATGCTGTTTTGACTTTCTTGCGGAGGCGTTCGGTATTTTCCAAATAGGTGGCTAGGCGCGCAAGAATTTCAGCGAGCAAGCCGCCTTTTTCGCCAGCGGCAACCATGGAAACATAAAGTCGGTTGAACGCTTTGGGATGACGGGTCAGCGCCTCTGAAAAACTTTCACCGCTTTCCACGCGTGTGCAAATGTCATGGATGGTGTCGCGCATGATTTTATTGGGCGTCTGTTCGGCCAGTGCCTGAAGCGATTGCACGATGGCGATACCGGCATCAATCATCGTGGCGAGCTGTCGAGTGAAAACCACGAGATCGTTGAGTGAAACTTTGCCGCCCTTGGTCTGGCCACGCTTGGCGACCTTCTCGCGGATTTCAACGACGAGCAAATTTCGGTTCAGCAAGGTGGCGATGGCGGCCTGTTCGGAGGCGGCATCGACGGTGTTGCGAATTTCGCGGCCAGTGGCCGTCTCTCTGGCGGTGTAAGCAAATAATGGCATATCCTTGATTTCTAAATAGTTTAATGGCGATGAATTGCAAGTGCAATCTGCATCCGTCGGTTTTGTGAGCAAGATTGGTTCCAATAACGCGCGGTGTTTCTGGTTAAAATGAAAATCCAAACCGTCGGACGGTAACGGCTTGCCAGTGCGCCGCCCATTCCTTTCAATGTGCCAGCATGAATTACGACCCAAGAGTGTTTTGGCTGTTTGGTCGTTCCGGAGCCGGCAAGACCACCTTGGCCTTGCGTCTGCGGGACGAACTGGCCGGGCGGGGCGTCCCCTTGATTTATCTGGATGGGGACGAGATGCGGTCAACGCTTTGTTCCGATTTGGGTTTCCAATCGGACGCCCGGTTGGAAAACCATCGGCGGATTGCGGAAGTCGCCCGTCTGCTTGCAAATCAAGGGCTGAACGTCGTAGTTTCCACCATGGCGCCCGAGCACAGCCAACGCGATTTGGCAGCAAAAATTCTCGGGAAAAAGTTGGTGTGGTTTTACATCCATGCGCCATTGGAAGTCTGTATGCAACGCGACCCCAAGGGCATTTACAAACGGGCGCTGGAGGGTAAGGTGCATCAGTTGATCAATTATCCCTTTGAGAATCCGCGTTCAATTGAGATGGAAAATCGCATCGACACCGACGCGCACACTGTGGAGGAATGTCACCAAAAAATCCTCGCAGCGGTGATGATTCGTCCGACCAGCTGACTTTGAGTCTAGCTGATTAAAACGGCCCGCGCTGTGATGACATCAAAGTGACCAAAATTTTGAAAAAACAGATGATTTACTAGACCGCAAAGGGGCGATTACGCAATTAACACAAGTATCTCGAACACCAATTTTACCCATATGGAACTGTTGGTTAGAGTTTTTAAGCAGGGTAAAATGCTAAAAACCGACTCTTTTTGCGCTTTTTATGCGTATTCCGGCTCAAAGACCGAATTTTTTGAAAAAAAATGTTGTCATCCCTTTCAGATTTCCCTAGTTTCAATCCCAATAGCACCTGCAAGGTGCAGGGATAAACTGTTTTTATCCCGCTAATCGCAGTCAAACAACAAACAACAAACAACACTGGAGGAACAGATGAAGTTTAATAAATGGACATTGGGTCTCGCCGCCGTCGGAGCCGTTAGCTTGGCTTCCGCCGTCCGCGCTGACGAAGCAAAACTGAGCCAGGTGCAAACCGCGCTCTCAAACACCACCATCAGCGGCTACGTGGACGTGGCTGCCAATTATGTGGCCGGCAATCAAGATCGGCAATTTGGTGATTATAGTGACATCAAATCTGATGGTTTCACTTTTAACAACGTAACTGTCAGCTTGGATAAGCCCTTGGACGAATCCCCGTGGGCGGCCGGTTATCATGTTGATCTGAACGCTGGCAGTTCATCCATTAATGGATTCAACCCGAATGCCCAATATTGGCTGCCGTCTGCCGGTGCTGTTACCATTCGCCAAGCCTATGTGGCATTGCGCACTCCGGTGGGCAATGGCATTGACTGGAAAATCGGTGTGATGGATGGTATCACCGGTTACGAAGGCAATACGGCCTACTTGAATCCGAACTATAGCCGTTCCTATGGCTATGCAATCAATCCGGCTTCTTACAATGGCCTTTTGGGAACTTACAAGGTTTCCGACTTGCTTAGCTTCACCGGTGGCATTGTCAACCGTGGCACGTCACAGGGCTACGGTCAGAGTGACGCCAATGCGAGTTCGTTTGACTATGTGGCTTCCGCTACCCTCACGGCTCCGAACAGCTTTGGCGCTCTGAAGGGTTCCACGTTGAATGTGCAGACCGTTCAGTCCTTCGACAACGGTGGCGTCAACAACTACAGCATCAATGGCACGCTCAATACGCCGGTTGCCGGCTTGAAGGTGGGTTTTGCCTACGACGTTCTCCAATCCTTGGCCTACTCGGCTGACGGCAACGTCTTCGGTGTTTACGCCAGCTATCAGGCGACGGCCAAGCTCGGCCTGAACCTCCGCGCTGAATACGTTGACACCACTGACTTGAACCTTATCAACGGCATTTATGGCAAGGGTGAAGAAGTCACCGCTACCGTCCAGTATGACCTCTGGGCCAATGTCGTGACCCGCGCGGAAGTCCGCTGGGATCACATCGAACACTTCACCGCGTTTAATAGTTTCAACAGCGAACTGGAAAACCAGATTTCCTTCGCGCTTAACTTGGTCTACAAATTCTAAGCTGATTTAGAATCCTTGGCCCCTTTCGGGAAACCGAAAGGGGCTTTTTGTTTCCCCTTTTTTCCGCATCCGGCATAATCCCGCCTCCATGAAATTCATCCGTGACATTTTCGCCGCCAAAATGGCCGCCGGAAAACCCGTCGTCTCGCTCGAGTTTTTTCCACCCAAAACCGATGAGGGCGACCGCGCGCTGCTGGAAAAACACATTCCCGCCTTGCTCGCCACCCGTCCGGATTTTTGTTCCGTCACCTACGGAGCTGGCGGCAGCACCCGTGACAAGACATTGCAAATCGTAGATGCCATCCAGCGCCAGCATCAACTGCCCGCGCTCGCACACCTCACCTGCGTCAACCACACCCGCGACGAAGTCCGCGCGCTGCTGGAAAAAATCCGCACGTTGAATTGCAAAAATATTTTGGCTCTGCGCGGCGACCCGCCCGGCGGCGGCGAATTTCAGCCCACGCCCGGCGGCTTTGAATTTTCTTCGCAGCTCGTGCAGTTCATCCGCGAGCAGGGCGACTTCTCGGTGGGCGTTGCCGGTTTTCCCGAAGGCCACGTCGCCAACAAAAACGGCAAGCACGCCGACTGGCAGCACTTGAAGGAAAAGGTTTCCGCCGGAGCCGACTTCGTAATCACGCAGTTGTTTTTCGACAATGCGGACTATTTTGAATTCCGCGATTACGTCACGCAGAAGCTCGGCGTGAACGTGCCCATCGTGCCCGGCGTCATCGCCATCGTCAGCGCGGCGGGCATCACGAAGTTCACCCAGTTGTGCGGCGCAAAGATTCCGCCCGCGCTGCGTAAGCGGCTGGATGAAATCGGCGCGGACGACGCGGACGCGATGGAGTTTGGCATTGAATACGCCACGCGGCAGTGCGAGGAATTGCTGCGCGCCGGCGCGCCGGGCCTGCATTTTTACACGCTCAACAAGGCGCACTCCACGGTGGCGGTGCTGAAGAATCTCGGCCTCGCCTGAAGCGCCATCAGCGGCGCGCCATCCGGGAATTGAAATAGTTCCGCATGGCCGACTTCAGGCGGTTCTCCGCGTCTTGGGGATGGTCAATCTCCGCCCGGGCCGTGGAAAAGAGGTTCATGGTGGCGTTGGCCTCGTAAAAGACGAGCGTCCCGTCCGCGTTCACGTCAAAGTCTATGCCGAACACATCGAGGGGAATGCGTTCGCGAATCGCGCGGAGCGCTTGGACGGCGGCGACACCAAGTTCTTTTTCCGGGGCGGCGCAGATTTGTTTTTCCAGGGCGAGCAGGGCCGGATTTTTCAGGTAGAACGCCGCGCGCGGCGGGGTTTTTCGCCCGTGCACGTTCCAGTTGGTGTCGTAATCAACGCGGATGAAAATGATCTCTTCCCCGACGACAGCCGCGCGGACTTTGCGGAACAATTCGCTCCCGTTCCGGCTGTCAAAGAACGCGGTGACAAAGAAGTTTTCCGGAAGGCCGGAAGACAGCGCCCGGTCAAGCGACTCGCGGTTGTCCACCTTGGTCATGCCCTTGCCTTCCTGCGCGGTCAGCGTGCGCGTGATGAGCGGATAATCAAAGCGCGCCTCAATTTCCCGCACCAAGTCTTCCCGGCTTATTCCCGCCGTCGAAAAGCGCTCGGTCCGGGGCATTTTAATGCCGGGAATCTGGTCCAGCAATTTGGCGGCCGCATCCCGGGCAGTCTGCATGATTTTGGCCGGATGGTTGACCACCGGCGCACCGATGCCGTCAATCAGGTCGCACAACTCCGCGTGATTGCCCTGAGACGCGAGCGCTTCGGCGTTCGTGTCGTTGTTAATGATCAGGTCCGGCGGCGGAATCTGACCGTCGGCCCGACAGCGGGCGACGTCATCCCTGAAGGCGTAGGTGAAATGGAAATGTTCATGCAGGCGCCGGACGATCTGTCCCGGGAAGTTTTGCCCAACATGAAGGTTTTCAAAAGACTTGAGCGAAATGTCAACGACCGGATTCCCGTTCACGATCAGAATCTCAGCCTTCTGCGTGGCGAGGCGGGGCGCGCTGAACAGTGGCGAGGACGCCATCCGCATTTCAAGCGATTGCAGGTAGCTTGTCTTGGCCTCCTCCGGCCGGTTGAGTTCTTTCAGGGCCAGACTCTTGGCATAGAGCGCCTCGGGGCGGCGGGGATTGAGCTTCAGCGCCCGGTCGCACGCCGCCAAGGCTTCCGCGTGCCGCGCCAACTGGGTCAGGGCGAATCCCAAGCTCGTCCAGGCTTCCTGCGAATTTTCCTCCAAGACGGCGGCGCGGCGCGCGAGCGCCTCGGCTTCCGCGAATTTTTCCAGCCTTATTTTTACGGCGGCCAAATTGTTAAGGGTCGAAACCCGGTCGGGAACAAGCGCTAGGGATTGCACAAATTGATTTTCGGCGGCTAGAAAATTATTGGCTTCAATCGCCTGCAAACCTTCAAGAAAGAACTGTTTTGCCTTTTCAAAATCACTCATGGCGATGTTTCTTCAAAACAAAATTTCATGGCGCGCGGGCGGGTGGCCAGTTCCTTGACGGCCGTCTTGGCGCGCTCGGGGTCGACCGCTCCGTTGATCATGCCGGCGGCAATCGCGGCCGCCGCCTCGATTTCGGTCGCGCCGTAGCCCAGCCGCGTGACCTCGGCGATGCCAAACCGGAAGCCGAGCGAATCTTCTCGAGGCGGGCGCACGAGGTTGGCGAGCATTCCGGCGGCGGTCAATTGGTGCCAAATGCGTTCCACATCGCCATCCACCTTGACAAAAACCCGATGGCTTTCCGTAAATGCATTTTGCGCGCTTAACACGTTCAAGCCTTTGCTCTTCAGCGTCTGTGCAAACAGACATGCGTGCTTGACCACGGTTGCCGCATAGGCTGCGCCGAACATTTCATACTCTTCCAAAGCCTGTCCCAGTGCGGCGACATGGTGCAAATGCGTGTTTGAAGAAAGTATTTTTTCAGCGACGGTGGATATTCCGGACACGAGGCTGGCCTTTGCGCTGTCGCCAAACACGATCAAACCTTTTTGCGGGCCAAAAAAAGATTTGTGCGTGCTGCCGTGCAGCGCCGTTATCCCGCGGTCAAATGGATTGATGAGATACTGATGAGGAACCAATCCCATGAAGTGCGAGATGTCGTAAAACAGCGGAACGCTCGTCGGCAGCACCGCGCGAATGCTTTCCGGTGCGATGGTTTCTACAGAATGGCTCGGGTCAACCATCACTAGCTTGGGTGATTTTGTTTTAATCAACTCCGCCAGTTTATCACCATCAATCCGGGAACGCGCCGTCAATGGCAGCGGTTCAAA
>CAIXFY010000004.1 GCA_903918885.1 uncultured Verrucomicrobia subdivision 3 bacterium
AAAAACCGCTGGAATGCGGGATGTCACCCTCAAGGAAGCGTCGCAGAATTGAAATCGAAAAATGACCGGACAGCGAGAATAGCCAGATTTTACCGAAATAAAATCGCTGTCAGCAAAACCTTAACCGGACAGTAGTGATTGTCACCATAAATTAAAAGGCCTTTTCGAGCGGAAAGGCTTTGCAACGGAAAGCGGCTGGGTTATTTCTAAATAAACAACATGTCAGGCCAGCTAAAGGGAGAAAAAGTTTTTCGCGGCATCGCCGTCTCGGCGGGCGTTTGCCGCGGGAAAGTCATTGTTCTCCGCCACGCGCGCCACGCCATCGCCAAACGCGAGTTGCCGGAAAACGAAATTGACGCGGAAGCCAAACGCTTCGAGCAAGCCCTCGTCCGCACCCGCCAGCAGATTCTTGAAGTCCAGCGTCGCGTTTCGGAAACGATGAGTTCCAACGAGGCGGATATTTTCGACGCGCACCTGCTGATGCTCGAAGACCGCGTGTTGATTGAGGAAGTCATCAAACTGATCCGCGAACAGAAGGCCAATGCCGACTACGCGTATCACACCGCATCCGACCGTTACATTGCCGTGCTCGAAGCCGTTGAGGATGAATATCTCCGCGAGCGTGCCGCCGATTTGCGCGACCTCACCGGTCGCGTGTTGGATAATCTTCTCGGCGCGAAGGATCAATCCGACCTCAAGCATTTGGCGGAACCGTGCATTCTCGTCGCTCACGATTTGAGCCCGTCCATGACGGCGCAAATTGACAAGAAATTTGTCCTCGGCTTTGTTACCGACATCGGCGGTAAAACTTCGCACACGGCGATTCTCGCGCGGTCGTTGGACATTCCCGCCATTGTCGGCGCAAAAACCATCAGCGAAGAACTGGAAACCGGCGACTACGCGTTGCTCGACGGCTATAACGGCACGGTCATCGTCAACCCCACCGACCAGACGCTGTTTGAATATGGCCAGTTGGCCAAAGTCAAAGCGTCGCTCGACGAAAAACTCCGTGAAGTCCAGCACCAGCCGGCGGTCACGCTCGACGGCAAGGTCATCCATCTTTCCGCGAACATCGAGGACCAGAACGACGTGCCGGCCGTCCTCGCGCACGGCGCGGAAGGCGTCGGTTTGTTCCGCACGGAATTTTTATTCATCAACCGCGAACAGCCGCCGACCGAGGAGGAACAATTCCAGGTTTACCGCGAAGTGGCCGCCGCGCTGAAGCCGAACGGCGTCATCATCCGCACGCTCGACATCGGCGGCGACAAGTTCGCCTCCAACCTGCAGCTCGCGCAGGAGATGAATCCGTTTCTCGGCTGGCGCGCAATCCGTTTTTGCCTCGCGCAACCGGAACTCTTCCGCGCCCAGCTGCGTGCGATTCTGCGCGCCAGCGCCGAGGGCAACATCAAGATGATGTATCCGATGATTTCCGGCCTAGACGAATTGAACCAAGCCAACGCGCTCCTGGAAAAATGCAAGGCCGAGCTGCGCGCCGAAAAAATTCCGTTTGCGGAAAATCTCGAAGTCGGCGCGATGATTGAAATCCCGTCCGCCGTGCTCATCGCGGATTCGCTGGCGAAGCGCGTGAAATTTTTCAGCATCGGCTCGAACGATTTAATTCAATACACGCTCGCCGCCGACCGCACGAACGAAAAGGTTTCGCACCTCTACGAGCCGACGCATCCGGCGATTTTGCGGCTCATCAAGATGACCGTGGACGCCGCGCACGCAAACGGCATCTGGGCGGGCGTCTGCGGCGAAATCGGCGGCGACCCCGTGCTAGCGCCGTTGCTCGTCGGCCTTGGTGTGGATGAATTGAGTTGTGCGCCCGCCGTGATTGCGCAGGTGAAATACGTCATCCGTCGCATCAAGCTGGAAGAGGCGCAACAACTGGCGGCGTTTGCGCTGGCCAGCGAGTCGCCTTCGCAAATCCTCGCTCGCTGTGTGGAGTTTGCGCGTCAAACTGCACCGAGCTTGTTTGAAAAACAGGCTTGAATCCGCTCAATGGAAGGGTGGTTTCGGCTACAGATTTTCGCTGCCATGAACCAGCCTGAAACAAATCATTCAGGGTTTTGGATCGGAATTTTCCCGAAGCATCCAACGCACAGCGAAGCTATCGTCTCGACCTTGATATTGCGAGGCTAGGTCGTAGTGATATTTGCCGGTATCAGTAATTTCGGAAACATTGTGCCAGCCAATTGACTGAGAGATGTTGGTGTAAGAATAATCTACTGAGTCGCTGAGCAGGTTTTTCAGCGGATGGACAACTGGAAAAATGGCTCCCGCCAGCAACCCAGATGTGAGTAGCAGACAGAGTGGGTTTTTGAGGGAAATTTTTTCGGACTGAATCATCCGATCGGCGGCCAGCGCAAGGAACAGCATCGCTGGTGCGCTGGCCTGCACACGGAGGTCGCCGTAGATGCCGAATTTGTAAAGCGGCAGCAGCAACAGCACGACGCTGGAGCCAAAAAACAAGGGTCGCCATTCGTCGAGAATTTTTACCTTTCGCTCCACCAGCCAGAGCAACAGCAGCGGGGTAAATTGTAGCCACACGAAAAGCGAGTAGTAAAAAATCCATTCGGTGCCGGGCAGAAACGCCCCGATGAAACCTTTGTCGGGCAGCGGCAGATGGCCTTGAAAATAAACCCCCAGAATGCCCAGCAGAACACCGCCGGCGATGAGATTCACTGGCTCCAAATATTTTTGCCAGCGCACCCGTGGCCATGCGGCCAAGGGCACAAGCAGCAGCCCCAGACTCGAGAGCGGGCTCCAAAAAACGCACGCCGCCCAGAGCAGGACAACGCCGCGAGGATTTTTCTGCACCCACAGTCTTTCATAAAGAAGCGCCGCGCCCAGCCAGCCGGTCAGTGCGTGTTGCGGTGCGTAGTTGAAACGGGTGAAGCTGTCGAAGCCGTTGAACAATAGCCCACCATAGAGCAGCTTGGGTTCCAGCTCTGCGCCGGTGATAATGCCCGGAATGCCGTGCGATTTTAGCAGCGTCCAAAAAATACAGGTCGGGGCAAACAATAAAATCGCCGCCATGGTTTTCCACGGTGAATTCGTCAGGGTTGCAACCCACCAGAAAAACAACACCAGCCCAGCCGCCGTCCAAATAAAACTGATGGCGGGCACGGCATCCGCACCCAGCCAACATCCGCCCAGCGCGGGCACAAGGTAATAGCCCAGCGCATAGCAAAGATAAGTGCCTCCGTCGGCATGCGGATATTTGACCGGCCAACTCGAACCAGTCAGGTCGTGCCAAAGCAGGTTGTGCTTCACATAGTCGCTGCCTTGCGGCAGCACGCCGCCCACACCGGCCAGCAGCGTCCAGAGAAAGGCCACGGACAGGATTAGCAATATGCTGGTCAGTGTGAAGGTCGAGCGGGCAAGCATTTTCTTTTGCCAACCAAACGAAGCCACGCTCCAAGCCACAATCAATGCGGTTGGTATGCCGATGATGGGGCGCACCCAGCCAAGTAAAAAAATCAAATTAGGAAGCGCGAAATACGCCACGCCCAGCGTCAGAAAAATATCGCGCTTGAGAGCGGTCGGGGAATCGGTTTGCACGCGGACAAACTGAAAGACTCCCGCAGCGCCGTCAAAACAATTGTCGCAACTAGGTGGTTTGAGCTCGGAAGCTTAAGCCGTCAACCGACTGCGGATGAGGGCGGCAATCTTTTCGCCCTCACGCACTGCAAAATTTGTTCCTCGATCTTCGGGGAAAATCTGCGAAAAATTTGCCAGAAAAACGCCGGGCAATGGCGTCTCATAGGCGGGAATTTTTCGTTCGTAGTCCGTGTCCACGATGTGCTGTGCGGCGCGGAAACGGAAAATGAATTTATCTTCCACCTTGCTGGCATCAAACTGCGGAAATATTTTTGGCAGATAATCGAACCAGATGTTCCCCAGCGCGTCGTCCGTCAGGTTGAAAAGTTTTTCATCCGGCGCAAGATACGTGCCGATGTAATAGACGTTCTTCCCACCGTAGAAATCCTTGTCGACGAGTTTTGTGTGCCGAATGAAAACGAGGAACGGCGTGTCGGACGCACTGACATTGACCCAATAATAATCGCCGAGACTCTGGTCGCTCGTGAACACCAAACACATCGCGCCAAGATATTCAATGCTGCGTAGCTGCGTCGCATAGTTGCTGAATTTCTCCTGATTGGGCAACAGTTTTGCGAGTGCATACGACGAACCGGTAAAGATGCAGAAATCAAACGCAACTTTTTCGCCATTGATGATGGCCGAACGTTCATCCGCGAGGAAATTTTCCACCATCACGCTGGTCTGGATATTCACGCCGCGCGCGCGAATTTTATTTTCAAGCGCCTTGGTGACGAGATTGAAGCCGCCGCGAAAATACCCGAGTTTTTCACCGCCACCCTTGGAGCGTGAGTTGGCGCGCGCATGGATGCGTGCCCAGAACCACGCCATCGAAACTTTATCAAAGTGCCGATCGAATTTACCCTTGAGCAGCGGCGTCCAGATGCTTGCCATCGCACTCGAGCCACAGGCGCGCGTCATCCAGTCGTGCGCCGTTACGCGCACAAAGCCGCGCCAGTTTTTCCGGTGCTTAAGAAGCAACGCAGTGAAACCGGTGCGGAGCCGACCCAAAAAACTGCACGGTGTAAATTTCAGCAGATCGAGCGCAGTTTTGAACGGGTAGACCTTTCCGGCGTGGAAAATCCCAACTGAGCTGTCGCACCACATCAGTTTGTCTTCGAGCCTCAGTTCTTTGACCAAATCGAGAATCGCCGTGTCCGTCAAAAAAAGATGGTGGTAGGTTTTTTCCAGCGATGTGCCAGCGAGCGGGAAGCCTGCCGCGAGTCCGCCTAGTTGAGCGGAACTTTCGACAAGCATGACGGCTAGATTTTTATCTGCCGAAAGCCGCAAGGCGGCAGTGAGGCCAGTGAAACCGCCGCCGACAATCAGGATTTTTTTGCGAGAAGACATCAGCTTTTGCGGAAGGAAATCAGCCGGTTCAAGTTGTATTGCAACAGCACGACCATGGCGAGCGTGGCGGCTTTGGAAAGATATTTGCCGAAGCCGCAGTCGCCGATCAGCCAACCCAGCAGTCCGCGCGAGGCAAGATAGCCCAGCGCCGCTACACCAAAAAAGCTCAACAGTCGCAATGCGATTCTGTCCGTCACGCGGAAATTAAATTTTGCATTGAGAATGAAGGACAATAGCGTGCCGCTGGCGTAGCCGATGGCGTTCGCGGCTTGGTAATCGAGCAATTTCGTCACGACCAACAGCGAGTAGAAGCAAAAGTCTAAGCCGCCGCCGCTGAAACCGATGACGCAATAGAGCACGAGTTGCTGTTTGTGGAGCGAAAGATTTTTCAAGCGGCGGGCGGTTTTTTCTCCTGAAGATTGATGCCCGCACTATCACGCAACACCCAAAGCGGGCGGCCTTTCACTTCCTCGTAAATGCGTCCGATGTATTCGCCGAGGATGCCGAGGCAGATGAGTTGCACGCCGCCGAGGAATAAAATTGAAATCACAATCGTCGGAAAACCGGCGCCGGGTGCGAGGCCAATTTTGGAAAATTGCGTCGAAAAGATTTTTTGTGCCAGCGTGAATACAACGCCAAAGAATGCAAACGCGGACGACCATAAGCCGAGATAGGTTGCAATCCGTAGTGGCGTGGCGGAAAACGAAAAAAGTCCGTCCATGGCCAGCGCGAATGATTTTTTGAAAGTGTATCGCGCTACGCCAGCGGCCCGTGCGGGGCGGTCAAACTCAATTGAAGTTTGACGGAAGCCGCACCATGTCCGCAGTCCGCGCAGGTAACGGCTGCGCTCGGGTAGCGAGTTCATCACGGCGACAACTTTTTTGTCGAGCAGACAGAAATCACCGGCGTCAGGAGACATGGGCAGCGGCGTCATTTTTTCGAGCAGCCGGTAGAAGCCCCACGCGAGAATTTTTTTCACCGGCGGATCGTGCCGCTCTCTGCGAATGGCAATCACGACTTCAAATCCAGCGCGCCATTTTTCAAGCAGATGCGCAATCTCGTCTGGCGGATCCTGCAAATCGGCATCAATAATCACGACGCAATCACCGGTCGCAAAATGCAGTCCGGCGCTGACGGCAATCTGATGGCCGAAGTTGCGTGCAAAGGAAACATAGTGCCAGCGCGGATCTCCGGCGTTTTTAGCTTTGAGCAGTTCCCAAGTGCGGTCGCTCGAGCCGTCGTCCACGCAGATGATTTCGTATTCGGCCGACCATGTTGCCGCGACTTCGCCGAGGTTTTGAAACAAGACTGGCAGCACCGCTTCTTCGTTGAAGCAAGGCACAATGATGGAAATTTTTCCCGGACTGGCCATCTTGCAGGTGGTAGTTACCAATTTGTCTTTTAACCGCAAGCTCAAAACGGCGGCGGCGCGGATAATGGCCTTGTTCTGTTTTAATCCCGAAAGTTTCCAAATGACACGGCCACGGGAAAATCATGCCCGCGCACGGCGGCGATGACGGCTTGCAAATCGTCGCGGCTCTTGCCGGTCACGCGCACTTCGTCGCCTTGAATCTGCGTTGTCACTTTGAATTTACCGTCGCGGATGAAGCCGGTGATTTGCTTGGCAACGCTGGCTTCGATGCCGTTTTTTAATTTGATGCTCTGTCGGGCATGACCGAGCGGCGAGAGGTCGGGCTCGCATTGCTCGATGCTTTTCATGCTCACGCCGCGCTTGGCGAGCTTGCCCACCACGATTTCGTTAAGCGTGCTGGCTTTGTAGGCGTCCTCGGCGGACATTTTAATTTCCGTTTTCTCCAAAAGGATTTCCCACTTGCTGCCCTTGAAGTCGAAGCGGTTGGCGAGTTCCTTTTTGGCCTGGTTGACGGCGTTCTCCACTTCCATGGAGTTGATTTGTGAGACGATGTCGAATGAAGGCATGGCGTGAGCTTGGCAAATTTCACCCGATTTGTCATCAAAACGTGACATGGTTTGGAATTGAACCAGATGGTTTCTTTTGCGACTTTCTAGTGATTCACAGCCAGCCCAATGCAAGAAATCAAATCCAACGCCGACCTCAAGCCCTGCCTCACTGCGGTGATGCCGGTCTATAACGAAGCTGCGACCATTGCCGAAGTCGTTCAAGTGGTGCTTGCGCAACAGCCGGTGCAGCAGCTTGTCATTGTGGACGACTGCTCAACGGACGGGACTTGGGACAAGCTCCTTCCGCTCGCGCAAAACGAGCCGCGCATCAAACTCATCCGGCACGAGGTGAATCAGGGCAAAGGCGCGGCCTTGCGCACGGGCATCAGCCACGCGACCTCGGAACTAGTCATCATTCAGGATGCGGATCTGGAATACGACCCGACCGAATATTGTCGGCTGCTTGCGCCGATTCTGGCAGGCAAGGCGGATGTGGTTTTTGGGTCGCGGTTCATCGGTTCCGACGCGCATCGGGTTTTGTATTTTTGGCATTCGGTCGGCAACAGTTTTCTAACGTTGTGTTCCAACATGGCGACGGATTTGAATCTCACGGACATGGAAACGTGCTACAAAGTTTTTCGCCGCGAAATCATCCAGAAAATTGCGATCGAAGAAAACCGGTTCGGCTTTGAACCGGAAATCACGGCCAAAGTGGCCACGTTAAAAGTTCGCATTTACGAGGTGGCCATCTCTTATTATGGACGCACTTATGCGGAAGGGAAAAAAATCGGCTGGCGCGACGGCTTCCGCGCTTTGTGGTGCATCTTGAAATATAATTTCTTCCGCTGACCATGTCCGCTGTCGTTCAATTGTGGGTTTGGTTTTGCGCTTACTTGAATTTGGCCGGCTGGATTTTATCGGTGTGCCACCAGCTTGATAGTCTGGGCTATTGCATTGCTTTGGTGGTTTTCATTCTGACTACCCATGCCCTTCGACATCACTTCACAGTTCAGGATAACTTTTCAGACTGGCTGCGAAAATCCCGGCGGCGATTCCGAAAAATTCTGTCGGCGCTATTTTTGGTGGTCGCCAGCCTCGTATTTTTGGGCGGAGTTTTATACGCGCCGACCAACTATGACGCGCTCACCTACCGCTTGCCCCGTGTCTTGAACTGGCTCGCCGCTGGCCACTGGTTCTGGGTTCCCACCATCAACGACCGTATGAATTATTCCGCCCCGGCTACGGAATGGCTGATCGCCCCGCAGCTCGCGATTTTTCATTCCGACCGGACTTTGTTTTTGATGAATGCGGTCAGTTTTTTACTCATGCCAGGACTGCTTTTCTCCATCTTTCGGCAGACGGGCGTGGCCCGCAAAGTCGCCTGGACTTGGATGTGGATTTTGCCATTAGCTTGCGGTTACGCCACGCAGGCCGGCAGTTTGGGAAATGATCTTACCGGAGCCGTATTTGGTCTGGCCTCCGTGCATTTTGGTTTGCGCGCGCGGCGAACCGGAAAACTTCAAGATGTCTGTCTGGCGTTGCTGGCCGCCGCGTTGCTGACCGGCGTCAAGGTTTCCAACCTGCCGTTGGTGCTACCATGTCTGGTGGCGGTCTGGCCTGCACTTACGCTGTTCAAAAGAAATCTGTTGGCGGGTTTGGCTCTGCTGGGAATTACCTTTTTGGTTTCCGCTGGACCAATCATGGCGTTGAATGAATTTTATACCGGAAGTTGGACCGGCGATCCGCATAACTTAAGCCAGCTTCAGGCCAAAAATCCGGTGGCCGCTGCGTTTGGCAATAGCCTGCTGCTGCTCCAACAATCATTCCTGCCCCCCGTGCTGCCATCGGCGCATGAATGGTATCAACGCTTCAACGAAATTCTTCCCGCCGCGTGGCATGCCTGGCTCAGGCAAGATTTTCCACGCTACTATCTCGGCGGATTTAACGAACTGCCCAGCGAAGAAAATGCCGGACTCGGTTGCGGCATCTGTATCACGACGGTTATTTTAATGGCCGCCGCCTTTTTGCCGCTCACCCGCAAAAAAATCTGGAGCTGGGATGCCAGTTTGGCCATTGGCCTAGCGGCGTGGATTGCCTTTTTCGCTTTCATGCTCAAGATGGGATCCGAGGCGACCGCCCGACTTTTGCTTCCCTATTATCCACTGATGTTCCTGATGATTTTGCGGTCGCCAGTCCAAAACTTCTGGTTACATTTTCGAGTTTGGAAGATCTGGCTGATGCTCGTTGCTTTAAGTGTTTTGCCCGCCATTGTTTTTTCACCGTCACGACCTTTGTGGCCGGCGCTCACAGTGTCACAGGCGTTGTTGAAAAAATATCCCGACAACCATCTGGCGCAGAGAATTGCCGCCGTTTATTCCGGCTACGCGGCGCGCAACGACCCACTCAAACCGCTACGGGCTCCTTTGCCGGGAAAAATTCAAAAAGTTGGTTTTATCGCCGGTTCCAACGACACGGAATATTCCTTGTGGCGGCCGTTCGGAACGCGCACGGTCGTATGTCTGCGCCAGCATCGCGCGCGAACCGGTCTGCTGTTGCCTGACGACATCGAATGGATCGTCATTCGCAAACCGGTGTGGAGCGAGGCATCAGAAATCCCGTTCGACGTGTGGTGCGAACAACACCATGCGCAAAACGTGGTCACTGCGTCGATTGTCACGATTGTCGGCCGCGGCCCGGAAGAATGGTGTTTGGTGCATCTGGATCGCGCGCCCGTTCCGGCTGGCCGCCAGTGATCTGTTCTTGACGCGATCCGTATTCAGATAAGAGCCTTGGGCTTGGCGGATACCAAATTTTTTATGCCAGATACAACTACGCCCACACCGAGCATTGCTGTGGTCATTCCCTGTCACCAAGAGGCGCTGACTATTGGCAAAGTCGTTTCCGATTTTCGCCGCGAACTGCCGGCTACGCAAATTTTTGTTTTCGACAACAACTGCACTGACGCCACCGCCGCGCTTGCCGCGCAAGCCGGTGCCATCGTCATCCGCGAAAAACGTCAGGGCAAAGGCTTCGTCGTCGCCGCAATTTTTTCCAAAGTAGACGCGGACATTCTCGTGATGGTGGACGGCGATGACACCTACGAGGCCGGCCACGTCCACAAACTCCTGGAACCGATTTTGCGCGGCGATGCCGATATGACCGTCGCCACTCGCCTGAGTGACCGCAGCGACAAATCCTTCCGGCCGCTGCATGTCGCCGGCAACCAACTCGTCTGCCGCGTCATCAACTGGATGTATCAATCGGAATTGACTGATATTTTTTCTGGCTACCGCGCCTTCACCCGCGACTGCGTCCGCCAAATTCCCATCACTGCACGCGGATTTGATGTGGAAACGGAACTCACCTTGCAGGCGCTGTATCGCGGTCAGGTCATCAAAGAAATGCCCGCGCCGTATCGCGCCCGGCCGGAAGGCAGCTTCTCCAAGCTCAACACTTTTAGCGACGGATTTCTGGTCTTGCTACGGCTGTTTTTAATTTTGAAATCCTACAAGCCGCTCACTTTTTTTGGCGGCGTCAGCATCATTTTATTTTTGCTGGGACTGGCCGTCGGTTCCCTGCCGGTGCACGATTATCTGACCGACCTAAATCATTATGTGCATCGCGTGCCCAGCGCCATTCTCGCCGCCGCGCTGGTGTTGCTTGCATTTTTCTCGCTCGGCCTTGGTCTGATTTTGAACAGCGTCAACCTCCGTCTGCTCGAACTCGAGAAGCTCATCACTAAACGCTGAAATGGACATCGCCCCGCTCAAAACTTTACTGCTGAAAGGCGACCTGGAATTCTGGGCGCAATTGCAATCGCGCACGCGCGCGGCGGTGGATTTTGAGGAATTATTTCTGCTTTCGTCGCTCCGCAAAAAGGCGCACGCGCGCAAGCTGACACGACCCAAACCGCCGAAAGAAAAACTTCGGCTCGCCATCATCGGCGGTTGCAGTTTGTATCCGCTGCACGAACTCGTCGAGCACCTGTGTGAAGTGGAAAATTTTCCGGTCGAACTTTGGCAGGGCGATTACGACAATTATCTTTCCGAAATCATGGACGACGCCAGCGGGCTTTATGCGTTCGCACCCAACGTCGTTTTCCTACTGCCCGCCGAGCGCCGCTGTTTTTACACTGGCAAACTCACCGACCCGCGCGAACACGTGCAGGCCGAAGCGCAGCGCGTGGTGGATTCCCTTTTGGAACTTGCGCGCAAGGTCAACGGGCAGACCGGCGCGGAAGTCATCACCACTAACTTCATGCTACCCGTGCGCCACGATCTCGGCGCGTTCCGTTCGCGCACGCTCGGCTCGGACTGGTCGTTTCGCAAATGGGTAAACCTCGAACTCGGCCTGAACGCCCCGTCATTCCTGCATATTTGCGATTGGGAGTTTTTGGCGAATCGAATTGGCGGCCTCGCTGCGCGCGACGAACGTTCGTGGTTTGAAAGCAAACAGCCGTGTTCCTCCGCATTACTTGTGGAACTCGCGCGCGAAGTTGCGCAGTTGATTTTTTCCCTGAAACGCGCGCCAAAAAAAGTTTTGGTTCTCGATTTGGACAATACGCTTTGGGGCGGCGTGGTGGCGGATGATGGTTTGGAAGGCATCGAACTTGGCGACACCTCGCCGCGCGGCGAGGCGTTCAAGGCGTTTCAAAAATACATCGCCGCGCTTAAGCCGCGTGGCGTATTGCTGGCCGTGTGCAGCAAAAATGATTTTGCCAAAGCCGCCGAGCCGTTTGAAAAACATCCCGACATGGTTTTGAAAATGGAGGACATCGTTTCCTTCAAGGCGAATTGGGAGCCGAAGTCGGAAAATATCCGGGCGATGGCGGCGGAATTAAATCTTGGCCTCGACAGTTTTGTTTTTGTGGACGACAACCCGGCGGAGATTGAGATCGTCCGCCAGTTTGTTCCGGAAGTGACGACGATTTTGCTCGGGCCGGACCCGGCGGATTATGTCGCGCAACTCGCCGACTGCCGGTTGTTTGAACCGCGCAATATCACGGGCGAAGACGCCGAGCGCACACAGCAGTATCGTTCCGACGTGCAGCGAAAAAATCTGGAGGCGAGTGTCACGGACATGGCGTCGTATCTCGAATCGCTGCAAATGGCGGCGGTCATCAGCGAGTTCACGCCGGTGGATGTGCCGCGCCTGTCGCAGCTTATCAACAAGAGCAACCAGTTCAACCTCACCACGCGCCGCCGCAGCGAGGCGGAAGTCAGTGCGGTGATGAATGATAAAAATTTCATCGGCTATTCCGTGCGGCTCAAAGACAAGTTTGGCGACCACGGTTTGATTTCCATCGTTATCGGGGAAAAATCCGGCGACATGTTGCAGGTGGACACTTGGCTGATGAGCTGTCGCGTGCTTAAGCGCGGCGTGGAAGAGGAAGTGTTGAACGAGTTGGTCCGGCTGGCAAAATCAAAAAATTGTTTGCGACTTGAAGGGGCTTTTCTGCCGACGCCGAAGAACGAAATGGTGCGTGATTTCTACCTGCGGATGGGATTTACTTTGACCGCCGAATCGGAAACGAAACGTGAATTTGAACTGCGGCTGGAAAATTTTCTGCCCGTGCCAACGAAAATTAAAATCATCCGCCGCGCCTATGAATCAAGCTGAAGTCATCGCCCAGTTGCAGACCATTTTTGACACCGTGTTTCTGGAGCCGGTGGTGCTCACGCCCGCCATCAGCGCCAACGACGTGCCGGAATGGGATTCGCTTACGCACATCTCGCTGATGGTCGCGGTGGAGAAATCCTTCGGCGTCCGTTTTCGCGTCGGCGAGGTGGAAAATGCCAAGAACGTCGGAGAATTCGCGGAGCTCATTCTCAAGCGCAAACAGGAAGCATGATGCGCCCGGCATTCGGCTCAAACAAGTCCGCTGCAGCCTTTGCGCTGTTGCTGCTGCTCTTGCTCCTCTCGCCGGTGTTGGTCGGGAAAAATTTTCTGCCGCCGCGCGAGCAAAGTTATTCCGTGCAGGCCTGGGGCAACGGTCCGTATCCGTGGATTCGCAACCAGATTTTCGAGGAGACCAACGCGATTGACATCGCGTTCATGGGGTCGTCGCACATCTTCAACGCTATCAACACGCCGCAGGTGCAGGCGGAGCTTTCCAAAAAGCTTGGGCGACCGGCGGTGGTGTGCACCATCGCGTGGGGCGGCGCTGGCTACGACGGCTTGTATTTCATCGCGCAGGATTTGCTGGCGCATCGCCGGGTGCGGATGATGGTCTTCTACGATGAAGATCCGGGTGTCGGCGCCCGCAACTCGGCGTCGGTCTCGTGGTTCCGCTGGGCGGATGACGCCGCCGCGTTGGGCGGATTGCCATTGCCCGAGCAGGCGTTGTTTTACTTCGCGTCCATTGTGGGAATGCCCCGAAACTTGTTGTGTGCACTACGCCCAAATCTGCCGGCACCACTCATCACGGATAAAAAAAATTACTGGGAAACGATTGCGGATGCGCCCAATCCCGTCACGCAGCTCGGGGCGTTATCGTATGGCAAGGGATTTGCGCCCACGCCGATGGCCGCCGCCGCACCCTTTGAGAAATTTATTCCCGATGTCGAGGCGACGCCGGTGGAGGTCGCGATCTGGTCACCGGAAACCAAAACGAATTTTACTTTTTCCACCGCACCTGTTCCTGACTGGCAGACTCATTTTGCGCGGCAACTGGGGGAATTGTTTCGCAACCACGATGTCCAGCCGGTGATGCTCCAGCTGCCGGTGCTGGCGGATGCGCGTGCGGCGGTGCTGGTGGAGCGCACGGATTGGACAAAAATATTTGGCGGCGATTTCAAATTGATCGGCATTCCCCCGACAAGCATGTTCGGTAGTCTGACGGACGGTGAAGTGCGCAAACTCTACGGCGACCCGTTTCATTTTAATCGCAATGGTCAGGAATATTTTACCCGGCTCATTACTCCGGCGCTGCTGCAAATTTATGAAGCCCGCCATTGAACGCCTCAGTTATGCACTCATCGTCGTGTTGGCTCTTGCCGCGCTGTGGCTGGTGTTTAATGCGCCGGCCAATTTCCTGAACGCCCGCGTGGTCTATCAGGGCTTCTGACCATGGAAACACCTTATCTGCTCCTCGGCCTACTGTCCTATGTCGTTCTTGGACGCCTGACGATGCGCCACCTCACGGGCGTGAGGCGCGAATCCGTTTTTGCCGCGCTGAACGTAACCAGCGTCTTCTTTTTCCTTTTTTACGGCGGCAAGGAGCATTTCGTTTTGCGCTTTATTATTTATCTGGCGCTCATCGTCGGGCTGTATCTCGTGCTGCGTTTGTTTGCCCAAAAGCGCGGCGCGTGGCCTTGGCTGGCGTTCGCCGCGCCCCTCGCGGCGCTCATCATCGTGCGCTATGTGCCGGGTGAATGGTATGTGGCGCTCGGCCACGCGCTGGGCAAAACGTGGCGTGGCGTGCCAAACATGATCGGTATTTCGTATCTTGCATACCGGTGCAGCCGGCTGGTGTTGGAAATTCGCAACGGCGTGGTGAAGCAACCCAATTTTCCAGAATATGTGAACTTCGCCTTTTTCCTACCCACGATGCCCGTGGGCCCGATTAACACCTACCAAAATTTCCGGCGCGGCTTCGTGGAAAAATACGACGTGCCGCTGGGGCGCGCGGCGTTGCGCATCCTCGTGGGCGCAGTCAAATATCAGTTCCTTGCCGGTCTTTGCAACCAACTCACTTACTCCGGCCTGCTGCTCGACGATCATCCGCATCACTGGGTCGACTTGCCGGTGGCGATGCTGTTCTACTATTTGTTTTTGTATCTGAATTTTTCCGGTTTCTGCGACATGGCCATCGGTGCCGCCGCGCTGATGGGCATTCCCGTGCCGGAAAATTTCGACAATCCCTTCGCCGCGCGTAACGTGAAGGACTTCTGGAACCGCTGGCACATCACGCTCTCGGCGTGGATGCGCGACGTGTTTTTTTCGCCGCTCTCGAAGTATCTCGTCGGCAAAATGGGCATCCAACTTACCAACCACGCAGTCGCGTTGACCATCGCCATCGTCTTCCTGCTGGTTGGCATTTGGCACGGTGCAGGATGGAACTTTGCGGCTTACGGTGCGGTGCATGCGCTTGGCGTGGTGGCAAACCACTACTACACGGTTTTCCTGAAGAAAAAACTGGGGCGTGAAAAATTCAAGGCCTATAACGAAAACCGCTGGATTCGTGCCGCCGCCGCCGCGGGCACATTCTGCTACTGCGGTGCGAGCTTGATTTTCTTTGCCAACACGTTTCCGCAAATCAAAGATATTTTCTCCAACCTGCAATGAACTCGCATCTGACATTTCACCATTTCGGCCTCGCCGTGCGCCGGCCAGCCGAGGCGCGTAAATTTGTTGCCCGTCTTGACTACGTGATGGGCGAATCCGTCTTTGACCCGGCGCAGAACGTGCATCTCCAGCTCTGCACGCACACCGCACATCCGGCGGTGGAAATAATCTGGCCCGGCGATACCGCCGGCCCGGTGGACAAGTTCGTTCAGCGCCACGCCTCCGGCATCATTTATCATTTGTGTTATGAGACGGATAATCTCACTGCCGCGCTCGCGGGATTGGAGGCTGCGGGATTGCGCCCGATGTGTGTTTCACCTGCCACGCCCGCGCTGCTGTTCGAAGGACGCATGGTTTCGTTTTACAACGTTGTCGGCATCGGGTTGGTGGAAATATTAGCGGCGTCACATTGAGCCAAAAATTGAACAGTGAAAGGCATAGCGACTGCGTGCAGTGTTTTTCACTTTCCCGCTTGGGTTTGATATGCGTGCCCCTTTGCGTCGAAAATTATTTTGCCGCCGATAAATTATGCGCGGCCAGCCATTGTTTGATGGGCTGGAGATCGACGGTGAAACGATAATCGTAACTGGCGGAGATGATTAGGGGATGCCAGTTGAAACCCACCACTTGGGAAATCCACTCGAGATAGCCATCCAGCCCAAACTCCACTGGCATGATGGCCATGACCTCGCAGCCGGGCTTGCAGAAAATGCAATTGGTGAATCCGCTGCCAAACATGCCAGCGACGGCGTCTGCCTCGGAAAATAATTTGATTTGTTGAGCGAATGAAAGTTGCATCACGTCCACGACCGTCCAGCCGTGGTCGGTGAAACATTTTTCCAGTTCCAGCCGGTTCAGCGGCTCGCGCGACAATCCCAAGCGCTGGAGATAAATCTTCTTGGGGCCGGAATAAGTCGCGTCCCGTTTCGGTAAAAAAGTCCGGCGGAGAAAATCCATGCCATAGGGATTGTAGCCTTGCAGCATCGTGGTGAAGGAACTGAAGTAGTAATTTTCCACATGCAGATGCCGCTCCGTGACCGGCCGGCAGCGTTCCCGCAGGCCCATGAGTTCCAGCGCCTCCATTTCGTTCCGGTGCAATCGTGGCGGGATTAAGATGTGGGTGTCGGCCGGAAATTCCGTAAGAAGCGCCAGCCGCGGCAGGGCATCCAGCAGCCAGTGGGTGTAATTCGGATAGGCGTTGAGATTGGCGGGCGTCCAGCGGGAAACGATGCTCGTCCAATTTCCCTGCAAGCGCACCGGCGGCGGCAGTCGAAGATAGCGGGCGGACGGATCTTGCCACCAGCGGCCCGGCCCATAGGCGGATTCGATGCAAAGCTGTTTTTTTTCCAACATCAACCCAAGGCTCTCCGCGACCAACCGCACTTCCGAATGTTGGCTCCAAAAAATGGGCCAAGGCTGTTCCTTGTGCTGATAATATCCGCCTCTGGCCATCAGTGAATCCTCCGCGACCGCCGGGCAGCCTTGGTCATGCAGCACAATTTTCCCTGGGATTTTTGGGGAGCTCGTGCGCAGGGCTTGATAGACGGAATACGTTCGTGCTGGCGGGCCAAAATTTTCACGGTCACGCCAGACGTGTCGCCAAAAAACCAAGAATGCTTCCCAGAATCCCGCCGCAAGTGTCGCTTGCAACCATTTGACCACGGCATGCCCGGTTCGCCAATGTCGCAGTTTGAAAGCGACTCGGGATTTTATTTTTTGCAGCGATTGCACGGTAAGAAAAATAAAGGTCGGAAACCAAAGTTCAAAGTTCAAACTGCGCATCAATTTTGCGCGTCGTCATCACCGAGCAAGGTTTTTGCCCCTCAAGTTTCAGATTTCCTTTCCGGCTTTGGGTTGGCACGATGCATTTGACCATGAGTCGTTTTGCCGTAGCCCGCAAATTTCAGATTTAATTTTTAATGCTGCACCACCTGCACCGATTTCGCCGCTGGGCGGGCGTGGACCGCGCGGTGTTTTTTTCCAACGCCGCGCAGGTCACGCGGCTGTTCACCGGCCCCATCACCATGGCGCTGGTGTTGCGTTATCTCACGCCGGAAATCCAAGGTTATTTTTACGCCTTTTCAGGCGTGGTGGCCATGCAGGTTTTTTTGGAAATGGGATTCTCGCAGAACATTCTCCAGTTCGCCTCCCATGAATACGCCAAGCTCCATTTCTCGCCGGCTGGAACGCTGGTGGGCGACCGCGTGGCGCAGTCGCGGTTGATTTCACTGGGGCGGCTGGCGTTTCGCTATTACGCCATCGCGGCCGGTATTTTTCTGGCGGCCATCGGCATTGGAGGCCACATTTTTTTTGCCAATTCCGGCCAACATGGAGTCGCTTGGCAAGGCGCGTGGTGGGTCATTGCCGTTACCGCCGCTGGTTCGCTGGCCATCAATCCCGCTTGGTCATTACTGCAGGGCTGCAATCAGGTGGCTGTGGTGGCCAAATTCAATTTCTGGGCGGCGCTGGCCACGTTTGGAGCCAACGCGCTGGCGTTGATTTGCGGCGCGGGGATATATGCGTCCGCTATCGGCGCGGCATTCAGTTTACTCTTAAATACGGCCTATTTGCTCTGGCGTTGGCGGTTTTTTTTCGGCCAGTTTCTGGAAATTCCGCAACATGGCGAGGTGTCGTGGCGTCATGAAATCTGGCCGTTCCAATGGCGCATTGCCGTGAGTTGGATGTCCGGTTACTTCGTCTTCGACATCATCAATCCGATTGCGTTTTATTTTTGCGGGCCGGTGGCGGCTGGGCGGCTGGGTATGAGTCTGCAACTGGTTCGCATGATTGCCAATATCTCGCTGCAATGGATCAATACCAAAGGACCGCAGTTTGGCATGCTGGTCGCGCGCCGGGCGTGGACGGAACTGGACGCGCTCTGGCGACGGAGCACAATTCAGATGTTTGTATTTTACCTGCTGGGCTACGCGGCATTTCTGGCGGCCATTCCTTTTATCGGGCTGCTGCTGCCAAAAATTCCGGCGCGCTTGGCTTCCTTTGAAGTCAATGCATGGCTGGGCGGGGCACTCGTCACCCAAGTTTTGATTGGGGCGATGGCCATGGAACTGCGGGCGCACAAGCGGGAGCCGTTCATGTGGATGTCGGTCCTGAATGCAGTGTTGAGCGTCGCCTTTATGCTGCCTTTGACCTGGGCAGGCGGAGTGAGTGGCGAGGCCATGGGCTATGCGCTGGCGCTTTGGGCGGTTTTTGTTCCGAGTATTTTCATCTACCGGCGGAAGCGGATAGAGTATCGCATCCACGCCGACAGTTCGGCGGGAGCGAGCTAGTTATCTGGCGAGTTTTGCTAGCTTCAGGTTGCGAAACTTTATATTCATGTCTTCCGATCAAATAATATTTTCGTCATATGAGCGATCCAAGCAACTCTGTTGGCGTTGACGCCACATGGGAAAATCCGCAAATAGTTTCAGAGCACATCGAGCCTCAATTTGCGAATGCCGCTTATCTTCATTATGCCGACTTGAACGAATTTATTAAAAAACAGGCGGCGGAATTACAGGCTTTGCCGTCTTATGTCTTGCTGGATTATGGAGCCGGGTCTGCTCCCTACAAAAAATATTTTTCCAAGGCCGATTACCGGAGTGCCGACATCGCGCCGTCACCTCGGCTGCATTATGTTATCCGGCCTGATTCGACGGTTCCAGAAGCGGATGCTTCGTTTGATGTCATTATTTCCACGCAGGTTGCCGAGCATGTCCGCAATCCTAGTGTTTATTTCAAAGAATGTTTTCGCTTACTCAAGCCCGGCGGCCGGCTGATTCTTACCACTCATGGCATCTGGGAGGAACACGGCAGCCCTTATGATTTTCAACGGTGGACAGATGAAGGCATCAAGCGAGATCTGACTGCCGCCGGCTTCCCGCCGCCGTCCCTATTCAAATTAACTTGCGGTGTCCGTGCGGCCGTTTTGTTTTTTACAAGAACTCTTTTTGATTGCCGCGCTCCGGAAAATCGGTTCAAAAGAATATGCTTCAAGGCATTCCGATTTTCTTACAGCCGGATCTTTAGCCGGCTGCACCGGCTTTTAGACAACTGGTTTCCTCAAGATCGCGTTGTCCGGGTGGATGTCGCCGCCTACAACCCCGTTTTTTACGTTGTCATAGCTGCGGTCGCCAAAAAATAATGCAAAAGCTTTCGGTCATCATCTGCACGCACAACCCGCGCGGAGAATCTCTTCAGCGCACCTTGGAAGCATTGCGGAAACAAACTTTGCCCAAGAGTGATTGGGAATTGCTGGTGGTGGACAACGGCTCAACCCCCCCCGTCGCGCAAATGTTCGAGGTTGTCTGGCATCCGCTCGCCCGCCATGTCCGCGAGGAAGCATTGGGCCTCACTCCAGCCCGACGGCGCGGCATTATGGAATCAACGGCGGAAATTTTGGTGTTTGTAGATGACGACAATGTGCTTGCCCCCGATTATCTCGAACAGGCGCTGGCGGTCGGTGCACAATGGCCGTTTGTGGGCGTTTGGGGCGGCAGTTGTGTCGCTGAATATGAAGCGCCCGTGCCGGACTGGATCGGCGATCAGCTCTGGCGTTTGACCGTCTTTGAAGTGAAGGAAGATGTGTGGAGCAATTTGCGGGACAACTTTGCCACGTTTCCCGTCGGTGCGGGCATGTGTGTCCGCCGGGCGGTGGCGCGCCGCTATGTGGAATGGTGCGGCCAAAATAAAATCAGCAGCGCACTGGATCGTTCGGGCAAAGGACTGGGCGGCTATGGCGACATGGATTTATGCCAGTGCGCGATTGACATCGGACTCGGCACGGGTCGTTCCACCAAACTCAAACTCACCCACCTCATTCCCGCCGCGCGCTTGACGCTGGATTATTTTGTCCGCCACATGGAAGGCGATGCTGCGTCGCAACTGGCGTATCGCGCCATGCGCGGCCTGCCTTACCGCCATCTGGCAAAAGATAATTTGTTCCACGAACTCGTTTGGCAATTGAGCTGGCTGGTTCACCGGCAACCTTGGGAACGGCAGCATTTGCACGCAGCGTATCGTCGCGGCATCAAAAAAGGATTAGAGCTGGCAAAAGAGATTGAAGCCGTTCGACTGAAGACATGAGCCTGACCGACCTCATTGAACGCTGCGCGTCGACGAACGGCAAAACCGGGGTCTATTGCCTCGCTAACGACGCTGCGGGCGAATGGTTTGAGGCCTTTGTCCGCAGTTTGCGGAAATACAACCCCACACTGCCGCTGACGGTCATTCCTTATGATGCCTCCATAACTCGACTCAAAACGCTTCAGGCACAGTTTCATTTCAGCGTGATGGGAGAGCTGGATTGCGCGCGCTTTGATGCCATTGCTCATCGGGTCGCTGGCCAGCGTCTGCCCGGTGGAACCTTTCGCAAGCTTTGCTGTTTTTTTGGCGAATACGATACCTTCCTATTTTTGGATTCGGACATTGTGGTCACGCAGCCGCTCCAGCCCTTCTTCGACGCCTTTGAAAAAACGGTGGCAGATTTCGTCTATTTTGACACCGACATGACCATGGTTTACACACCGGAATTTGCCCATCAAATGGTGGCGAAATACGGTTCTGCCGGCTTCAATTCAGGAGCTTTCATCGCCCGGCGCGGATGTTTTAACGAGGAGGAAATTATGGCGTCCGTCGAATCGGGTGAAAAAATCCGCGACCATTTTTCCATTTGGGGCGAACAGCCATTCTTCAATTATCTGATCGATATTTCCCAGCGGCGCAAACAGTCTGCCGCCGAACTATTGCCCGGCACGACGAACAAACCTTGGGCGCGGGTGAATTTCCATTACGATGCCGGGCAGGATCGGTATCTGGATTCCGTAGGCCGGACGATGCCGTTTATTCACTGGGCGGGCTGCGAATGGCCGACGATGTTCCGGTCGGAAATTTTTTTACGTTTCCGCTTGTTGGGGATGAGTGGCGGGGAACGGGTTGCTTACCGGTTGAATTTTTATTGGCGGCGTTTCCGGAAGAACCTGAAGCACGTTTTGCTGAAAATCCGTCCGCTCGCCGGTTGGATGGAACGACGTGAGGCGCGATTGCAGCGAAAACGATTGTCGGCCAACGCCAAATCCTCATGACCAATCCCGTCAAAAAACTTCTCGCCCGCGCGGCGCGTCAGGAAAAAATCTGGCGCACGCTGGAAGCCTCCCTGCTGAAGCTGACCCGTTTTCTTGAACGCGAGCATTTCCGCAACGATAATGCGCCGCGACCGCCGCAGGTAGATTTGAGTGCCGCCCTGAAACAGTTTTCCCCAGATATGACGGTGCGCCACGGTCCGTTTCGCGGCATGAAATATCCGGGCGAAAAATCCGTGGGCAGCGTGCTTGTGCCCAAGCTGCTCGGCTCCTACGAGCGTGAATTGCATCCGCTCTTGGAGCGACTGAAGGAGCGGAATTATTCCGAGATTGTGGACATCGGCTGTGCCGAAGGATTCTATGCCGTGGGTTTGGCGCGGATGTTTCCGGACGCAAAGATCTTTGCCTGCGATACTAACCCGGAGGCGGTGCGATTGTGTCGGCGCATGGCGGAAGAAAATGGCGTGAACAACCGTTTGGTGACCGGTGCTTTTTGCGATGCAAAGACGCTGGCATCGCTGCCGCTTACCCGTCGGGCGCTGGTCTTGAGTGACTGCGAAGGCTACGAGAAACATCTGTTTACGCCGGAAACTGTGCGGGCATTGGCAGTGCACGACGTGCTGATCGAAGTGCATGACATGGTGGACATCGAGATTTCCGCACGGCTGCGGTCGGTCTTTCAGCCAACACACCAATTGGAAGTTATGGTTTCCGTGGATGATATCCGCAAGGCACAGACTTATGATTATCCAGAACTGAAACCGTTCTCTTTGGCCGAGCGCAAAGTGCTGCTGCAAGAATGGCGTGCGGCCAGTATGGACTGGTTTTATTTTTCACCGCGAATTTCCGGTGGATGACATTTGAAAATTGAAATGCGTCGGAGAAGGTTTAATCTCCGAAGAAATACGAGTTGAAACCATGACTAACCCAACCGCCGCGATGCGAATGCTGATCACTTATGCGATCTGCATTCCGTTGGCTGTCATCATTGGCTATGTGTTGACGAATCCGCTGGATTACGGGACGATTGGTTTTCTGGGGATTATCGCTTTCGTTCTGATTTCGCCGATTTTAATCAAGTGGTATTACCCGCTTTTAATATTTGGCTTGGCTTGTCCTGCCATCATGTTTTTTCTGCCTGGGCGGCCACTGATGTCGCAGGCCGTGGTATTGCTGGCAGTGGGGATTATCGTCAGTGAGCAAATCTTGAAGGGACAAAAACCTTTTACTCCAGTTCGAATCGTTATCGCCCCGTTGGTGTTTCTCGCGGCGGTAATCTTTATGACCGCCGAGCTCAATGGTGGCATCGGTTTCCACTCATTTGGGTCAGACACCGGGGGCGGTAAAAAATATGCCGAGGTTTTCATCGGTATCGCCACATTTTTTGCCGTTGCCAGTCGGGCGATTCCTTCCAGTCAAAGGAAACTTTACATCGGCCTCGCTTTTTTGCCGGGGCTGACGGGCATCATCAGTCAGCTTTTCCCCGTCCTGCCCAGCCCTTTAAATTATGTCAACCTCTTGTTCCCTCCCCTCGTTGTCAGTCCGGAAGAAATCGTCATTGGCCAGACGCGTCTGGTGTCCTTTTCGTTTGCCGTGGGAACGATTGCGGTGTTCATGCTGGTTCGTTATGGCCTCCGAGGTATTTTTGATTTTTCGAAGCCTTGGCGTTCCCTGATTTTTCTCGCCTCATTTGGCTTGAGTATGCTGGGCGGCTTTCGATCCTCATTCTCGGGAACCGTATTAACTATTTTGCTGATGTTTTTTCTCGAACGCATGCATCGCACCCGCCTTTTACCGGTGGTGTTAATGGCTAGTGTGCTAGCTTTCACTTTGATGGCCTGTTTTTCGGACAAAATGCCCTATACCTTACAGCGTTCCATGTCGTTTCTACCATTTGATTGGAAGCCGGAAGTGATTATAGATGCACAAGGGAGCTCGGAGTGGCGCTTTGCCATCTGGCGCGCCACCTGGCCAATGGTTCCAAGTCATCTTTTATTGGGAAAAGGGTTCACCATCAACAAGGACGATTTTGACATGATGGGGCAAGGCACTTTTGCCGGGCACCAAATCGACGAAGCCAACAATCCGCTGGCGCTTTCCAATGATTATCACAGCGGTCCGTTGAGCACCCTTATGGGCTTTGGCGTCTGGGGCGGCATTGGGGTAATCTGGTTGATGGGAGCCGCCTTGTATGTGCTGTATCAGAACTACAAATATGGCGATCCAGATTTGATTGCTTTTAACGTCTTCAACCTCGCTAGCATGATAGTCACTGTGATTTTCTTTTTCCTCGTCTTCGGCAGTTTCGCTGGCGACATCGGGAATATTGCCAAAACGGTCGGTTTCAGCCTCGCCATGAATGGCGGGCTCGCCAGACGTCCGGCCAAACCAGTTTTCAATCCGACCATCAAGCCCCTCAAGTCTGGGGTGGCCATATCTCCGCAACCCGCTTAAACCCGAGTGAAACCACGGTTGCTAGTTCTCGAACTTTGGGGTCTGGGTGATCTCGTCATTGCCACGCCGTTTTTACAAGCGGCCGCAGAAAAATATTCCGTTACCCTCCTCGCCAAGCCCTTCGCCGAGGAATTGCGTCCCCGCCTGTGGCCGACAATCGAAGTCATTCCCTTCATCGCTCCGTGGACCGCCTTTCGCGACAAATACCAGTTTTGGCACTGGCCCTGGCGGGAGTTATCGCTGCTCCGGAAAAAATTATTGGCACAGCAATTTGACTGCGGCGTTTCCGCCCGCTGGGATCCTCGCGATCATCTGGCTTTGAAATTATCCGGCGCCCGGGAACGACTTGGCTTCTCTCGCCTAAAAAGCCGTCGCTACCTCACGCACGAACTAGTCCGCCCCGAACCCTTGGCTCACCGTTACGAATCCTGGCGCATTGCGGGGGCTGCGCTGGATTTGGCCGTGCCGCCACGCGATAAAATTTTTGCCACTACCAATGCCTTGCCGCCGCGCGTGCTCATCCACACCGGCGCGCGTCTGCCTCTGCGCGTCTGGCCGCTGGAAAATTTTTCCGAACTGGTCACGCGCTTGCGCCAAAGCAACTACACCGTGCAAATCGCCTGCGACGCCGACCAGTTGAACTGGTGGCAAGTCCGGGGCGAGCAGGCCATCTGCCCGCGCGATGTCACGGAATTATTCCGCTGGCTGGATCAGGGCGGCGTGTTCATCGGGAACGACTCTGGCCCTGGTCACCTCGCGGCCGCGTGCGGCCTGCCGACCTTCACGTTGTTCGGCCCGCAGCTCCATGAGTGGTTTGCGCCGCTACATCCCGCTTCGGAAATTTTCGAGGGCAAGGCGTGCCCCTACAAACCCTGCTCGGATTACTGCCGGTTTGCCGAACCTTTCTGCCTGCGCAAAGTATCCGTCGCAGAAGTCTGGCCGCGTGTCGTCGGCTTCGCGCAACGTCATCTTTCCATTGGCTGTTGATTTTCCAGTTCAGCTTTCCCGCTTGCTGCTCGAATACGGCAAAGGCATTCTTATTTTCATACAAAAATTATGAGTGTCGCCCTTGTCACTGGTTCCGCCGGGTTGATCGGCTCCGAGACCTGCAAACGCTACCACGCGGAAGGTTTTGAAATCGTGGGCATGGACAATGACATGCGGGCAAAATTTTTTGGCGCGGAAGCCTCGACTGCGCTGACGCGGACGAAGCTGGAGAAGTCGCTGAAAAATTACCGGCACGAAAACGTGGACATTCGCGACAACGACGCGGTCAACGCGCTCTTCGCCAAGCTCGGCGCGTCCGTCAAAGTCGTCGTCCACACCGCCGCGCAACCGTCGCACGACTGGGCCGCGCGCGAACCGCACACGGATTTTGGCGTGAACGCCGTCGGCACTTTGAATTTGCTCGAAGCCACGCGGCAACATTGTCCCGAAGCTGTTTTCATTTTCACCAGCACGAACAAAGTTTACGGCGACACGCCGAATCTATTGCCGTTGCGTGAATTGGAATTGCGCTGGGAAATTGATTCGTCGCACATCTACCACACGGGCATTGACGAAACGATGTCCATTGACCAGACCAAGCATTCGCTCTTCGGCGCGAGCAAAGTTGCGGCGGACATTTTGGTGCAGGAATACGGTCGCTACTTCGGTATGAAGACAGCGATTTTTCGCGGCGGTTGTCTCACCGGCCCAGCGCACGCCGGCACAGAGTTACACGGCTTTCTCGCCTACCTGATGAAATGCACCGCGACCGACCGGCCGTATCGCGTGTTCGGCTACAAGGGCAAGCAGGTGCGTGACAACATCCACAGCCACGATCTCGTCGAGGCGTTCTGGCAATTCACGCTCAAGCCGCGTTCCGGCGAAGTCTATAACATGGGCGGCAGCCGCTATTCAAACTGCTCAATGCTCGAAGCAATTGGAATGTGCGAAGCCATCAGCGGTAAAAAACTGGATTACACTTACGTCGAGGACAACCGCATCGGCGACCACATCTGGTATGTCAGCGACGTGCGGAAATTTCAGAAGCATTATCCGAATTGGAAATACCGGTTCGACCTGAAAGCCATCTTGGAACAGATTCACGCCGCAGTTATCGCCAGTTAACTGCATGAAAATTCTCATTACCGACATATGTGGTTTCGTGGGCAGCACGTTGCCACGCGCGCTACGAGAATTCGCTCCGCCCCGACAGTTTGATTCCCTGATGCCGGAGAACAATGTCAATTTGGCGGACTGTTTGTATCGGCTTTGTTCCAGAAAACTCGGGTTTTATATTGTTGGATTTCCTCGTCGGCGATTTTATGTTCTGACGGGGTGAGGACTGGTAGCCAATTCTTGATGGCGGCTTGGGCCGTTATAGACCCGTTCAGCGCCGCGATGCCAAGCCAAGTGTAGGCCTTTGTTTTATCGGGCGCGACGCCCTGGCCAGCCTGATACATTTTACCTAACGATTCTTGGGAAAAAAATAATCTCCGGCGCAGTAATCCAAGTATTCGTAGCAGCCCGTTCATACCAATAAAACGCTTTTTGGGGATCGGTCGGCACTCCCTCTCGGCCATGCAAATAGCGCTTGGCCAATTGAAATTGCGCCTGCACCACGCCGTTTTCTGCTTGGGCAGTCAAAACGCGCAACATCTTAACTTCTTGCTCTGGGGTAGCGAGCTTGCCGATTGAGTAAATCTGGCTGGAAAAAAAACAGAGGGTCATGACAACAACACCCATCGCAAATAGACCCAGACCGACAACGGACGGGCGGACGCTCCATGGATGCCCTGACAAATCAGTTGCGGATTCTTGCACTGCCCGCCCTTTAATCTCGGTATCGTCTCCGAATGCCATTTCTTCTTCACGCTCATAAATCCGCCAGCGATGGGTCAGAAGTATCAGGCATGGCGGGAGCACCTGCATGAAAACCCGAAACTCCCGATAGGATCCATAATATAAAAGCGCGGCACTGAAGGCCAGAATCACCAACAAGTAAGGCCGTTGCGCCTTGCCCCAACACAAAACCGCCGCTGCCACGAGCGTTCCTGCATTCACAAAAAAGACGTTATTCAGCTTGGGAACGAATATGAAGTCCAAGTTCTCTTTCAGTATCGCCGGCGACAACAAATCAGTCAGGCTGGCCGAATTGTTCATAGAAAAGGCGGCCGTAGTCACCGACCATTGGGCGAGAAACATTTTTTTACAAATCGCGTAGCTGGCCACCAGCGCGATAAACATCAATAGCCGCCGACCAAAATTCCAGCGGTCATAAAACAGTAACAACAAGGCGCAGACCAAAACAGTTTCCTTAAACAGGCAGCCGATAAGGATGGCCAAAGCCATCATTACCGGTTGTTTTTGCTCAAAAAAAATGATGCCCAAAGTGAAAAATAACGTCGCCGGAATATCCCATGGATAAAAATAATAACCGGCGGCGGGCGAAAAATAATAAATCATGCCGGCGAAAATCCCCAAATTAATCAAAAGCGCGTGTCGCAGCGATAAAGTCACCGCCAGAAAAAGCAAAAACAACCAGCAGGTGTGGTAAAGCGCGAAAATACTGCTGTATTGCTTAAGCGTGTGACTCGGATCCCACAAGTCCAACCAGAAACCGGAAAAAAACATCCCCAAAAACCGCCCGCCCCAAACCGGAGACATGTCGTCAAAATGAAAATTAGCCAGCGAGCAAGAACTGAAGACCCAGTAATTCAAAGTGTCGCCCCCTCTGACCAGCGCCATGGGAGATCCCCGCATCAAAAAATAGAAAGCCGCACACATTGACACCGCCATCACCAATTCCAGAAACAGTGATCGCCAAACAAATGTGCGACGGGCAGCGTCAAACGCGCGGCTGAAGCTGAAAACGGCAAACAATTGGCGGACGTTGATACTAGGTTCAGTAGAATTCGGAGTTATGCTCATGATTATCGGCCTCAATTACACCCAGTTGAATCAAGTATAAATAGCACCCGCAATTTGTCGAATAATTGCTCCTGAAAAATTAGAGTTGGCGGGCTCCGCTTTCGCGACGGCCGTGTCATTTGTCTGTCTGCATCCGGCAAAATCGAGATTTTGGGGCTTTGAATCCTGGAGAAATCCATGTTCACTGTGGGTAGACGCTATGAAAATTTTAATCACCGGCAGCTGCGGCTTCGTGGGCAGCACGCTCACGCGCACGCTGCTGGAATCCACGCCCGGCTTGCAGATTTTCGGCGTGGATAATTTCATTCGCCCCGGCAGCGAACTCAACCGCCCTGAGCTTGCCGCGCTCGGCGTTAAAGTTTTCCACGCGGACGTCCGCAGCGCGACGGATTTTGAAACTTTGCCCGCCGTTGATTTCGTAATTGATGCTGCTGCGAATCCCAGCGTGCTCGCGGGCATGGACGGCAAGACCAGCTCGCGGCAACTGCTCGAACATAATTTGTGGGGCACAATCAACATTCTCGAATACTGCAAGACCCATCGCGCCGGTTTGATTTTGTTGAGCACCAGCCGCGTCTATTCTGTTCCGCCGCTTGCTGGGCTGCCGATGGAAGTTCATCAAAAGACATTCCGACCGAAGCAGAATGAAAAACTGCCGGAAGGAATTTCGGCGGAGGGCGTCAGCGAGAAATTTTCCACCACGCCGCCCATTTCACTTTACGGCTCCAGCAAGCTCGCGAGTGAGGTGGTTGCGCTTGAATACGGCGCGACGTTTAATTTTCCCGTCTGGATTAACCGCTGCGGTGTGCTGGCGGGCGCGGGGCAATTTGGGAAAGCTGACCAAGGGATTTTTTCGTTCTGGCTGAATTCACATCTCCGTAAGCGCCCGCTGAAATACATTGGCTTCGACGGTGGCGGTCATCAAGTGCGCGACTGTCTGCATCCGCGCGACCTTGTGCCGGTGCTGCTCGCGCAAATGAGCAATGCTGACAATGGTAAACCACGCATCGCTAATTTCAGCGGCGGCGCAAAAAACTCCATGTCGCTCGCGCAACTCACGGACTGGTGCGACGCGCGTTTCGGCAAGCATCCCGTGGCGAGCGAGGCCACACCGCGCCCGTTCGACATCCCGTGGATGGTTTTGGATTCCACGCTCGCAGAAAAAACGTGGAACTGGTCGCCGAAAATTTTATTGCCGCAGGTGTTGGATGAAATCGCCAAACACGCGGAACAAAATCCAAATTGGCTGGACATTTCCAATTCCTGATGCCGCAAAACGCGCCCAATCCGAATGCAGCACCGCTGAAATTATATTCCGTCATCATCCCCGCGCGCGATGAAGAAGAGTCGCTGCCGGCGACGATTGAACATTTGCATCTGGAATTTTCCCTGAATAACGTGCCGCACGAAATCGTCGTCGTGGACGACGGCAGCAGCGACAAAACGTGGGAGGTTTTACAAAAACTAAAGACTAAAATTCCGACGCTGAATCCGATTCAAAACACCGGCGAACACGGCTTTGGCCGCGCCATCACGTTCGGTTTGCAACACTGCACCGGTGATGCGGTGGTCATCATGATGGCCGACGAGTCTGACGATGCGCGCGATGCGGTGCGGTATTGGCAACTGCTAAACGAAGGCTGGGATTGCGTGTTCGGCAGCCGCTTCGTGAAAGGCGGCGGCACGATTGATTATCCAAAGGTGAAGCTGTTCGTAAATCGCCTAGCAAATTTTTTTATCCGGGTGATTTTTCAGATTCCGTTAAACGATACCACGAACGCGTTCAAGGCTTATCGCCGTTCGGTCATTGAAGGGTGCGAGCCGCTGATTGCGCCGCATTTTAATCTCACGGTAGAAATTCCGCTCAAGGCCATTGTGCGCGGTTATTCGTGGACCATCTTGCCGATTACTTGGCGCAATCGCCGCTTTGGCGAAGCCAAATTAAAAATTAAAGAGATGGGCAGCCGCTATCTTTTCATCTGCGCCTACGTCTGGCTGGAAAAATATTTCAGCCGCGGCGACTACAAGAAACGTTGAGAACGTCGAATGAAATTCGCCAACTCGCCCCGCTTCTGGCTGCTATTGTCGCTGCTCATTTTACCGCTGACCGTGAGCAACGACAGCCTCTGGCTTGATGAAGGTGATACGGCCGTGTATGCGCAGCAGCCGGATTTTTCAGCTTGGCGGCAATGGCTGGTGCACGACCGTCTGGCGGATTGCCAGATGCCGCTGGCAATGTTGTCGGCCTGGGTCGGCGGAAAAGTCTTTGGCACGCAGGAATGGCAATTGCGGGCCCTTAACCTCGTCTGGGGGGTGCTGGCGCTAGTGGCATTGAGTCGGGCAGGGCGGCGTTTGCAAATGCCGTGGCTGCCGGTGCTACTGGCGATTCAACCTTATTTCTGGTTCTACCTAAATGAAGCCCGACCTTACGCGCTGCTGCTGGCTGGCGGTGCGTGGCTATTGGCGGCGCTCGTGGAATTTAATTTCCAGCGAGGGTCTGGAACGCGATGGGCTTGGCAACTAGCTGCCGTAAGTTTTTTTCTTTTTGCAGCAACCTTGTTGGCGCCATTGCCCGTGGCCATGGTGGTTTTTACCGGTGGGCTGCTGGCTTGGCGACAAGGCTGGCGATTGGAATGGAGAGCGCTAAAGATTTTGGGCTGCGGTCTGTTGGCCTGTGCGCCGCTGGCAATCTATTACATCACCACGCTGCTCCGGGGTGTAAAAAGTTCGCAGATGTGGCAGGTGGATTTGAAATTTGTCCTCTACGTGTTTTATGAACTCATGGGAATGGGCGGGCTGGGGTTGTCACCGCTTGAAATCCGTTCGCTCGCCCGCTCGCCAAATCTGTTTCATGAATTGCTCGTCCGCACTCCGCAACTAATCCTGCCACTGCTGCTCGGAATTTTGCTGTTATTCGTCCTATGTAGCGGGCTGCGCCGCCAATGGCGTGCGGGGCGGCGCGCGATGATTTTAGGAATCGCGGGCGTTCCGCTACTGACAGCGACGGCATTTATCGCCGAAAGTTTGCTGCTGCAAAAGGCGTTTTGGGCGCGGCATTATGCGCCGGTGTTTCCGTTTTACGTTGCACTGCTTGGCTTGGCGGGGGCTGGGCTGTGGATGAATTCCCGGAAATGGCTGCGCGCGATACTGCTCTTGATTGTGGCGCTGCTGTTGTGGTCGGCGCTGAACTTCCGTTTTTCCCCGGCGCTGCGAAAGGAAAATTATCGGGACGCCGCAGCATTTGCAAAAACCGCATTGGCGAAAGGTTGGGATGTCTGGTGGTTGGCGGGTTATTATTCCGCCAGCTACTATGGGCTGGGCGTTTCTTATGATTACCCGGAATCTGGAAAAGTATTTGCCGCCTGGGTCTCGCCACTAAACCTGCTAAAGCTCCCGCCACCAGCGGTCATCGTCTTAAGCCGGCCAGACGCCCACGACATTGATGATGTGGGCAGGAAAATAATTGCCGAAAATAATTACCGCGTGGCTGCCCGGTTTCAGGGTTTTACCATCTGGACCAACTCGGCCAGCATTTCTTTGACGCATTTGCGTTAATGCGGAAACAAAAAACGCTTTAGCTCTGCGACTTTCCATTGATGACTTCCCGGTAAATCTCCAAATGCTTTTGCGCGATAACCAGCGGATGAAACCGGCGTTGCGCCTGCGCTTTGGCCTCGGCCGCGACGCGTTTTGCAAAATCACGATCCGCTAAAAAACGCGCCACCGACGTCCGAAAAGTTTCCGGTTTTTCCGGGTCGCAGAGCAGACCGTTCACCTCGTGCTGGATGAGATCGGGCACGCCACCGATGTTTGAGGCCAGCACCGGCACACCGGCGGCCATGGCTTCCAGCACCACCATGGGACAATTATCTTCGCGCGTCGGCAGCGCGAGAAACGCCGCCGTCGCCAGTTGTGCCTTCAACTGTTCACGGTTGAGAAAACCGATGTGTTGACACCAGCTTCTCTCGCGCACCAACTGATAAAATTCCGCACCGTAGGCGTCCTTTGACGGCTCGCTGGCAAATAAAATTCGGAAAGACTGTTCCGCCGCTAGCGGATTCAGCGCCCGGATGAAATCATTTTGGTTTTTATGTTTCACCACCGTGCCGACGCATAATCCGGCTGGCGGCGCGGTCGAGCTGGATGCCGACTGCACGTCAAAAAAGGTCGGGTCTACCGCATTGGGAACAATCCAGGTTTTTTTGGCGAGCGCCGCCACAGCCCGCTGGGTGTAACTGGTGATGCACACGACGCCGCGCGTGCGCGGCAGCACGAACGCTTCCAGCCGAGCCGCCAGCCAGTTATAGGAAAAGGCTGGATAGCGGTTCGCGCGGGCGACGGCGCGCATGTTGCCGTGCAGTGTGAGCACGTTGGGAAAGCCGCTGAAAACCGCGCTCATGGCGCAGTCCGCCTCCGTGCCTTGTCCGTGAACGATGTCCGGCTGGATTTCCCGGATTTTTTCCCGCGTGGCGCGAATGCAACCTTGGAACAAAGTTTTCATCCAACCGATTTGAGGGACAACCACGCTGTGGAAAAAGATGTTGGGCGCGATTTTCTCCGGCGATTTCACCGGCTGGCGGATGCAGGAGACGACGTGAACTTCAATTTCCGGAATCATCGCCAGCCCAATCAGCAGCGCGGTGGGCGCGGTGCCGAAGTGCGGCGTGGGATTGGCATAATCCTTATGCGGCTCGCGGTTGTCGGTGGTCAGGATGACGATGCGCATGAAAATTTCGGCGGCAATCTGCAGGTGGTGCGAGGACGTGTCAGGGTGTTTTTTTCAGCGGTTTACGGAGGACGAGGAACACATACGACGGTGCCAGTTTTTGAAAAAAGTTGGTGCGGTGGTAGCGGTAGTTCCATTCCGTCAGCCGACAGCACAGGCTATCCAGCCCGATCCAGAACGGGGAATTATAGGTGTCTATCCCGCCGCGGTCGCGGAGGTGGCGCAAGGGTGGAAATTCAAAATAGGCTCGCCGCACAATTTCGAATCCGGTTTGCAACAGGATTTTTTCGAGGAGTTCACGAGGAAATCCGCGTTCGCACGGGGCCAGACCGGCCTTACGCGGGAGCGGCCAGGGACCCAGCGTGGTGCTGGGTTCCTTGACCAGAACGATGCCGCCGGGCTTGAGCACGCGGTAGAGTTCACGGGCGACATGCGAGAGGTTGGGAATGTGGTGCAGCACGGCGATGTTGACTGCCGTGTAAAAAAAATCATCCACAAACAAAAGCGTGCCGTCCACCTGCGCCTTGGCATAGGTCGTAGTCGCGTCGTTGTGAAAATAGCCCTCGGCGGATTCGACGATGTAAAGGTGCTCGATGAACTTTCGCACGGGGCGAAATTCCTCCCCATTCCCGCTGCCCAGACCCAGCACCCGGCCGAGCGTGCCACGGCCTGCCAGCGCGGGCTGGTAGCCATGCTTCCAATGGAGACAATCATTGTTGGGCATGGTGTCTTGCGCAATTTGCCCGCGATTCTTGTAGATTTCAAAGCAGGCATTCTCCTCCATCTGATACCACTCGCGAATTTCCTCCAGCGTGAAGTCGTCACCCCAAAGTTTGCGACCCGAATAATATTCCTGCAACTGCGCCGCCGAAAGCTGGCGGAGCCGCGAATGCTGCCGGATTTCTGGATTGACCGGGTTTTTCATGGTGAAAACTACAGTCTGATTGTCTTGGTCGGCCAACCTAGAGACGCGACTAACACAAGTCAAACAGATAAGAAGCCCCCGGAATTTAGCGTGGCGGCGCGCTGGCCGGGCGGGAAAATTTTTCCGTTCGCCGCCGTAAATCGGCGAGCGCGGCGACGATTTTTTGGCTGACTTCTTCCGGCTCCGGGTGGCGCACTTCGTTGGTCACGATGTAGGTCGGCACCTTGAAAACATTCCAGCGTTCGCAATTGTCCAGCCGCCATTGGCCGGGCGCCCAGATTAAAATGGCCGTGCCGGATAACTGCGCGAGGTGCATCGGCCCGCTCAATTCGCCCGCCAGCAGGCGCGCGGAGCGGATGGCGGCGACACTCATTGCTAGGTCTTCTGAGCGCCGGTCTTCCACGCCGGGTGGGCAGTAGGCATAACGTGGATGGCCGATGCAGAAAAATTTCAGATTTTGGGCGCGGCAGTATTCCGTCACGCGGTCACAGAGTTCCAACGGATAATTCCGGGTTTGATCTGGGCCCTCTTTTTTTACCTGCCGAAAATGGAAAGCGACGTCTTGCATGGCGTCAGCGCTGGGCGGGTTGCCGAGCAGTTCGTATTTGGCCGGAAGGAAATAACGTTGATGGAGGCTGGTGCAAACGTTCAGCGCGGTCATCAAGTCATAATCTTTCAGGCCGAGTGCGGAGGCCTTTTGATGTGCCATTGCCGCGAGCTGTGCGGGTGAAAATTTTCCATGTTTGTAGCCGGCGGTTTCCAGTCTGACCTCGTGGTGATGGACTTGGCAGCCGGGATAAAGGCAGTCGCGTCCGGGATAGGTGATGACATGGACTTGCTCGTAGCGCGGCACTTGGGCACGCACCCAAGGCTGCCAGTCCATCAGTTCGTGTCCAAATTCACCCACATACGGCCCTGCAACCAAGACGCGGCGGGGGAAAATCCTGATTTTTAGATCTGCCAGCGCCCCGGAAACTTTTTCGCGGAGGGAGAATTCATATTTTCCCGCTGATATGGCTGGCTGGCTCATGTTGGGGTTTCTTCGCCGTCTGAAAGCCGGCGGGAAAATTTGCGTGGCAACAACCGCAGAATAAAACCACAGACGGCTGGTTTTTTAGCGGCACCGGTTAAGACTTTGCTTATCAAGCGCCGTTCGTCGGCGTTTAATTGACCTTCAATTTCCATCGTTCTTCCATCTCGTAGGTGGTGTGAAATTAGGCGGCCATTTTACAACTGGCAAGCTTCATTGCTCGACCTCGATTGCTAGATGGCTTTCTTGACGTTCAAAAATTAATTTCTATGCTTCGGGTCATCGCTGCCAACAACCTATCCCCCCAACCTTATTCTAACCACATGACTGCCAAGACTGTTTTTTTGCGGATGCTCTTAAAGGAGTTCCCTGCGCTTTATTTTCGGCTCATCCGAATTCCTAATCTGTGCACAGCAACTCAAGATGAAAAATTCTGGAAACTCCACGCCCAATTGCTCCTCGATGGCCGCTGCACCCAGTTTCCCCGCGAGCGTTACAATCTTTGGAAGCTGGCGCAGCAGTTGCAGCCTCTGGCCGGAGCCTATGCCGAGGCCGGCGTTTATGATGGCGGGAGTGCGCGCATTCTTTGCGCGGCCAAGGGCGCGGATCATTTGCACCTGTTTGACACGTTCGCCGGCATGCCCGCAACGGATCCCAAGGCCGATCCTCATTTTAGCGTCGGCCAGTTTGCCGATACCAATCGCCAGAAGGTGGCTGACTATCTGGCGGCTTTTCCGAATGTCCACCTCCATCAAGGATTTTTTCCCGACTCGGCCAAAGATGTTCCCGCCGATCGCCGCTTCAAATTTGTCCATCTGGATTTGGACATCTATCGATCCACCCTCGACGGGCTGCGGTATTTTTATCCTCGGCTTGTCCGCAAAGGCGCCATTATCTCGCATGACTACGGCAACAAAACCGCGCCCGGCGTGAAGCAGGCCTTTGATGAATTTCTTGCCGAAACGGACGAGCCATTGATCCAACTTTGGGATACCCAATGCGTCCTCATTAAAACCCGGGATTAATTTCCGTAGCCAAACATCCAGCCGTCATTTCGCCCGTAAAAAATCCACCGTTGCCCGCAGTCGGGTCGCAAAGTCGTCTGGCCAGACAAAACCGGCTGCCCGCAACCGGCCGATGTTCGCGCAGGAATGTTTCACATCACCCGCCCGTTCCACGCCGTGCTGCAATTCCGAAGCGGAACCGGCCAAGTCCTGAATCTGCCGGGCGAGCTGGTTGATGGTGATAGCTTTTCCCCCAGCCACATTGAACACGCCTGTGGCGGCAGATTCCGTGGCGAGAAAAATATTCGCGGCGGCCACCATTTGCACCGGCACAAAATCGCGCGTCTGTTCGCCGTCGCCATGGATGACGAGCGGTTCGCTGCGTAAGGCACGTTCGATGAACGCCGGCACGGCGGCCGCATACTGGCTGCGCGGATTCTGGCGTGGCCCAAAGACGTTGAAGTAGCGCAGTGCCACCGTGGCCAGAAGACCTTGAAGGGTAAATTGTTCGCAAAGCCGCTCGCCCTCAAGCTTCGTCGCGCCGTAAGGGCTGGTCGGTTCGGGCGACATGGTTTCCACTTTCGGCATCACCGGGCTGTTGCCATAAATCGCGGCGGAACTGCTGAACGCCAGTTTTTTGACCCCCGCCCGTGCGGCTTCCTCCAAAACCAGCGACGTGCCGCGCGTATTGATTTCCGCACAACGCTCCGGCTGCTGCACGGATTCCGGCACACTCACCATCGCGGCCAGATGAAAAACATAATCCACATTGGCCATCGCCTGACGAACGACGATGCGATCCAGAACGCTGCCCGCAATAAATTCACAGCGCAGTCCGTCCAGATTATGCCGGAAGCCGGAAGCCAAATTATCCAGCACGCGCACCTCGGCACGCGTGTGGAGCTGCTCCACGATATGGCTACCGATGAATCCCGCGCCGCCGGTGACAAGGATTTTCATTTGATTTCGTTCGCGCAAGGCTGGCGGATTCAACTGCGGCTGGCCATAAAAATTTTGCCAAGCGCCTTGTTTTCTGCGAAGCAATGGCCGGTGAATTCAGCCGCCCCAACCACATCCAGTCAACTGCCCCGAATTTTATTCGTCCATGATTTCCGGCCCGACTCGCTGGTGATTGCGGATTTGCTCCGGCAATTGTTACGCGGCTATCCGGCGGAAAAATTGTCTTGGTGGTCGTTTCGCCAGACCGGCCTATATCAGCAGCCCGACCTACGCGCGGCGCGTTGTCATGAATTTCCCTTGCCAGAGCGCCTGGTTCCGCATGTTCGTCTGGCTGGGCTAAAATCCGCCTTGCTGGAGAATGTCTGGGTGCCGCGCGCCGCCCGGCATCTGGAACAGACCATAGCCGCTGAAAACCCCGATTTGGTCGGCGCGCTGCTCTATGGCTGGAGCGTGCCGGTGCTGGCCAAAGTGCATTGGCCGACGAATCAACGACTGCATGTGGGGCTCTGGGATTTTCCTGACAGCAATGACATGCGGGGCAAGCTGGGCGAAGCCCGCAGTGCACGATTTGTCAGCCAAATCCATCAACTGGTGCAGCGGTCGAATACTTTCGATGCCATCTGCCCCGGCATGTTGGCCGAGTTGCGTGCGCATACGGGTCGAGCCGACGGATTGCTCGTCCATTCCGGCTTTGAGCCGCACCATCTGCAAGCCCTCGAAGCAACGACGATGCCAGCGTCGCCCCACACCGTGCGGATTGCCTATGTGGGTTCGATCATTTCCGAAAAAGGATTTTTATCAGCGCTGGCAGCATTGAAAGCCGTGCGAAGCGCGTTGCAAAAAAAAATTGTGTTGGAATTTTTTGGCGGGAGAAATTACTGCCAGCGTGCGTGGTTTGAGCCGGACTGGATGCACGAGCACGGCATGTTTACCGACGATGGCCTAGTGGTGGCGCTGCGGCGTTGCGATTGGGGTGTCGTGGTGATGGATCCCGAAGGCGAAGATTTGCGCTACAGCCGCTTCAGCTTTCCGAACAAGGTTGGCACTTATCTTTCCGCTGGCGTGCCCGTGCTGGGATTCGGCAATCCGCAGAGCAGCCTCGCGCAACTCATGCAGGAAAACCGGCTGGGTCGTTTTACCGGCGCGATAACGCAAGGTGAACTGGAGAAATTTTTGTCCGAAAGCCTGCGGCTGCCCGCGCCGCGCGAATTTTTCCGCACAGAAATTTTGCAATGTGCGCGCACCGAGTTTAACGCCGCCGAAATGCGCGCCCGGCTTTGGCGCTTGTGGGGCGCAGCTGTTTAGGCCGCTGGTGCAGTTTGAACTTTCTCACCTAGCGCCCGCTGGCAGGCTTGGAAAACTTCCGCGACGGAAATCGCGGCCATGCATTTGATTTCATGCGGGCAATTCGTGAACCAGTGCAGACGCGGCACGCGATGGTGGCAGCCCTGACATCCCACGCCGCTGGTCACAAAAAACGTGCTCTCGCTTTCCAAGAACAAAAACCGCGCCGAAGTCGGCCCCCACAGGCCGACGGCTGGTGTTCGCACCGAGACCGCGATGTGCAGTAGGCCGGAGTCGATACCCACGAACAGATCCGCCTGCGCGATCAGCGCGATAGTTTCCGGCAGCGTCAATTCGTTCACCAGGCAGACTGCGCCGGACACGGGCTGGAAATCATCCGCCGCCGCGCCGGCGTAGCTGCCTGCCCGCGCGCCGAGTTGTGCAACCGTGCCGCCGGTCGCGGTTTTGATTTTTTCCACGAGCGTGGCCCACGATGCGCGCGACCAATGTTTCACCGGGTAACTCGGCCCGGGGTGGATTAAAACCAGCGGACGACCTTCGAGCTTCCATTGTTTGCGAAGCGCGGAAATTTTTTCATCCAATGCCGGTTTGATTTTTAAGTGCGGATGTTCGCCGGTCACGGTTACGTCATTTTGTCGCGCGTAACTTTGCAAAAAATGTTCCTTGTGGTTGGACGTGAACTGGTCGTCGTCCGAACCGAAGCTGTAAAATCCTGCAAGCAGCCAGCGATACCAGAAACTGATTAGCCCAATTTCACGGAAGCTGGTGATGAAATTCGTCACGCCGCCCATTTCCGGCACGCACGCGGAACTCGCATCGCAGTTGTAGATGAATGTCGCACCGGAGTGTATTTTTTTCAGTTCGAGGCACGCCGGAATTGAGCAAAGGATGTCGCCCATGCCGGCAAAACGCGAAAAGATCACCGGGCGTTTTCCCGTTTTCAAAATGACCGGCAAAATGACCATCAGCACATACCAGAACGCTTGCGCATGGCGTTTAAGCAGGCCGGGAATTTTTTTGAAAGCGTTCATCAGCGCGCGTTGTTTACAGCCGGTTCCACCAAATCGGCGTGGGCTTAGGCACTTCCACGGTCACGCGCTGGTCGGGGCTAGCTTTGGTGTAAATCGCGTAGCGCGTGGCTTTGAGGTTGAAATGTCCGTGCCACAGCCGCCGCACGCGGTGGTTCAAAATCCACAACGGCCTCAAGATCCGCAGCCACGCGGGGATCATTTTTTGCGTCTCCGCCATTTCGCGGATGGCATTTGGTTTGAGGTTCATGTTCTCGCCGGTGTCGGCAAAAACGGAAGTGAACTCGTTGCTGAACTCCATCGGCACCTTGTTTTTCATCAGCGCCAGCATCCAATGAAAGTCGCCGAGATCACGCCACTTGGTATCGAAGAAAATCTCGCGCTCGTGAATGACTTTGCGGCGGATAAAGATGCTGCTCGTCAGCACCGGGAAACGGAACCAGATCTGTTGCGCGTTCGGAACCATGGCATGCCGATGGCAAATATATTTGCCCGCGCCGTCGGTGACGATGCTGCCGGCCAGCAGCACTTCGACTTTTGGATTTTCCTCGAAGAATTTTTTTACCGCCGCCAGTGCGCCGGGCAGGTATTGCTCGTCGCAATTCAGATACGCAAGGATGTCGCCGGTTGCGCGCCGGTAGCCACGGTTGACGGCGTCATACATCCCGGCGTCCTTTTCGATGAATGCCTTCACGCGCGGGTCGTGCGGGAGCCAGTCCTGGGTGCCATCGTCCGAACACGAATCTTGCACGATATGTTCGAGCGCCACGTCCTGCTGATCTGCGACAGAATTGATGCAGAGTTTAAGCCATTCCGAATTGCGGAAGCTGGGCGTGATGATGGAAAATGTCAGCGCGTCCGGCTGCGGGCGGCTCAGTTTTGCTTGCGCCACCAGTTCCATCCGAATCCGGCCGATGGTCAGCACCAGAATTTCCAGCAGCACAAAACGCGTGAAGCTATTCCAAGCAAACAGCAGCGGCGAGCGATAATCCGCATCGCCTTCATATTGCACCACGGGTGCCACCACGGCATACGCCAGCACAAACAGCGTGGCCCAGCGCGTATTTACCACCAGTGTGAGCAGCACACACGGCACGGCGTAAAAAAGCATGAACATCAGATGCGGATTCGAATGAAGATGAATCCAGAGAATCCCGGCAAACATCGCGGTGGCTGTCAGGATGGTATCCCAATGCCTTTTCAAATCCGTGACCAACGACAATTTTTCATCCAGCGCGCCGGAAGGCGGGTTGACCACCCAGTTTTTGAGCAGACGGTAGATGCGCAGCCACGCGAGCGGGAAAAATTCAAACCCCGCCCGCACCAGCGAATCATAAAATGTCAGCAACTTTCCCATCACAAAATGATAAGCCTGCTCGGCCGGCGGCGGCTCGTCCTGAACCGCTTGCGGCGGTAGCTTCAACCAATCCGCCTGTAGCCGTTCCCAGCGATGGCGATAGCGCTCCAGCTTTTTAACCACGCTTGGCGAAACGAGTTCGCGCTCGTATTTTTGTCGCTCAATGATGCCCCGCCGCAGATACGCATGGTGCGGTGCTTTGTAAATCGTGGACAAATCCGCCGTGTTCAGCTCCAGCATCCGCGCGTCATACGGCACGTTCAGAAACGCGCACAGATCGCGGCAGGTTTTCTCCGTCTGATCCACAATATCCGCGTAGTCCACCCGAAAAACCCGTGCTCCAGCCAAGTCAATTTTCGCCGTCTGACGGATGAGTTGCTCCTGATGATAAATCAACCGGCTTAACATGCCGGGCTTGCCAAAAAAACGGGAGGTCTGCCCCGCCTTCAGCACGCTGCGATAAACCTCCGCCGGGTTACGCCAAACAATGATGAAAGTTGCGTCCGGATAATGCTGATGCAATTGCACCAACCGGTCGCAGTAAAACGGCGACTTCTCGCCATAGGCCGTCGCCCCCTTGATCGCGCCGAAAGCACGATACAAATCCGAAGGCGCACAGATTTTTTTTAAGGAAGAAAAATCATCATCCTTAACCAGCCGATGCCGCGACAGCGCCTCATTGTAAAATTCAATGCGCTCTGCCCAGTTGCGCCGAAACCGCGCGCCCAGCAGCGGCCGCGGAAAGTTCCACACGTCGCATTCGAACATCAGCGCCAGTTGCGGATGCTGATTTAGAATCGAACAAAGCAGCGAAGTGCCGGAGCGGAACACGCCCACTGCAAAAATTGGATGGTCGGTTTTCATCGGCAATAATTGGTCGAAATCATCTTTAGGCTTACAGGCGCACCCGGAATTTCTGTGCTACCGGAATCCGCCGGCCCATGCCGAACGCGCGCGGCGACACCTTCAAGCCCGGCGCGGCCTGCCGCCGTTTGTATTCGCTGAAAGTGATTTTGTTCACCACGTCGTTCACCACCGCCGCGTCGAAGCCGCGTGAAATAATTTCCGCCTTGCCCAAATTTTTCACGACATACAGATCCAAGATCGCGTCGAGAATTTCATACGGCGGCAACGAGTCTTGATCCTTCTGTCCCGGACGCAGCTCCGCGCTCGGTGGCTTCGTGATGGAATCTTGCGGAATGATTTCCCGCTCGCGGTTCACCCACTTCGCGATTTTGTAAACGTCTGTTTTTAGAACGTCAGCGATGGGGGCGAGCGCGCCGTTCATGTCGCCGTAAAGCGTGCAATAGCCCACGGCCATCTCCGATTTGTTGCCCGTCGTCAGCACCAGCCCGCCGAATTTGTTCGAAAGCGCCATCAACGTCACGCCGCGCAAACGCGACTGGATGTTTTCCTCCGCCTCGTTCGGTTTCGTGCCCGCGAAAACTTTTTGCAACTGCGCTTCGACCGCTTGGAATGCCGGTTCAATCGGCAACACCTCGTAACGGATGCCGAGATTGCGCGCCAATTTTTCCGCGTCAGTCAAACTGCCTTCGCTCGAATAGCGCGCGGGCATCGCTACGCCCAAGACATTTTCCGCGCCGAGCGCATCGGCGGCGGTAACCGCGATGAGCGCGGAATCAATGCCGCCGCTTAAGCCCAGCAGCACCGATTTGAAACCGCACTTGCGGACGTAATCGCGAATACCCAGCGACAGCGCAGAAAAAAGCAACTGCTCACGCGGGGGAAATTCATTGCCGACTTCGGACTTCTGGCTTCTAACTTCGGACGAAAGATCCACCACCAAGACTTCCTCCACAAAACCCTTGCCCAGCACCAGCACTTCGCCGCGCGCGTTGAGCGCGACGCTGTGGCCGTCAAAAATCAATTCATCGTTCGCGCCAACGGCGTTGACTTGTGCGAGCGGGATTTTTTCATCGCGCGCCACGCGGCGTAACATTTCCAGCCGCGTTCGCTCTTTGCCATCGTGCCACGGCGAGGCGGACAAATTCAAAATCACCTCCGCGCCCTGCGCCATCAGCTCGCGCACGGGGTCGCGCCGATACAAGCGTTCCGGCCAAAAATCCTCATCGTTCCAGATGTCCTCACAAATCGTGATGCCGATTTTTCTGCCGTTGAAAACGAACGGCTCGTTCTTTTTCGCTGGCTCGAAATAACGGTCTTCGTCAAAAACGTCGTAGGTCGGCAGCAAGCTTTTGGTCGTGCGCCAGACGATTTTTCCGTTTTGCAAAACGGCAGCGGAATTTTTTAAGGCGCGGCCGGGCAGCTCCAAATTTTTTTCGACGAAGCCGACGCAGAGCGGAATTTTACCAATTTGTTTGGCCGTTTCTTCCAGCGCGGCAAGATTGGCGGCGACAAAATCTTCCCGCAGCAGCAGGTCGCGCGGCGGATAGCCGCAGAGAAATAATTCCGGTGCGAGGACAAGTTCCGCGCCCCGCGCCCCGGCTTCGCGGTAGGCGGACAACAGTTTTTCGCGGTTGGCCGCGAAATCGCCGATGGTCGGGTTGAGCTGGAGCAGGCCAACGATCATTTTTGATTTAAGATTTTGGACTAATGATTTTCAAGGCGCAGCAATCTTAAATCCTAAATCATCAATCGTAAATCTATTCCATGCTGCCGATGGCTGCGGCGAGCGTGGCCAGATGGCGTTCCAGCGTGAAGTGGGCGGCGAAATGCGCGCGGGCGGGCTCGCCGCTGTCGTTGGCGAGCACTTTCAGAATCGCAGCAGCAATCTCCTCCGGCTCCTGTCCGCCGACGAGGCCGCGATGATTCGGCGGCAGCATTTCCGGCAATGAACGCCAGCGCGTGGTGACGATGGGCAGACCGAAGGCCATCGCTTCGATAAGGTTGACCGGCTGGTTTTCGCCAAGGTAGCGCGTGGGAAAAAGGAACAGGTCAGTCTCACGCAACAACTGCTCTTTCCGCTCGCCGGAAACAAAGCCGGCATGCTGGACGGCGGTGGCCACGGTGGGATTTTTCAGTAACTCCTCGAATTCGACCTGTTCATCGTAGGTCACAAAATTGCCGGCGCAGGTCAGTTGCAAACGCGCTGGAAATTTTTTCTCCGCGAGCATCCGGTTGGCGACCAGCACGCCGGCGATGGCGGCAAAAACCCCCTTTTCCCGCGTGCAATGAGCCAGAAATAAAATGTTCACCGTGATCGGTGCGGGAGAATTTTCTCCGGCAAACATCTGCCGCCGCTGTTCAAACCGTTCACGCCGGTGCGGCTGAATGGAGTTTTCAAAGTCGGGACACGGATCGGGAATGCCATTGTTCACGACCGCGATTTTGTGTGAGAGCAGTTTTTCTGCGTCAAAAAAATTATAATGCGAGAGCACGAGGCTCAGGTTGACGGGACGGTAGCAACGAAACGTCGCGGCGCGCGAGGTGATGGTGGTCTGGGTCTCCAGCCATTTGCCTAGTCCGGCGGCGTGCCAGTGCAAAATCACATTTTTGAAAAATGGGCGGCAGAGAAACATCACCAGCCAGTCGCGCCAGAGCGCGACGCGTTTGCCGGGCGCGGGGACGCAATAAAAATTTTTCACGCCGTAGCGGAACCGGATCCAGACAGCCTGCAAACAGAACCATAAAATGAGCAGTAGTTTGACACCTTGAAATTCGCCGATGTCTTCCAACCCGCGCGAGAAACGAGCGTTGACGTGGTAGCACTCAATGTCGTGCGAATTCGCGCCGCCGGATTTTTTCTTGCGTGCGTCGCCGCCAAAGCCATCAAGCATGAGCTTGACCATGTAGCTCTGGCCGTGGTGCGGCGGCGGCGTGTGGGCGAAGACGAGCAATTTCATTTCTGATTTGCGATTTACGATATACGATTTACGCGCCGCATGAATTTTGGAATCGTAAATCGTAATTCATAAATCGTAAATGACTAACCGTGTCAATGTCCTCGGCGTCGGCATCAGCGTGCTGAATCTTCAGACCGCGCTGGCCGCCATCGCCACGGTAGTGCGGGCGAAACGCAAGGGCTACATTTGTGTCACCGGTGTCCATGGCGTGATGGAGGCGCAGACACACGATGGCTTCAAGAAAATCCTGAACGGCGCTTTTCTTTGCACGCCCGACGGGATGCCGATGGTCTGGGCAGGAAAACTGAACGGCCACCGTGAAATGAGCCGCGTCTACGGGCCGGATCTGATGTTGGATGTCTGCGCGTGGAGCGAGGCGAGTGGCGCGAAACATTTTTTTTACGGCGGCGCAGATGGCGTGGCGGAACTGCTGGCGCAAAAATTAAAAATGAAATTCCCGAAACTGCAAGTCGCTGGCACCTTCACGCCTCCGTTCCGCGCGTTGAACGAAGCCGAGGTGAAAAATTTGCAGGCGCAGATTTCTGCCGTGCAACCGGATATTTTATGGGTCGGCTTGAGCACGCCAAAGCAGGAAAAGTTTATGGCGGAATTTTTGCCGAAGCTGGACGCGACGCTGATGATTGGCGTGGGCGCGGCATTTGATTTTCATAGTGGCCGCGTGCGGCAGGCGCCACGCTGGATGCAGCGCAGCGGGCTGGAATGGTTTTACCGCCTGTGTAGCGAGCCGCGCCGGCTGGCGAAGCGCTATTTCCGCAACAACCCGCGGTTCGTCCTGAAATTTTTCGGCCAGTTGGCTGGACTCAAGAAATATCATCTGGACTGAAAGCCTCCGTAGCGGGCAATTTACCGGCAACTTTCACAGAACATGAGCATGACACGAACCATGGCGAAAGCGCTGGCGGCCAGCCCGTTTTTCCGGAAGGGCAGAAAACTCTTTGAGGAAAATCGCCGTGCGTGGGATTTGCCATTGAGCAAGTTGGAAAAACTTCAGGTCGGCGCTTATCTAATTCTTGAAGATTATTCGAAGAGTTTATTCCCGCCCCGGTTTGAAGATCAGGCCAAGGCTTATGCCATGGAAATTAATTATCGCACGCAGTTGGCGGGGATAAGTCTGGAGACAACGCGGCAGACGGAGCTGCGCAAGCCGTTTTGGTTTGGGCGCGGCGGCGTTGAATTTTTGACCGGATATTCACGATTGGTGACTGTGCTGGAGCAGTTGAAGGTTTCCCCGCCGTCGCGGCTGCTGGAACTCGGTTGCGGCACGGGCTGGATGGCGGAGTTCCTCGCCATCACCGGATTTGACGTGGTGGCGACTTCGATTGCGCTGACCGATATCGCGGATGCGCAAAGGCGACAGCAAAGCATCGTGGCCAAGGGGTTGGAGGCAAAACTGCGCTTTGAAATCGCGGCGATGGAATCGGTCGTAGAGACCGTTGGGCCGAGGAATCATTACGATGCCGTCTTGGTGTTCGAAGCCTTGCACCACGCGTTCGACTGGCGGAAGACGGTGCAATCGGCCTTTGATTGCCTTCGACCCGGCGGCTGGATTTTGATCTGTAATGAACCGAACGTATTGCACACGTTCATTTCTTATCGCGCTGCCAAATTGGTGAACACGCATGAAATTGGTTTCAGCCGGGGCGAGCTACGGCGGCATCTTTCTGTCACCGGTTTCACCGAAGTAAAATATCTCGGCAGTTCGCTCCATTTGTGGACGAAGAAACACTGGTTTGTCGCCCAAAAGCCGGCGTGATGTTTCCAAGCCAAATAAAGTAATTTTAATTTGAGTGGAATCATCGGTTTGAGCATCATAAAAGCTGAAACAATGCACCGATGAGCGAAACGCAAAATCAGGAAACGTCCGTAAATTTCTGGCGGGACACTGTGGAATGCTGGCAACGGCTACCCAACAGGGTTTTCTTTTTTTCCCTGCTGGCTGTCTGGCTCGCGCTGTTTCAGTTTCTGGGCAACTCACTTTTGGGCTACGTCCACACGCGTTCGCTCTTCATCTGGCTGTATGGCGACTATAACAATCCGAATCCCACCGCCGATGACGGGCCGGTCAGCCTGATTCCGTTTTTGGTCATCTGGCTGTTTTGGCGGAAGCGCCAGACGTTGCTCGCGTTGCCGCTTAAATTATGGTGGCCGGGAATTATTTTTCTCGCCGCTGCCGCCGGGTTGCACCTCGTAGGCTATGTGGTGCAACAGCCGCGCTTCTCGGTGCTGGCTTTGTTCGTTGGAATTTTCGGCTTGATGGGTTTGGCCTGGGGGCGCGCTTGGCTGAAAGAAGGAATATTTCCCTACTGGCTGTTCATTTTTTCGATTCCGATGCAAGCGCTGGTCACGCCGGTCACTTTCAAATTGCGATTGCTGGTGACGTGGATGACCGCCACCGCCGCCAATCTGCTGACCATCAACGTGACGCGGGCCGGCACACAATTGATGTCGCCGGACGGAAGTTTTCAATACGACGTGGCGGCCGCGTGCAGCGGCATGCGCAGTCTGGTGGCCATTTTTTTGCTGGCGACGGTTTATGGATTTGTGCTGTTCCGTTCGCCGGGCAAACGCGCCTTCATGATGGCGCTGGCGTTGCCGCTGTCGGTGCTGGGAAATTTCACACGGCTGATGTGCATCATTTTCGCGGCGGAAATGGGCGGTCAATCCATGGGAAACTTCGTGCATGAAAACTGGTTCTTCAGTTTGCTGCCCTACATTCCCGCGTTTGCGGGATTGTGGCTGGCCGGCCGTTGGCTGGAAAAAAAATCGGAAACCGAAAACACATGAACGACGCTCGCAAAAAGTGGCTGCTGTTTCTGACCGCGCTGGCATTGATTGCCGGCACGGCTGGCGCATTGGTCTGGCTGCGGGCGTATCAACGGCTGGGCGAGCCGGGCTTGCGGGCGGTGACGGTTCCCGGCAGCGTCGTGCTGAAACTGGCGTTGCCTGAAAATGTTTTGGATTTCACTTCCACCAATGTATCCACGGCCCAAGTGGTTTTGGATTATCTGCCCAAAGACACGAGCTTTGCGCAACGCTATTACTCGGCACCGGATGGCGCGTGGGCGATGGCCAATGTCATTCTCATGGGCGCGGATCGCACCAGCATTCACCGGCCGGAATATTGTCTGCCGGGCCAGGGTTGGCAGATTCGTGACCAGCGCGAAGTAAAATTGCAAATCGCCGGTGAAACCCCTTACGAACTTCCGGTGCAAAAGTGGACGATTGCCAATACCTTCACCGCACCCGACGGCACGAAACAATCCGTCAGCGGACTTTATGTCTTCTGGTTTGCCACGAAAAATCAGGTTACGGCCGATTTTGCCACCATGCTAAAATCCATGCTCTTCAGCCAGATCCGGCATGGCGTGGTGCAACGCTGGGCTTATGTCTCCTATTTCACCGCTTGCCCGCCCGGTCAGGAAGAACCTGTTTTTGACCGCGTCAAACAACTGATTACCGCCAGCGCGCCGGAATTTCAACTGCCGCCGACTGCTGCCAAATGAAATTGAGTTTTCGCATCCGTTCGCTATGTTGAACTAACCGTAGACAAAATTTTTCATGTTGCAACGCGACCGCCAGATTCGGACCCAGATTCATCAGCTTGCTGATGCGGGTCTATTTGCGATGAGCTTCTGGCTGGCCTACTACTTCCGCAGCCAACCCTTCGTCAGCGAATGGTTTCCGAACAATCCCGTCCATCTGGACGACTTTGACCGGGTAATGCGCTTTTTGTTCGCCCTCGTGCCCGCCGCCCCGCTCGTGCTTGAATCGCAGGGCTTTTACAAACGGAACATCATCAGCACTCGCGCTACAATTTTTTGGCCGCTCGCCAAATCCTGCCTGATTGTAACCGTCGGGCTCGTGCTGCTGCTCTTCCTGTTCCGGGAATCCGCGCCGCGCGGCGTGATGATTCTTTTCGGCTGCACCAGTTTCGCCTTGGTCTGGATCAAGGAAGAAGTTTTGCGCGTCGCCCTCCGCAGCCGCATGGCCAAGGCCCAATACCGCCGCCGCGTCATTCTCGCGGGCATTCCCGCGGAAACCGCCCGGCTCCGCAGCGAAGTCTCGGCCAGTTACGGCGACAGCCTCGAAATCGTCGGGGAATTCAACCTGGCGGATGCACCGGTGCTGCAACTCGTCGAACAGTTGCACGAACATTCGGCCAGCGGCGTCATCGTCAGTGCACGGCACACGCAGTTCGAGCGCGTGGAGAACATCATCAAGGTCTGCGAAGTCGAAGGCGTCGAGGCCTGGCTCGTGGCAGATTTCTTCGCCACAAAAATCGCCCGCGCCAGCTTTGACGAGATGTTTGGACATCCGCTAATCGTCTTCCGCTCCACGCCGGAAACTTCCTGGCAAATGCTGGTGAAACTGTTACTGGATTTTTTTGGCTCGCTGCTTCTGCTGCTCCTGTTCGGGATGCCGATGCTGGTCATCGCGCTGTTGATCAAAATCACTTCGCCTGGCCCGGTGATGTTTCGGCAACAGCGTTCCGGGCTCAACGGCGCGCCGTTCAACATCTACAAATTCCGCACCATGACGACGAACGCCGAGCAGTTGCAGCACGAACTGGCCGCGATGAACGAGATGTCCGGCCCCGTTTTCAAGGTGACCAACGACCCGCGCGTTACACCCCTCGGCGTCCGGCTGCGGAAGTGGAGCCTCGACGAACTGCCGCAATTGTTCAATGTTCTCAAAGGTGAAATGAGTCTCGTCGGTCCGCGCCCGCTGCCCGTCAACGAGGTGAAGCGCTTCAACGATCTCGCGCATCGGCGCCGTTTGTCCGTCAAGCCCGGCCTCACCTGCCTCTGGCAAATCGGCGGGCGCAACAAGATTTCCGATTTCAAGGAATGGGTGCGTCTCGACCTTGAATACATCGACAACTGGTCAATCTGGCTCGACCTCGCCATTCTTTTGCGCACAATTCCAGCGGTTTTGCGCACCACGGGAGCCAAATAATTTTCAACATGAGCAAAAAACAACCCACTTCCGTCGTCACCGGTGCTGCCGGCTTTCTCGGCTCACACCTCACTGATCTGCTAATCAAACGCGGCCACAAAGTCATCGGCATTGACAACTTTGTCACCGGCAGCGTGGACAACATCGTCCACCTCGGCGGCAATCCTAATTTCAAATTCATCCAACAGGATGTCACCGAGTTTATTTTTCTCGACGGCCCGGTGGATTACGTCTGGCACTTTGCCTCGCCCGCCAGCCCGATTGATTATCTGGAACTGCCGATTCAAACGCTCAAGGTCGGTTCGCTCGGCACGCACAAGGCGCTCGGCCTTGCCAAAAATAAAAAGGCGCGCTTCCTCATCGCCTCGACTTCAGAAATTTATGGCGACCCGCTAATTCACCCGCAGCCGGAAGAATACTGGGGCAACGTCAACACCGTCGGCCCGCGCGGTTGCTACGACGAAGCCAAGCGTTTTGCCGAGGCGATGACGATGGCCTATCACCGCGAACATAAGGTTCAGACGCGCATCGTCCGCATCTTCAACACCTACGGCCCGCGCATGCGCATCAACGACGGCCGCGTCGTCCCCGCGTTCGTCAGTCAGGCGCTGAAGAACAAGCCCGTCACCATTTTTGGCAAAGGCACGCAGACGCGGAGTTTTTGTTATGTCTCGGATTTGATCGAGGGCATTTACCGCCTGATGATGAGCGATTACGATTTGCCTATGAACATTGGCAATCCGGTGGAAATGACCATGCTCCAGTTCGCCGAACAGATTATCACCGCGACGAATTCCAAAAGTAAAATCGTTTTCAAACCGTTGCCGCAGGACGATCCCAAGCAGCGCAAGCCCGACATCACCAAAGCCAAAAAAATCCTCAAGTGGTCGCCCGTCGTGCCGCTCTACAAGGGTTTGACTGACACCATCGCGTATTTTCGCACGAAGGTCTGACTTGGCAGACGCGCGCCGGAGCGCGTAAGCTGGCGGACGAATGATTTTCCGCGCCCGCCAATTTGAATTCGTCTTTCCGCGTCCGGCGCTCGTCATGGGCATCGTCAACGTCACGCCGGATTCCTTTTCCGACGGCGGAAAATTTCTGGAAGCTGATGCCGCCGTTGACCACGCGCTGAAACTCGTCGCGCAGGGCGCGGACATCCTCGACATCGGCGGCGAATCCACCCGGCCCGGCGCCGAACCCGTCGGCGAAGCCGAAGAATTGCGCCGCGTCATTCCCGTCATCGAAAAACTTGCGCCGCAAATTAAAATTCCCATCTCGATTGACACGAGCAAGCCCGCCGTCGCCCGCGCCGCGCTGGCCGCCGGCGCGAGCATTGTCAACGACGTCGCCGCCGCCACCCGCACGGATTTTGCGATGTGGGAAATTGTCGCCGAATACCGCGCCGGCTACGTCGTCATGCACGCGCAGGGTTCGCCATCCACGATGCAGGAAAATCCGCACTACGCGGACGTCGTGCACCAAGTCGGCGGATTCTTTTCCGAACGGCTTAGCCAGATGCTGAACGAGGTGGGCGTGTCGATGGAACAGGTGGTTTTGGATCCGGGCATCGGTTTTGGAAAGTCACTGGAGCATAATTTGCAGTTGCTCGCGGGCTTGCGGAGTTTTACAAAGTGGCGGCGTCCGTTGCTCGTCGGCGTTTCGCGCAAGTCGTTCATCATGAAATTGCTCGCCGCGGAGACGGCAGACCGTTTGCCAGCGTCGCTCGCTTGCACCACGCTGGCGCTGGCGTCAGGCGCGCAGATCATCCGCACGCATGACGTGCCGGAGACCTTGATGGCAATGCGGATGACCGAGGCCGTGCTGGCCGAACCGGCAGCAAAAAATCTGCCGTGTCTTGTCTGCGGTCGCAGCGGAAAGTGAATTTTTTGTCCGAAAATAAACATGTGGACTGACCTCAAAAACGGTTGGCATCCCGCGATGGAAGTTTTAATCCTCGCGGTGCTGATCTATTACGGCTTTCGCTTCGTGCGCGGCACGCGCGGCTGGCCGGTGGTTATCGGTTTTGTCGTCGTGCTGCTCGCGCTGACGGCGGCGACAACGATTTTGGATTTGAAAGTTCTCCGCTGGATTCTCGGCAGCGCGTCCGTGTTTATCGCCTTGGGCACGCTGGTGATTTTTCAGCCAGAATTACGCCGTATGTTGGCAGAGCTGGGTAATCTGCCGCTCTTCGCCAGCACCAGCGAACAGCGCGAGAGTATCGAAGTCATTATCCAAACCGTCGAACGTCTGGCCGACGTTAAAATCGGCGCGCTCATCGCCATCGAGCAGTCTATCCAGTTGCAGGAGGCGACCGAGGCCGGCATCAAGGTAGATTGCGATGTCACGGCGGAAATGCTCGAGACGATTTTTTTCCCGAACAACGCCGTGCACGACGGCGGCGTCATCATCAAAGGCGATCGCATCGCTTACGGCGCGTGTATTTTTCCGTTGTCGCAACGCACGGATTTGAACAAGTCGCTCGGCACGCGTCACCGCGCGGCGATTGGTTTGACCGAGGAAACGGACGCGCTCGTCGTCGTCGTGTCCGAGGAGAACGGCATGATTTCCCACGCTTACAAGGGCCAGCTCGTGCGCGGCGTGACGCTCGAAGAATTGCGCGCGTTCCTGACCTCCGTGATTTTGCGCCCCGCCCGCACGAACAATGTCATCAAGTGGATACGCGCGTGGTTTAGCGAACGCAATAAACCCGTCGGCCCCGCCGTCATCACGCGGCACGAACCGCGTCCGGCCGCGAAACCCACGACTGGCAAATGAAATTTCTCTCCGCATTCCGCGCGTGGCTGGTCGACGACGTCGGCTGGAAAATTTTTTCGCTGATTCTCGCCGTTGCCATCTGGCTGACAGTTCATCGGATTTTGATGGAGTCCGCGCTGCCCATTGCGAACACCGGCGGCAGCACACTCACTTACGGCAACCTGCCCGTGCTCGTCGTCGCCGCCGCGTCCGACGTGCACCTTTACCGCGTCGCGCCGGAGACGGTGAAGGTCACGGTCAGCGGCTCGCCGGAAATCATTTCCGTGCTGCAAGCCAACCAAATTCGCGCCACGGTGGATTTGACCGGCATTGATTCGGCGCGCGACCTCAAACGCAGCGTGGACGTCGCTGTGCCGTCGGGCGTCACCGTCGTCAGTGTCGAACCAGCCAAAGTCGGCGTCATCGTGCCGCCCGCAAAATAATTTCCCATGTCTCAACCAAAAAAAATCTTCGGCACCGACGGCGTGCGCGGCATCGCGAACGTCGAACCCGTGACCGCCGAGACCGCGCTCAAACTCGGCCGTGCCGCCGCGCACGTTTTCAAAAATCTCGAAACGCAGTCGCGCAGCCGTGGCAAACACCGCATCGTCATCGGCAAAGATACGCGCCTTTCCGGCTACATGATCGAGAATGCCATCAGCTCCGGCATCCTTTCGATGGGTGTGGACGTTTTCTTTGTCGGCCCGCTGCCCACGCCAGGCGTCGCCTACGTCACGCGCAGTTTGCGCGCGGACGCTGGCATCGTCATCACCGCCTCGCACAATCCTTACACCGACAACGGCATCAAGTTTTTTCGCGCCGACGGCTACAAGCTCGACGACAAGATTGAGGACGAAATCGAGCGCCTAGTTTTCTCCGGCGAAGTGGAAAACATTCGCCCCTCCGCCGAACACATCGGCCGCGCCGTGCGCATTGATGACGCGCTCGGCCGCTACATCGAATATGCGAAGTCGTCCTTTCCGAAAGGCCTGACGCTCGAAGGTTTGAAGATTGTTTTGGACTGCGGCCACGGCGCAGCCTACAAATCCACGCCCTGCGTCCTGCGCGAACTCGGCGCGGAAGTCCTCGTCTTCAACAACCATCCCGACGGCAAAAACATCAACCGCGACTGCGGTTCCATGCACCCGGAAGCCATGTGCCAAAAGGTCGTGGAACTCGGCGCGCACGTCGGCATCGCGCACGACGGCGACGCCGACCGCGTTTTGTTGTGTGATGAAAAGGGCAATTTGATTGACGGCGACGACGTCATGGCCATCGCCGCGCTGGAAATGCTCGCGGAAAATTCATTGGCCGGAAAAACTTTGGTCAGCACCGTGATGAGCAACGCCGGCCTCGAAGCCGCCATCAAAAGCGCCGGCGGCACGATGCTCCGCACCGCCGTGGGCGACAAGAACGTGATCGATGAAATGCTGCGCGGCGGCTTCAACTTCGGCGGCGAGCAGAGCGGCCATTTGATTTTCCGCGACTACGCCAGCACCGGCGACGGCCTCGTGGCCGCGCTGCAAATCCTGCGCATCATGAAGGCAAAAGGCGCGCCGCTCTCCAAGCTGGCGAAGTGCTGGACGCGTTTCCCGCAGCTCGTGACCAACGTGAAAGTGCGCGAGAAAAAACCGTTCGCGGAACTCGCCGGCGTGGAAAAACTGGTGGCCGACGCGGAAAAGGAATTGTCCGCGCAAGGCGGTCGCCTGCTGCTGCGCTACTCCGGCACGGAACCAAAGGCGCGTTTGCTCGTCGAAGGCCGCGACGCGGCGGCGCTGAAAACTTGGTCGGAAAAAATCTGCGGCGCGATTCAAAAGCAGATTGGCACTTGAATTATTTTCTTACGGTCAATCTGTAAAGCAGCGAGCGGCTTGGGATACGGACAATGGCGGCAGCCGCTGCCGCAACAATGTCCGCGCCGCAAATGATACTTCTCGGTAAAAACCATTTTTCCATCCGCTTCAAAATAAAAATCCCCGACGCGCGCAGGCTGCGGCGTCTTGCGCTCGTGAAATTTCGCGACGCAGTTGGCACAGATGCAGACACGGTTGCGGAGCGCTTCCGGCACTTGCGCGAGCGGTTCCGCCGGCATTTCCACTTGGGCGCACCAGCACGGGCCTTTGTAGGCGGCGGGCGAGCAGAGTTGACACTCGTTCGCCGCGCCACAGAGCGGGCAGCGACTGGGATCTAAAAAGTTCAGCGGATTCATGCGCTAGAAGTTTTCGCCGGCATTTCGGAGTTTCAAAATTGCAGGCGCAGGCCGCCGTAAAAGCCTCGGCCCAGCGACGGATAGCCGAAGACTTCCTGATAGCGTTCGTCCGTCAGATTTTCCGCGCGGGCGAAAATTTCCAGATGCTTTTGCACCTGCCAGCGCAAGGCGAGATTCAGCTTGGTGTAGAACGGCAATGCCACCGTGCTGGCGGGAAAGGTGTAGTAATTCACATCGGTTCGCATGCCGATGAATTGGGCCGAGGCGTCCGCGTCCAGTTTGGGTGTAATCTGCCAGTTGAGGTTGAGGCTGCCACTGTGTTCCGGGCGGCGAACCAGTTCCGCGCCGGTGGTGAGATTCTCGGTGTCCGTCCAGGTGTAGCTGGCGCGGGCGGTGAGATTGGTCAGCACCTGCCAGGCGACAAAACTTTCCACGCCAAAGGTCCGCGCACGCGCGACATTTTCCGGCGCAAAAAACGGATTGCCAACGTATTGGATGAGATTGTCAAAGTTGTTGTGAAAAAACGTCGCGCCGAAGCGAAGTTTGTTTTGAAACAGCGGTTGCTCGAAGCCGGCGTCCCAGCCGACGCTTTTTTCCGGCTGCAAATTCGGATTGCTGAAATTCGGATAATACAGATCGGAAATGCTCGGCGCGCGAAAGCCGGTGCCGACGCTGGCTCGGAAAATAGTTTCCGCCTCCGGCACAGTGAAGCGTCCGCCGAAACGATAAGTTCCGTGCGTGCCATAAGTGTCGGAGTCATCCACACGGCCACCGGCGGTGAGCGTCACGCGTTCGATGGGTGTGAAATCGTATTGCGCGTAGGCCGAATAGGTGTTGATTGTTTTGGCCAGAACGCTGTTGTTGGTGTAGCTGAAGGCCGGGTCGGTGTAAACATCGGTCAAATTTCCTGAATTATTTTCAACGGTTCCGCCAATGAGAAACGTGTGCTGCTCGGACAGCTTGAACACATTTTGAAAATCCACCTGGTTGCGCCGGCCGACGGTCTGCGAAAAATCCGACACGCCGTAGTTCGCCGCGTTTGTCGGCTGGTCATAATTGCCCTGCTCGCGCGCGTAAGACAATTTTAGCTTGGCATTCCACCAATCCGTCGGGTCGGCATTGAGGATTAGGCCGAACAGATAGCTTTCCGTTTTCAAACGCGCAGTCGGGTCGTCGGTGAAAATATCACCGGGCACGCCGTCGTTGTTGTGAAAATAATTCGCCAGCAGCGTGGCGCTGAAGCGGTCACTGAAATCGTAGCGCGCGTGGCCGCCGAAATGATATTGCTCGTAATCGCTGTTGATGCGGTCGTTTTCGCTGCGCGCGTAGCTGCCGTCAGCAGCGACGGAAAGCTGGCCGAGGCTGTCGGAGAAATGTCCCCGCGTGATGGAAGTGTTGAAGGAGCCGTATTCCGTTTCGAGCGAGCCGGTGGGCAGGCAGGTGCCGCGCTTGGTGACAATGTTGATGACGCCGCCGGCGGCCTCGGAACCGTAGAGCGTGCTTTGCGCCCCGCGCAAAATCTCGATGCGCTCGACGTTGTCCACGGGCAGCTGGCTGAAATCGTATTGGTTGTTGAACGGGCTGTTGACGCGGATGCCGTCCACGAGCACGAGCGTCTGGTTGTTGTTCGCGCCGCGCAGAAACACACCTTGCACCGTGCCGGGCTGACCGGTGGCAGCGACGGCCACGCCGGGTTGCGCGTGCAACACATCAACGACCATGTGCTGCTGCGACTGCGCAATTTCCTCGCGGGTGATGACGGTGGTGGACGTGGGCGATTTTTCCTGCGGCGTGGCGATGCGTGTGGCGGTGATGGTGATTTCCTCCGGCGCGTTGGTTTCCACAACGGCGGCGGGCGTGGGAACGGAATTGGTTTCGGCGGCGCCCAAGATTGTCGGCGTCAGGAACAAGCTGGCAATAGCCAGCGAACGGATTTTCATTTGTGCTGATCTTTCAATTTGTTCGCGGAATAAAATTTCCGAAAACGGTTTTTGCTTTGGAAGACCAGCGCAGAGCCGGAAGAATTTTGAAAATAAAAAACCTCCAGACTCCGGCAAAACGGGGAATGAAGGCATTCAACGAGTCCCGCCGAAAACAGCTCGGCGGGCTGGCTCCATCCTTCTCTTTGCGGAGAAGTGCTCCGAGTCGCTCGAAGCCGACGAGCGCAATCAAACCGGTATCCTGACTCTGGCTTCAGACCTTTTCCCGCCTTCCCGCCTTGCGGCAGTGGCATTGGGAATTGTAGCCGTTACAGTGGCGCAACCGTCCCGGATTCACACCGGGTTCCCAGACATTTGACTGCGATGAGCGGAATTGCTTCCGCCGTTTCAAAGAACGCATCTTTTTTACGCCAAATTTTTTTTAAACCAAGACAATTTTTGCCCATGCGGAAAACTTGCGCCGAATCGCCAATAAATTCATACTGTCCCAACTAAATTATTTATGAGCAAACCTCCCATTCGTGTCGCCATCACCGGCGCTGCCGGCCAAATCGGTTATTCACTTCTGTTCCGCATCGCCTCCGGCGCGGCGTTCGGCCCGGATCAGCCGGTGATTCTTCATCTCCTCGAAATTCCCGACGAAAAAGCCATGGCCGCGCTACACGGCGTCTGTATGGAACTCGATGACTGCGCATTTCCGCTGCTCAAGGGACTCGTGCCGACTTCAAACCTCGACGAAGGTTTCAAGGGCGTGAACTGGGCGCTGCTCGTCGGCGCGGTGCCGCGCAAAGCGGGCATGGAGCGTAAAGATTTACTCGGCATCAACGGCAAGATTTTCACCGGCCAAGGCAATGCCATCGCCAAGAACGCCGCGAGCGACATCCGCGTGCTCGTCGTCGGCAATCCGTGCAACACAAATTCGCTCATCGCCGCGAACAACGCGCCGGGCGTGCCAAAGAACCGTTTCTTTGCCATGACCGCGCTCGACGAAAACCGCGCCAAGAGCCAGCTCGCACAGAAGGCCAGCGTGGATGTCACCGCTGTCACCAATCTCGCCATCTGGGGCAATCACAGCGCCACGATGTATCCCGATTTTTACAACACCAAAATCAACGGGCGCCCGGTGCCGGAAGTTATCAGCCACGCGGAATGGTTGGAAAAAGATTTCATCGCCACCGTGCAACAGCGCGGTGCGGCTATCATCAAAGCGCGCGGCCTTTCGAGTGCGGCGAGCGCGGCGAACGCGGCGTGCAACACCGTTTACAAGCTCACGCATCCGACGCCCGCTGGCGACTGGTTCAGCGTGGGCGTGCATTCCGACGGCAGCTACGGCATCGAGAAGGGTTTGATTTTCAGCTATCCGGTCCGCAGCAATGGCAAGGATTTTGAAATTGTCCAGGGCGTGCCGCTCAACGATTTCAGCAAGGCGAAAATCGCCGCGACGGAAAATGAATTGAAGGAAGAAAAGTCGCTCGTCGCTGACTTGATCAAGAAATAATCATCGCAACCACGGCGGCAATCTCGCGTTGCGGGGTTGCCGCTTTTTTGTGAACCACGAAATACACGAAATGAGGAAAATTCAGAAAGGCCTTTTGCATTCGTGTATTTTGTGCGTTTCGTGGTTAAATTGTTTTGAATGAAATCGCGCCCCAGAATCGGTGAAGTTGGCGAGCTGTCCATCCCCACGGACATGAAGCACGCCGTGGAATTTCATGGCGACGGTATGCCCGCCGTCGTCTCCACACCGAATATCATCCAGTTTCTCGAACGCACTGCGCGCCACACGCTCGCACCGCATCTCGAAGCGGACGAGCGTTCCGTGGGTCTGGAGATTGACATCCGCCACCTCGCACCAACGCCGGTCGGCCAGACGATTCATTGTCGCGCGCAAGTGATCGCCGTCGAAGACCGCAAAGTGACTTTCCAAATCGAAGCCCGCGATGCGCACGAAGTCATCGTGCGCGGCCTGCACAAACGCGCGATCATCCACACGGAAAGTTTCAGCCGCAAAGTGAAGTCCAAAGGCGGCTGATTTTGGCTGTAGATTTTCACAGATGAAACCCAGATTTCTCAATTGAAATTATCTGGGTTTCATTTGCGAAAATTTGTAGCGTAACTTTTCGTGAGTTCACCCATCGAACAAGCCAAATTCATTCGCGCTGCGCTGCCACCCGGCGGTTTGTTTGCTGGATTGGAGTGGAAGACTTCTCTCTCGCCGTTTCCGCTGGGCGAAAATCTGGCGAAAGAGATCGAAGCGCTGGGGCGCGTGCTGCTGCAATTTTATCGCGCGACCAATCTGCTTTACCGCAAGAGTGTCGAGGGCAAGCAGCCGGAATGGATCGCGCGCTGGCTCGATCTCGGCAAACCGCGTGAATTGATCGAGCTTCAGCGTTCGGCGGCTTTCAAGAACGATGTGCCGCGCGTCATACGCCCGGACATTTTGCTGACGGAAAATGGTTTCAGCATCACGGAGCTAGATTCCGTGCCGGGCGGCATCGGGCTGACCGGCTGGCTGAATCAAACGTATTCAAAGACTGGCGCGTCCTTGCTTGGCGGAACGGACGGAATGCTGCGCGGGTTTGAATCCATTTTTGGCGACGCGAAGCAGGTTCACATTGTCGTGTCAGATGAGGCGGCGACGTATCGGCCGGAAATGGAATGGATCGCAAATCAGATCGGCAATTCAAAATTCAAAATTCAAAATTCAAAATTTGAAGGTTTCGCCGAGGGTGATGCGGTTTATCGGTTCTTCGAGCTGTTCGATTTGCCTAACGTGGTGAATGCAAAGAGGATTTTTGAACTCGCGGCGGATAACAAGATTCGCCTGACGCCGCCGCCCAAACCGATGTTCGAGGAGAAGATGCTGTTTGCGCTGTTGTGGAACCGGAATCTCCAAAATTTCTGGCGTCAGGAACTGGGCGAAGGTTTTCTGGCGCGGCTCAAGCAAGTCATTCCTTACACGTGGCTCGTGGATCCGGCGCCGCTGCCGCCGCACGCGGCGATTCCCGAGTTGAATCTCACAGACTGGTCGCAATTAAAAATAATGTCGCAGAAGGAGCGCGACTTGATTTTGAAGGTTTCGGGCTTTTCGGAAAATGCGTGGGGTGCGCGCGGGGTTTTTCTTGGCAGCGATTTGTCGCAGGCGGATTGGAGTGCGGCGGTGGACGCGGCGCTGAAGAATTTTGTAACGTCGCCGAGCGTGTTGCAACGGTTCCACAAGCCTTCGATTGTCGAAACAAGTTGGTTTGATTTTGCGAAAAACGAGGTTGTGCCCATGAAAGGCCGGGCGCGGCTATGTCCGTATTATTTTGTCAGCGGTGAAGGTGATGCGGCGCGGCCGGCGCTCGGCGGCGTGCTGGCTACGATTGTGCCGGCGGACAAAAAAATTGTGCACGGCATGACCGACGCCGTGCTTGCCCCGTGTTCGATTTGACAGATAAAACATCAAAGTATGAAGTTTCCAGCGATTATAAAACGCGAGCCGCTCGTGGTGGAGGCCGGAGTGTCGAAGCTTGCCAAAGTCAACTTCGCGCGCAATCCGTATCCCGCGTTACTGAAGGAGCCGGCGCAATTTTGGGACGAAATCTTTATCGCGAATGAAGCCTACATGCTAGATGAGATTACGCATCCACGGATCCGGAGGAAGTTGGCGTATGATGCCGGGGCGCATCAACTTTTTTTGGAATACATCGAAGGCGCGACGCTCAATGAACTGGTTATGGCGGGTGTGACGGTCAAAGACCCGGCGCGGACGCATCAGCTCCTCCAGAATATCGCGGAGACGGTGGCGGACATGCACGCTGGCATCTTGTGTGCTGGCCCGATGGTTCACAATGATTTGAAGAGCATGAATGTGCTCGTGCCGATGGTGGCGCCGCAAGAAACGATGTTGATTGATTTTTCGCACTCCTATTTTGAAGGGCGGCTGCCGCCTTTTATCACGGATGAGAAGCACAATCCGACAGGGACAGCCAAGTATCGAGCGCCAGAGAAATGGGCAGGAGACTACACGCAGGGATTCAAAAGCGACGTCTTTGCCTTTGGCGTCATGGCGTATTATGCGTATACGGGCAAACATCCATTCGTGGGGGATGCTGCCCAGATTGAGCAGCAGATTCGCGAGATAACGCCCGCGTCGCCGATTGAATTGGATGTCAAAGTCCCGCGCAACACGATGGTTTTAATGATGTCGTGTCTAGAAAAAAAACCAGAGCGGCGACCCACCATGGAACAGGTAGCGCACTATTACGCCGCTTCAGCCGTATTGTTTAAATAACAATGCGTGCAAGAACCCTGATTCAAAATGGAGCCAGTTGTCGGACTTGAACCGACGACCGACGGTTTACAAAACCGTTGCTCTACCACTGAGCTAAACTGGCTTCCGAAGAAAAGAATATAACGCCGCCAAAGTAATTTCCTTTGGCATCCGCCGAAAGCAAAATCTTCTATGCGCGACAATTTCTTTTCCCTGCGCACCGGTTGGCTATAGAATCCTCGCAACGAAAAGAGAGAAATGACATGGCCATATCACCACTTGCCAGCAAACCCGCACCGAAAAATCTACTCGTGGATCTCGCACGGTTGGAACGCGATTATTATGAGCGCCAACCCGACTTAGCCGATGCGAACCAGTTGGTCAGCTTCGGGACGAGCGGGCATCGTGGCACATCGTTGAACGGCACGTTCACCGAAGTGCACATTCTTGCGATTACGCAGGCTATTTGTGATTACCGGCAAGCTCATGGTCCGGATGGTCCGCTCATCATCGGCAAGGACACACACGCGCTGTCCGCGCCCGCGCAGCGCACTGCGCTCGAAGTGCTCGCGGCGAATGGGATTGAAACTTTCATTCAACGCGACGACGGCGTGACGGCGACGCCGGTGGTCTCGCATGCAATTCTTACTTTCAATCGCGGCCACAAAACTGGTTTAGCCGATGGCATTATCATCACGCCGTCGCACAATCCGCCGGAAGATGGCGGCTTCAAATACAATCCACCGAACGGCGGTCCGGCGGACACGGATGTGACCAAGTGGGTGCAAAACCGCGCGAACGAACTGTTGCGCGGAAATAATTCCGGCGTGAAGAGAATTTCCTTCGAGTCCGCGCTCAAGGCCGCGACCACGCACGCGAAAGATTTTATTCTGCCTTACGTTGAGGATTTAAAAAACGTCGTGGACATGGAGGCAATCCGCGCGGCCAATTTGAAACTTGGCGTGGATCCGCTCGGTGGCGCGTCGCTGCCGTTGTGGGAACCGATCAATTCAATTTACAAATTGAACATCGAGGTAGTGAATCCAAAGCTCGATCCGCAGTTCGCGTTCATGACGGTGGATCACGACGGAAAAATTCGCATGGATTGTTCGAGTCCTTTTGCGATGGCCGGCCTTGTCGGGCTGAAGGACAAATACCGCGTCGCGTTCGCCAACGACCCGGACGCCGACCGGCACGGCATCGTCACGCCGTCGGCGGGCCTGATGAATCCGAATCATTATCTGGCCGTGGCCATTGGTTATTTGCTGACGCATCGGCCGCAATGGTCGCCGAATGTCATCGTCGGCAAGACGCTCGTCAGCAGCGGCATGATTGACCGCGTGGTCGCGAAGCTGGGCCGCAAGCTCTGTGAAACGCCGGTCGGTTTCAAATGGTTCGCGCCGGGATTGTTCGACGGCTCGTTTGCTTTCGGCGGCGAGGAGAGCGCGGGCGCAAGTTTCCTGCGGCGCGATGGCACGGTGTGGACAACCGACAAGGACGGCCCGATTATGAACTTGCTCGCGGCGGAAATCACTGCTGTCACCGGCAAAGATCCGGGCGAACATTTCCGCGCATTGACGACGGAATTCGGCACGCCATTTTACACGCGCATTGACGCGGCGGCGACACCGGAGCAAAAGACAAAGCTCTCCAAGCTTTCGCCAGAAGCGGTGAAGGAATCGAAGCTCGCCGGCGAAGCCATCACCGCGAAGCTGACGAAAGCGCCGGGCAACCACGCGTCCATCGGTGGCCTGAAAGTCACGACGGCGAACGGTTGGTTCGCCGCGCGGCCGTCCGGCACGGAAAATATTTACAAGATTTACGCGGAAAGTTTCCGCGACGAGGCGCACCTCAAAACCATCGTCAGCGAAGCGCAGCAGATCGTCACCAACTCGCTGGCCTGAAATTTCAAAACCAAATCCATGAGCAAAAAATCTGTCATCAAACCTTTGACGCAACGTCCGGCGTGGAAAGCGCTGGCCACTCACCAGAAGAAAATCGCCAAGCTGCATCTGCGCGAATTGTTCGCCGCCAACAAGCAGCGCGGTGAAAAGCTGACCGCCGAAGCCATCGGGCTTTTTCTCGATTACTCGAAGAACCGCATCACCGCCGAAACGCTCAAGCTGCTACTGCAACTGGCGAAGGAATCCAATTTGCGCGGACGGATGGACGCGATGTTTGCCGGCGAGAAAATTAATTTCACGGAGAATCGTGCGGTGCTGCACACCGCGCTGCGCGCGCCGAAGAACGCGAAGGTTTTTGTGGATGGAAAAAATGTCGTGCCGGATGTCCACGCGGTTTTAGACAAGATGACGGAGTTCGCCAAGCGCGTCCGCAGCGGCGCGTGGAAAGGCCACACCGGCAAGCGCATCAAGAACATCGTCAACATCGGCATCGGCGGTTCCGACCTCGGTCCGGTGATGGCTTACGAGGCGCTGCGGCATTACAGCCAGCGCGATCTGGTGTTCCGCTTCGTGTCGAACGTGGACGGCGCGGATTTCGTCGAGGCGATGCAGGATTTGAACCCGGCGGAAACGCTGTTCGTCGTTTCGTCCAAAACTTTCACGACGCAGGAGACGATGACGAATGCGGAAAGCGCGCGCGACTGGCTGCTGCGCGGTCTCGGCGGAAATAAAAAAGCGGTGGCAAAACATTTTGTCGCCGTCTCGACGAACGCGGAAAAAGTTTCGGCGTTCGGCATTGATACGGCGAACATGTTTGGCTTTTGGGACTGGGTCGGCGGGCGTTATTCGATGGACTCGGCCATCGGGCTTTCGACGATGCTGGCGGTCGGGCCGGAAAATTTCCGCGCGCTGCTCGCCGGCTTTCACGAGATGGACGAGCATTTCCGCACCGCGCCATTTGAAAAGAATTTGCCGGTGTTGATGGCGCTGCTGTCGGTTTGGAACACGAATTTCCTCGGCGCGGAAACGGTGGCGGTGCTGCCTTACGAAAATTATTTGAAGCGCTTTCCGGCGTATTTGCAGCAGTTGACGATGGAGAGCAATGGCAAATCCGTCACGCTCGATGGCAAGAAGGTGAATTACGAGACCAGCCCGATTTACTGGGGCGAGCCGGGCACGAACGGACAGCATTCGTTCTACCAGCTCATCCACCAAGGCACGCGGCTGATTCCGTGCGATTTCATCGCGTTTGGCAAGGCGCTCACGCCGTTGGGACGGCACCACGATTTGCTGCTGGCGAACGCGCTGGCGCAGAGCGAGGCGCTGGCGTTCGGCAAGACGGCGGCGGAAGTGAAGGCGGAAAAAGTCGCCGACGCGCTCGTGCCGCATAAAGTTTTTGAGGGCAACCGTCCGTCGAATACAATTCTCGCCGACCGGCTCACGCCGGCGGTGCTGGGCAAACTGGTCGCGCTTTACGAACACATTGTCTTCGTGCAGGGCGCGATCTGGAGTGTGAATCCGTTCGACCAATGGGGCGTGGAGCTGGGCAAGGCGCTGGCACAACGCATCGTTCCGGAGCTGGAAAACACAACGCTGCCACCGCTCAAGCATGACAGTTCGACGAATAACTTAATTCGCCGCTACCGAAAAATGAAGTCGGCGCGGTGAATCAAGTCGGTGCGGGTCGGCGGAAATAGTCGCCGGAAATAGTCGCCGGAAATCATTTTATGAAAATCACTCCGCTCGGCGCGGCTGGCGGTGAAGTCACCGGCTCGTGCTATCTCGTCCAAACCAAATCCGCCCGCGTGCTCGTGGACTGTGGTTTGTTTCAGGGCGACCAGCGTGTGGACGTTTTGAACCGCGCGTCGTTATCGGTGAAGAATCTCGACGCGGTTTTGATCACGCACGGACACCTCGACCACACGGGGCGTTTGCCATTGCTGGCCAGGGCGAATTACTCCGGACCGGTTTTCGCGACGCCGGCGACGATTGAGATGTCCGCGCTGATTTTGCGCGATTCGGCGCACATCCAGACGCAGGACGTCGAGCGCGTGAACCGCAAGCGCGAGCGCGCGGCCGAGCCGCCGGTGGAACCGCTTTACACGGCGGCGCACACGGAGCAAATCATCGAGCGGTTCAAGGCGGTTCCGTATCAGGAAGCAGTGACGGTCGCGCCGGGCATTAAGGCGATCTGGCACGAGGCGGGTCACATGCTCGGCTCGGCGAGCATTCAGTTGATCGTGGATGATGAGGGAAAAAAGAAGCGTGTGGTTTTTTCCGGCGACCTCGGGCCGCGCAGCGCGCCGATTTTGAAATGCTACGAGCCGTTCAAACAGGCGGACATGGTGTTTCTGGAATCCACTTACGGCGACCGCGACCACCGGCCGTTCGGCGAAACGGTGGAGGAATTCAAGGCCATCGTGAAACAGGCGGTGAATGCCGGAGGGAAAATTCTGGTGCCGACTTTCGCGGTCGGACGCGCGCAGTTGCTGATGCTACTGTTGAGCCAGATGTTCCGCAAAAAGGAAGTGCGGCCGTTTCCCATTTTTCTCGACAGCCCAATGGCCATCGCGGCGACGAACATTTACGAGCATCACCATGAATTGTTCGACGACGAAATGCTGAAATACGTCGAACAAAAGCCGGTGACGGATGACTTGAAAACTTTGACGCTGTGCGCGACGGCGGAGGATTCCAAAAAAATCAACGATCAGCCGGGGCCGTGCCTCGTGATGGCCGGCGCGGGCATGTGCAACGCGGGGCGCATCCTGCATCACCTCAAGGCGAACCTTTGGAAGCCGGAGACGCACGTCGTCATCGTCGGCTATCAGGGCGAAGGCTCGCTGGGGCGGCAGTTGGTGGACGGGAAAAAGCTCGTGAGCATCTTTGGCGAAAAAATCGCGGTGAAGGCGCAGGTGCATACGCTGGGGGGCTTCAGCGCGCACGCGGGGCAGACGGATTTGCTGGCGTGGTTTGATGTTATTGCGCCATGCAAACCGCGCGTGGTGCTGACGCATGGGGAAAACTCGCCGCGCCAGATTCTGGCGGAACAAATTCAGCAACGATTCGGTGGGAAGGTATTATTGCCTAATTTAAACGAAGTGATTTTGCTTTGAGGTTGGCGAAATTGGCATTGTTGGCGATGGCTTGATATTTCTTGTTCTGAAACAGCCTGTTCGTGCCTCAAAAAAAGTCAGTGCGACCAATAACGAGACACAGCACCTCGGCGCGCGTCATGGCTTGATTTTTTCACGGCCATTAAATATTTGAAATAATACATAAATAGTTGATTGATCACTACTGTCCGGTTAAGGTTTTGCTGACAGCGATTTTATTTCGGTAAAATCTGGCTATTCTCGCTGTCCGGTCATTTTTCGATTTCAATTCTGCGACGCTTCCTTGAGGGTGACATCCCGCATTCCAGCGGTTTTTC
>CAIXFY010000005.1 GCA_903918885.1 uncultured Verrucomicrobia subdivision 3 bacterium
AAAAACCGCTGGAATGCGGGATGTCACCCTCAAGGAAGCGTCGCAGAATTGAAATCGAAAAATGACCGGACAGCGAGAATAGCCAGATTTTACCGAAATAAAATCGCTGTCAGCAAAACCTTAACCGGACAGTAGTGATTATGAGAATAATTCCATGGTGTGCGGTTTTCTTCATATCTCTTTTTGCCGCGATGTCGCAGGAATCAGATCGGTCGTGGTCTTTGGGTGACCCCGAATTGCGGGCGGATAATACAAGTGTGGTTGTTGGATTAAATGCCGAAAATGAACACGATAAAAACCGTGCTGCTAAATCACCCGTCGCGGTTGTGATGGAAAAGGGAAGCCAAATTATTTTTTATGGCAATTTAGTCGAAGTGGAAAAATCAGATTTTAATAATGCCCATGCGGGTGCGTGTTTTATTAACACTGGGAATGCCGATGAAGTTGCCGCGTGGAAGGCTTTGTGCGATGATTGGCTTGCTTGGGATTTGAAGCGACATCCTCCAGCAAGAAGTTTCTGGCCGCCAGTTGGCATCAAGAGATTTCAATTTGTCGGAGAAGAATACAATGTGGCTTATGAGCCAAGTGATTGTCCGGGAGCATCAGAAGATTCAAGAGGATTGATTAAATTAATTCCCTTAACCTCTAACAACCGTCTTTTGCCCAGTTATACTATTCCACAGCCTTCTGCTTTAGCCTTTGTGATAAAGTCTACGCCAGATTTATTTCGCATTCGAGATAAAATGTTTGCAGCCGAAGAACAGCAACAACAGGCAGGTTTTGCCGCTAAAGAACAGCAAATGCAGGAAGCGATTAAGGCTGAAAAAGAAGCCAGTGCTCAACGGCTTAAAGATTTTCAAAGACAGGAAGAACTTAAAGCCAATCTGTCAGAAAAAAATAAGCAAATAGATGAAATTAAAGCGCAAGAAGAAGCCCAAAAAGCGGAAATTAAAATAAATGTTAAAAAACAGAAAACCGCCCAAATCATGGATTATCTAGCTTCAAAAGACGGCCAAGAACTATCAAAGAAAATTGATTCATTGAAATTGGAAATTGGGAAACAAGACATGGAAGAAAGTAAAGAGTTTAGAGCTTTGCAAAAACAGTGGCTTGATTATGTCCAGACTCACATTAACCCAAGCCATGCTGAACAATTACAAGCAGATGACTATAGCAGGCAGTTTGTGCGGTTTGCATCAAATTACAAGGAATCCCCCAGTCTGCAACAGAAACGCCAACAGCTTTTAACATATTTTGCTCAATTTCAGGAGGCTTGTAAGTGTAGTTATGATGATGCAATGGAAGTTAAAGCATCTGCATCCCAAGATGTTCAAAAACCATAACCCAAAATGACCGCCGGAACATCAACCAAAATCTTGTTCTGGGAAAAAGAATGTGAAACATGGGCACAAAGTCATTTGCCCTTCAAATTGGAGGATGTTGAAACGGATTGTCACAACGCATTTTGTAAATATTTGGCCTCGAAATATTATTACAGTTATAAATTTGAGTGTCCTGCTACTGCCGTGTTTTCCACGATTCCAAGTTAAATTGATCTCTCACCTTGCCCTGCCCATCGCCGGTCAACCTTCGGCGTGGTGGCAGGAAGTTTTTTCCTTCTGGCGGAAAAATTTCGCGTCGCCGTGAAATGAAAAAGGGACGGCTTTTGGCCGTCCCTCGTGGAGTGGAATCAATTATTCTTTCGGCGGAGCATCGGCACCAGGAGCCTTTTTGTCACCGCCGGGACCGCGACCCTTCGGCATGTGGCTCTGCAATTTGGTGAACTGTTCAGGCGTGAGAATTTCTTTCATCTTGGCCTGATTTGCGTCGCGGATTTCCTTGAACTTGGCTTTTTTGTCTTCCGTCGAGGCGCTGGTATCATCATGCAGGGCTTTCATTTTTGATTGCATGTCTTCCAGCGCGGCTTTGACTTGCGTCTTTTGTTCGTCGGTCAAACCGAGTTCCTTGGCCAACATGTCCGCGTTCGGACGACCGCGCATGCCGCCGGGGCCGCCGGGGCCGCCGTGATGTTCGCCAGCGGGTGGCGTGTTGGTGGAGTCTTGGGCTTGCAGCGTGCTGGCGGCGAAGAGTCCGCCGGCCATCAATGCAACGAGTGCGAGTGTTTTGTTCAGTTTCATAGTTGTGTTGTTTCGAGTGTGAACCGCCGGTTTTTGTTGGTGGCGGATAAGCAGTCAGACGGCAACGTATTAAAAAGGTTACAGCGTGCGCAACACCTTTGCCGCCACGCCGACGGTCATATCAATGTCCGCCGCCGTGTGCGCGGTGGAAAGAAACCCTGATTCAAACTGCGACGGCGCGAGGTAAACGCCCGCGTCCAGCATGCCGTGGAAAAATTTCTTAAACTTCTCGCGGTCACTATGCATCGCATCGGCGACGTTGTGAACCGGCTTGTCGGTGAAGTAACCGCAGAACATCGAACCGCACTGATTGAACTGCATCGGCACGCCCGCCGACTTCGCCGCGTCGCGCATGCCGGCGGCGAGCTGCGCGCCGAGGACTTCAAGCTGCACGTATTTGTTTTCTGCATTCTGCATTCTTCCTTCTGCATTCAGTTCTTCAAGATTTGCCAACCCCGCCGCCATCGCCACCGGATTGCCGCTCAACGTCCCCGCCTGATACACCGGCCCCAGTGGCGCGAGACAATCCATGATCTCCGCGCGTCCGCCGAACGCGCCGACCGGCAGCCCGCCGCCGATGACTTTGCCGAACGTGCTCAAGTCCGGGCGGATGCCAAACCGCTCCTGCGCCCCGCCGCGCGCGAGGCGGAAGCCCGTCATCACTTCGTCAAAAATCAGCAGCGCGCCGTGCGCCGCCGTGATCTCTCGCAGAAATTCCAGATAGCCCGGCTTCGGCAAATACAAACCCGCGTTGCCCGGCACCGGTTCCACGATGATGCCGGCAATCTCATTTTTGTTCGCCGCGAAAATCGCCTTCACCGCCTCCACGTCGTTGTAAGGCGCGACGATGGTGTGCGACGTGAACGCCGCCGGGATACCCGCGCTATCCGGATGCCCGAACGTCAGCGCGCCGCTGCCTGCGCGCACCAGCAGCGAATCCATATGGCCGTGATAGCAGCCGTCGAACTTGATGATCTTGTCGCGCTTCGTAAAACCGCGCGCCAGCCGGATGGCGCTCATGCACGCCTCGGTGCCGCTGCTCGTCATGCGGACTTTCTTCACGCTCGGCACCAGTTCGCAGATGAGTTTGGCCATCGTGACCTCGTGCGGATTCGGGATGCCGAAGCTCGTGCCGAGTTCGGCGGCGGCCTTGACGGCGGCAATGATTTTCGGATGCGCGTGGCCGAGGATGGCCGGCCCCCACGTCAGCACATAATCAATCAACTCATTGCCGTCCACGTCCCAGACCTTGGAGCCGCTGGCCTTGTTGACGAAGAAAGGATTGCCGCCCACCGCGCGAAAGGCGCGCACCGGCGAATTGACGCCGCCGGGAATATATTTCAACGCCTCGGCAAAAAGCTGGTCGGATTTGGAGCGATTCATGGGGATAAATTAACAACGAAGGAACCCAGAAACAAAGCAGAATGAAAAGGGTATTCAGCGCGGGAACTTTTTCGGACTGTCACGCCGTTGGGCACACGGTCATGGTTTTATGACTGACTGATTTGTGCGGAGTAACTCTCTAACGCCGGCTGGATTATTCGTATAGGCCAGCATGTAAATCTGACTGGCAATCATCATCCGCCTAATATTCTCAATTGTCTGCTGTCGTCTGATGCCGAGTTCTCTGACTCCGCCATGCCAACCGATCGAATAACCAATCAACAATCCCAAAAGCAAACCAAGGCCAATCAAAGCTGTGGCGCATGATGGTTTCATGGCAACAACGGTAAGCGCGCCGGGAAATCCTGTCCACCGCATTTTCGCCGCCCCAAGCGCCAGAGCACTGGCGGCCGAACCTCGGCTTGGCATCTCCAAGACGCTCCGCGCGGGTAGGGCGCGTCGCTCCATGCGCGCCTTCGTGGAAAATCCGAACACGTTCGTTGGCAATGGTGGCCGTCTGCAAAGACCGGCGGGCAGAGGACTGCCCGCCCTACCTTCGCGCCAGCGTCTTGGACTGCGCGGCGGGCCCTCTGCCGCTTTTGACGAATTAACTACGATGCCGCCAAGACACAAAGCCAACAATTGAATTTCGCTTGGCAAATTTTATTGGCGGAGATTGGAAATTATTTCAATTCGAAGTCGTGTTCGCCTTTGATGGTTCCAGCGGTGAGGATGAGCCGATAGGTGACGTTGGTGGCGAGAGGTAGGGCGTGTTCGCCATTGATGAGTGGTTTCATGCCGCGGATGCGGCCGCCGTAGTAAAAGGATCCCACCGGCACGGAGTTGGAATCGGACACGAGATGCCACAATGGCACGGTGTTTTGATTGGTCCGAAAGGCGGCAGCGGAGATCACTTTGATTTCCGTCAGCTTGAGCTTTTGGTTGATGCCAAAAATCAGCGAGGGCAGTTCGCCGCTTTTCGACCGGCCGCGCGGGTGGGCGTTTCGGCAGGTGTGGAAGATCTCAACGGTCTTGGGCGTGAACCAATCGGTAAAATAAATCACATAGACCACGGACAAAATCACGGTGGCGGCGAGCAATATTACGGTTTTTTTAGTCATAAAAATTTGTAACGCCGTGGCGGTGGCGGGCGTCATTCACTTGAGACGCAATCCGCCCACCGTTGGTTATGGAAATTTTCAAAAATATAATTGGCAGCCGCCCCAAAACAAACCGGGGACGGACGGCTTTCACGCTGATTGAATTGCTGGTGGTCATTGCCATCATCGCGATTCTGGCGGCGATGCTGTTGCCGGCCTTGAGCCGTGCGAAAGAGGCGGGTAAGCGGATTGCCTGTTTGAACAATCTGCGGCAGCTGGGTCTGGCTTCGCGGTTGTATGTGGACGACAGTCAGGGAATGTTTCCGTTGCGCTCCAATGCCGACCGCTGGCCGGACAAGTTTTACGACAACTACGGTCGGAATATTAAATTGCTACTATGCCCGACGGATGGTGCCAACGAGCTGGTTCCGCAAACGGGGACAACTTCCAATAATGTGCCTGATGCGGCGCCGCGCAGTTATCTCATCAACGGCTGGAATGATTATTTTTCCGACAAATTAGGCGCTGCGGATTTCGTTTCATACATGTCTGGAACTTATCCGGAGAGCTTGAAAGAAAACGCGGTGGTGCATCCCAGTGATACGATTGTGTTGGGCGAGAAATTCACGACGGCGCACGATTATTATATGGATTTGTTGGGAGGTAAAAACGGCGATGACATCGATCAGGTGCTCGAGCAGAGCCGGCATTCAGGAAATGGTGCGAGTGCCATTTCCGGTTCGGGTTCGGGCGGATCAAATTATACGTTCACGGACGGCAGCGCGCGATATTTCAAGTGCCCGGCCGCCATGTCTCCGCTCAATCTCTGGTGCATCACCGACACCAATCGCGCATACTATGCGCATGTTTTTTGATTGCGGCTGCAATTGAAGCTTGTATCCGGGCAGGCGGGCAAACTAGATTCGCCGCATGCCAACCATGTGTCGACAACGTTCAATTTTCGGTTTGAAAACGTTGTTACTGCTGGTTGCTTTGACTTTTCCTGCACTTTTGGCGCTTGGTGCTTCCCCGTGGTTTGTGCGGGCGTGGCAGACAGACGACGGTTTGCCGGATAACAATGTCACGGGCATTTACCAAAATCAGGAAGGATATCTTTGGGTGGCTACGCAAGGCGGCTTGGCCAGATTTGACGGCGTAAAGTTTCGGGAGATTGACTTATCCATTCCTTCCCAGCGCACGCGCCCGCTGATTCGGCTCATGATGCCGGCGAACGATGGCAGACTTTGGCTGGCGTTGGAGGGAGGGGTTGTCGTGTCGTATTCTCCCGCTCACACTAATGTGTTCAGCACCGCGGACGGTTTGCCAAACTACCGGCCTTCCTCGTTGGCGCAGGCGAGCGACGGCTCGGTCTGGGTGGGATATGTGGATGGTTCCGCTTGCCGGATTTTTTCGGGAAAAGTGACGCGTTATACGGCGCGCTCGGGGCTTTCGGGCGGTGGACCATGCGTGTTGGTCAATGATCTGCACGGAGAAATCTGGTTTGCGAAGGCCGGAGCTTTGAGTGTTTTTCGCAAAGACCAGATTCAATATGTCACTGATTTACCGGAGGGCGTGGTGCGTATGTCGGCCGCGCGCTCCGGTGGACTTTGGATAAGTGCCGGTTTGCAATTGTTGCAAATGGAAGTTGGAAAGCCGCTTTCAAAAGTCATTGAAATCAATTCACCCGCCAGCGGCGTCAATCCATCCACGCTCTATGAAGATCATTCCGGTGCGGTTTGGGTGGGCACACAAGCGGGCGGTTTATTTCGCGTGGATGGCACGAATGTTCTGTCCGTGCCGACCACAGATTCTGATGTTTTAACCATTGGCGAAGACCGCGAAGGAAATATTTGGGTCGGCACGCAGGGCGGCGGTTTGAATCGTCTTCGGCCACGGGTTTTGGAATTGGAAAATATTGAGAGTGGACTGACCACCTCAAGCGTGCGCTCCGTATGCGAGGACACCAGTGGCGCTCTTTGGGTGGCGATGCAAAACGGTGATCTGGCGCGTCGCGAAAATGGGGTTTGGCGGGTCATTTCCAAAAAGGGTGGAACCAGCGCGGACGATATTATACGGGCGACATGTGTGACGAGTGATGGCGTAGGCGGCGTGTGGATTGGCACATCGCATGGCGGATTGTGTCACTGGCTTAACGGCCAGATGACCACCCTTGGCAGCGGCGATGGCTTGGGCGGCGAATCGGTGCGGGCGTTGCTCTGTGACCGCGAGGGGAATCTGTGGATTGCGCATGAATCTCCGGTGGGTGTGCAGCGATATCGGGATGGCAATTTTATCACACTGCCACATATGTTTGGCACGCGGGCGGTGCGCGTTATGGCACAAGATAAGGCGGGGACGGTGTGGCTGGGGACCTTGGATGGATTTTTGTTCCGAGCTGATGGCGACCAGTTGGTTGATGTTTCTACCGAAACTCTCGGTCATCGGAAACCGGTGCGCAGCCTTTATCCGACGCCGGATGGTGATTTATGGATTGGCTACGCTGGCGCCGGTCTGGGGCGAATCCGCGCTGGAAAATTTTCTAGCATTTCAACGGATCGTGGGCTGCGTGATGCTTACATTTGTGGGATGTGCCTGGATGATGGAGGCGGATTCTGGTTCTCATCCGATCATGGGATTTTTCAAGTGCGCCAGCGCGAGTTGGAAGACGCTTTGGCGGGAAAAATCCCCGCCGTGCGCTCCATTGTTTATGGCCGGGAAGAATCGATGCCGAGTCTGGCTGGCAATTACAGTTACAGTCCGGGAGTGGTTCGCAGTCAAGACGGATACATCTGGTTTACCACCCATACCGGGCTAGTGGGAGTGAATCCCAGACGAAGTTCACCAAATCACCTCGCGCCACCGGTGTTGATTGAAAGTGTGGTGGCGGATGGCGTGCCTGTTTTATTTCGAGCCGGGCTGCCGGTCAAGATTTCGCCCAAGAACCGTAAAATTGAAATTGAATTCACCGCCTTGAGTTTTGTGGCCCCGGACAACGTGGCTTTCCGTTGCAAGCTTGAAGGCTGGGACGACACCTGGAGTAGCGTGCCGCGCCAGCAGCGCAGCGCGAGCTACGCACGTCTGCCTGCGGGCAGCTACCGGTTTCGGGTAATCGCCTGCAACAATGCGGGCATCTGGAATGAAGTCGGCGCCACCGTGCATTTCGAGGTAGAACCATTTTTTTGGAAAACCTCTTGGTTTCAACTCGGGGTATCGGCCCTGATGCTGGCCATTGTGGCGGTGGCTGTTCGTTACTACTCGCGACGAAAATATCTGGCGCGTTTGCACAAGCTGGAACAGGAGGCCGCCTTGCAAAAGGAACGTGGGCGGATTGCGCGCGATATCCACGATGAATTGGGAGCCAATCTCACGCAAATTTCTTTGCTGGGAAAATTTGCCAAGAGCGATTTGGCCGAGCCAGAAAAGGCCGGCGCGCATGTGGAAAAAATCGCCGCCATTGCGCGGCTGGGGGTCAAGTCGGTAGATGAAATCGTCTGGGCCGTGAATCCACGCAATGATAATTTGAACCAGTTGTTGGATTATGCTGGGCAATACGCGGTTGATTTTTTGAGTGCCGCCAACATCCGTTGCCGCATTGATTTCCCTGAAAAAATTCCCGCGCGCGGACTGGCGGCGGCCATCCGGCACGGTCTTTTCATGGTGGTGAAAGAGGCGTTGAATAACGCGGTGAAATATTCTGGCGCGAGCGAGATTACCATCCGGGCAGAGATTCATGCGGACGTATTGAGCCTGTCAGTGGAAGACAATGGCCAGGGCTTTGCTTCCCCGAAAGAGGATGCGCTGGCGGATGGTTTGCGGAACATGCGGCAGCGTGCGGCAGACATTGGCGGAAGGTGTGAGATCGCGAGCCAGCCCGGAACTGGAACAAAAGTGCGGGTCGAACTCAGATTGCCATGATGCGCACAATCTGTTAACCCTCCTTGACGCAAGCTGCACCAATGAAAAAAACACCCATCTCAGTTGCCATCGTTGAAGATGTTCAGGGAACTCGCGAGAATCTTGAGGAACTGTTGAAACGCACGCCCGACCTAAAATGCGCAGGGATTTATGCCAGCGGTGAAGATGCGTTGCGAAATTTGCCCAAGATTGCGCCGGATGTGGTGCTGATGGATATTAATCTGCCGGGCATGACGGGGGTGCAATGCACGGCAGAGTTGAAAGCGGTTTTGCCCAAGACGCTGATTTTGATGCTTACGGCCTATGAGAACAGCGATTTGATTTTTGAATCGTTGCGTTCCGGCGCAAGTGGCTATTTGATGAAGAACACCGAGCCGGATGAAATCATTCAGGCCATTGAGCAGGTCTGTGCCGGAGGGGCGCCGATGTCCATGCAGATTGCGCGCAAGGTGGTCAATCATTTTCAACTGATCAAAAAGCCTTCGGCCGAATTCGAGCAGTTGACGGTGCGGGAGAATGAGATCCTGTCGCTCTTGGCGAAGGGGTTTCTCTACAAGGAAATCGCCGCCCAGTTGCAAATCAGTCTGCACACGGTGCGCGGCCATGTGCATCTGGTTTACGAAAAACTCCACGTGCAGTCGCGCTCGGAGGCTATCATTAAATTTCTCGGCCAGAAAGGGTAGCAGAAAGGGTGGTTTTCCCTTTGGAGACATACAGAACGAATGTTCTGTAGCTAAAGGGGGATGTGTTGTGCGAGATTGGATGGATGAATTCCAATTTGAAGAGTCGCATAAGGAAGTCATCGCTTTCTACGTTTCATTTGGGCAACGGTTTCACGTTGATTGAATTACTGGTGGTCATAGCCATCATCGCCATTCTCGCGGCGATGCTTTTGCCGGCTTTGGCCAAAGCCAAGCAGAAGGCGCAGCAGACGAGTTGTCTCAATAATTTCAAGCAGGTGGCGTTGGGCACGCACATGTATACGGATGACTTTCAGGATAAATTGCCACCGGGACAAAAATCATGGGGACTAAATTTCGGCCAGAAAGCCGGATACAGCAAAGCCGACACCACGACTACTAAAGGAATTCCAAACATTCAAGGCTTGTTGGTTTATTACATATGTGGATACATGGGAATGGCAGATTCAGCGACGGCCACCAACGCTGCCCAAGTAATGATTTGTCCGGGTGCATTGAGTAGCTACAATCCACCAACCGCCGTGGACGTAAATGCGCGTCAATTTTACGGTCTTTATGATCCTAATTTTGCCAATACTAACGATTCGAAAGTGACTATTTTTCCGTTTGGTGATTTCATTGATGCATCGCTTCCATTTCCTTCTGTCAAGTTGAACTATCTACAGACCATGGGGTCGTTGGACGCGATTTGGGGAATGGTGGATTTGGATCAGAAGGGCTATTTGAATTCAGGCAAGACGCCTAGTTGGGCTGCTAATAACAACCCACCCACTCCAATTCACGGGACGGTTCGTAATTATTTTTTCTTTGATGGTCACGCTGGAACAAAAAAAATGCCAACCAGCGGCACCGATATTGGCAAATTTTAATAATCCAAAAATTCCCACCCACCTGTCTGTTAATTATCCGATTAAGAATATGAAAAACCTTAAGTTCAACATCCTGATGGCTCTCACCATCGTTGCCTCAAATGTGCTGACATTTTCAGCTCTAGCAGCGAGCAACTTAACCAACTTGGTTTTTGCAGAATCATCAATCCAATTTGCGACCAATGGTCCTGGGTTTACCAACTATTTGTCCGGCTACGACAAAGCGAAATATAGCCTTACTGGTCCGAGTAAAAGCTACTTAAAGTTTGATTTCACCGGGCAAAATCCCAATACAAATAGCGCTATAAAGTTTTCCTTTACCATCGGAAATGGCAGTGGAAACCAGCAACATCTGCTTCTGTGGGTGCTGAATCAGGCTTACACCGGTTTTATTCCCAATGGTTCCGACCCACGTTCCAATCCCAGCTTGACCTGGTCAAACGCTCAAGCCAACTACACATCGACGAATGAAACTGACTATAATCGCCTGATGACCAATGGTGCTTTTACGGCAACGTTGGTTAATGATTTCTTGGCATCACCCACGTTAACCGTTGGAACAACTTATGGTGTCACTTTGACGCCGCCGTGGGGGCAATATCTTTTCAACAACCAATTGGTGGTTGTCGTCACTGCAACAAATGATGCGAACTTGTCGGCTGGAAATGGTGGGGGAGCAAGGTTTGCAACTAATGCTACGACGGTCGCCTACCAGTCGCTTACGACTGGCACAGCACCGCCGAGTATCACATCGATTGCTAACATGACGTTGTTATCTGGAACACCATCCGCAACAATCCCGTTCTCGGTCAGCGACCCAATTGATGCTGCCAGCACCTTGACAAACATTACAGTTACGCTTGGAAACACGAATGTAACATTGGTTGTTACCAACATAGGGATTGGCTCAGGCGGAAATCGCACGCTTTTTTTTACTCCGATTAATAACCGCAATGCAGGGCTGACAGCCTCGGTTACTGTGACGGTCACCGTAACTGATTCCAGCGGTAATTCTGCGACCACTTCATTCCTCTTAACCGTGCCCCCAATTTTAACGCAGCCGGTTCTTTACTACAATGGAACGAATGCCAATTCTATCCCGCCAACCAATCGGATTGGTGTTGGAACAGTTACCATTCCGTTCCAAATTGTGAATACTATGACAAACATCACCGCCACTAATCTGACGGTCAATACAACCGCCTCGCCATACTCAACCAACATCAGCGGCGTTAGCTTCACGTCGGCAAATTTTGCTCTGAATACAAATAATTGCAGCATCACCATAACCAACAGCGGAAGTGGTGTAGGGATTGTTAATATCAGTATTGTTGATTCAACCAACTTAGTGACAAACGTCGTAAGTGTGGCAGTCATGGTATTGCCCGACGCAAGTTATGCGGCGTATGATGTCATGAATTATCCGCCATCCACATCCTATGCATCCAGCAGTGGACACGTTGATTTGACCAATTGTTCAGTGAGCTTGTGGTCGCCCCGTAGTTCAGGTTCGGTGGGTCTGATTACCTCATTGGCCGGCAACGGGAATTATCCACAAGGGGTTCCTCTAGTTCGTGGCTCCGGCAGTGGAGCTGACACTCAAATGCGGTTGGTTGGTTCGCCATACCTAGCCGGTAGTCATAAAATTGTCTATGCCACAATTCTTGCCCAGTGGGTGGACGGCCTTTTCAACTCGGCTTCCGCTGCCTACCCGGGCAATTCAAGCGGCGGGTTTGTAGAATTTGCAGCCAATGGGTCAACAACGGCAACCGCCATGGCTGCCGTCTGCACGTTTACAAATTCGGCCAACACAATAAACAATGACGGATATTTTTACTTGGGCTTGTATAACAGCACCAATGCTCCGGCTCTTGAAACAAACCTTTCACAAGCCATACCTAACTTCAGCACGAGTGGAGTGGCTGACCCTGTGGTTCAAATCAATCTCAGCTATGATTTAGATACCGGTATGAGCCAGATGTGGCTCAACCGCTCCAGTTCCGCCGACACAAATTTTGTTAGCTTGCAGGATGTGGCTGTGACCAATCTAGCCAGCATAAATTACATAGTCCTACGCCAGAATGCAAACATGGGCGACATCGCAATTGAAGGTATTTCGGTTAAAGTAGTAACCAAGCCTACTCCTTTGGTCACCGCCAGCTCCAAGTCTGGAAATACTTTCCAAATCAACTTCACCTGCACGCCGGGAACGACGGCAACCGCTTCCGTGGTTGGTTCGCCCACAGTGGATGGCACATATAGCCCGGTAGCCGCCACAATCACGGAACCAACTTCCGGCAACTTTGTAGCCTCGATTACCACCGCTGGCAGCCAGATGTTTTACCGAATCAAGCAGACGGCATCTGCTCCAACGGTGGCCTTCCCGTTCTGAAGGTTGGTTTAACGGTTCGTTTTCAACGACGGACGATTGTCGCATTTGCCGTCCGTTGATATGAATGGTATTAACTACATGACCTCCACCAAAAAAATGCCTCATGGCATCCAGTGGCGGCTGCGTTAAAAATGTCTTACGCCAAACCAAACCGACTGGGATCATTGCATGGCTCGGCTTTGTTGCTGACGCTGATTGGATGGCTGCTGTTGCCTAGTTGCGCCGGGGCCGCCACCCTCACCGTGCAGACCAACGTCTTGGGTTCCACGCCATCCATCATCGGCTGCAACTTGGGACATTTTTATACCGGCAGCAACACGCGGGATTGGTGGCGCTACCTCGGGGTCAACGGCGCGCGGATTTTTATTTTGCCCAGCCAGATTGAATCCGCCACCACCATTGCCAACGCCGCCGGTCTCGTCGGCGTCAGCAATCAAACTTCCTTTCTCACTGCGCGTGCTGCTATGCACACCAATCAGTTCAACCCCAATTTTATCAACTGGTCGAGCATCACGAACAACTACAATAACAACGATCTTTCCCCACCCAATCATGTGCTGGTCAATTCCGCGCTCACCGCCTTGTCCGGGCTGGGCGTTCAGGCGTGCGCCCAAATCAGCGCCTCGCAGTCCACCTTTCCCATCTCGGATACGAATGACTGGACCGATGGCTGGGGGCTGTGGCATCACTATTACGCGCAGGCGTTTTATCTGAGCCGCTATTTTGGCGTGCAGCGGTTTGAAATTTACAACGAGCCCAATGGATCTGCGGCCAACGGCCTGACGCCTACTAATTTCTTGTTCCGCTTGCAGCTCGCGGCCGATGCCATCACCAACGCCTTGTCGGATGTGAACCAGCTTTACGGGCGCGCCCTCACGCCCATCATTTTGGCGCCTACTGTGGCTGGCGGCGCCACCGGCCATTATTCGGATTGGGGCCGCGCGGTGGTAACGAACCGGCATCAAAATTTTCTGGGGCAAACCAATTCCAACTACTTGCTGTTCCAAAAATACGACTATCACGAATACGACAGCACGCCAGCAGGATTCGGCGCCAATCTCGCCACTCTCACCGGCAATTTGCAAACCACGATGACGCCTGAAACGCCGTTACCTTGCGCGATTTCTGAATTTAACACGCACACCGCCGCCAATTTTGACGCGTTGACCAACACGCTGGACACGCCGGCGGAATACGCTAGTTTTGGCGCGATTTGCAATGAACTGATGGCTAGTCAAATCAGCGAGATGTATTGCTTCAAGTTCAGCCAGGTCAGCTATGCGGGCACTTATCCCGTCCAAAAAAACGCGCTGTGTTACGTGGATAACACCAACGCGCCCTACAACGTCGGCGGCATCACCAAGGCGGGCGAAGTGTTCCGCCTCTTCACCAAGGCGTTCGCTGCCGGCCGCAGCCGTCTGAGTGTCAGCGAAAGCAGTGGCGCGGCTAATTTGGAAACCCATGCCAGCTTCAATCCGCTGACGCGGCGAAATTATCTTTTTTCGGCGAACAACACCGCTGCCGCCGTGTCCCTCAATCTTGACTTGAGCGCACTTAACCTGCCGGCCACCAACCGCGTGTTGCTCGAGGAAGTCAGCGAGACCAATTACGGCACCGGCATGCTGTGGACCAATCTGCCGACCAACGGCATCATCAATGCAACGCAAAATTTCAACACCGTCTGGCTGCTCACGGCGCCGGCGCGGCCGCAGCAGCCCGAACAAATCATTGCCGCCACGGACGACGCCCAGGTGTGCGATGGCGCGAATCGAGGTGTCAACTATGGGGTTGTTCCCGCGATGATCGTGCGCAATGATCCGGCCAGCGCCGCCAACCGCAGCGTCGCGTTGATGAAATTTCATTTGCCGGTGACGAATTTTAACGCCCTCGAATTCGCTCTCTTGTCCGTGCCGGCCGCGTGTGCCACGAGCAACGGCATCGCGCAGGCGCACGTTTATTTTTTGAACAGCACCAATTGGTCGCAGGCGAGCGTAACGTGGAGCAGCGCGCCCAACTTGAAGCAGAACTCAGCTGCCGGCTCGAATGTTGCCAACAGCGTGATCTTGGGCGTGGGCAGCACCGCCAGCATCGTCGGTCAGTTGGTTGTTACCACGACGAACATTTCCGAGAAGTTGATTGATCTGACGGATTTCTTGCGCAGCCAGACGAATCAGGATTTTTCCATTCTGGTCGTGCAGGATCCCCGTTGGGACATCACGCTTCCAGTGTTGACCGCCGGGGACGTGCAGCCGGACGGTGTGAAAATTGCCACCACCGAGAGCGGCACGGGGCCTCGGCTGGTGCTGGTGCTGGCCAGCGTGGATCTGGCCGTGGCGGTGAATGATGCCTACGATGCCATTCAAAACACGGCGCTATCGGTGGCCGCGCCGGGCGTGCTCACCAACGATGCGTTTGCCACAGGCGCGGTGCTCGCGACCGGGCCGGCGCACGGCACAATTACCTTCAGCGCCAACGGCGGCTTCATTTACCAGCCGGCGACGAATTACACGGGAGCGGATAGTTTCACCTACTTGGCCACGAACAGCGCGGGCGCTTCCAGCCCTGCCACGGTCACCCTCATGGTGCATCCGCCGATTTATTGGGCCGATGTTCCCGTGATTGCCGAAGCCTTCGTGCGCGGGGGTGCTTCTGCCAATACGGATCAGGACGAGGCTGCCACGGGCTATGTCATGGTGAAATATGACGTTTCGCCGTTTGACAATGCGCGCAAGGCTTATTTTCAGTTTGATCTGACGGGCATGAACTTGAACACTAGCACGCAGGCCGTGTTCACCATCAATTTCTTGAACAGCAACCAGCAGAATGTCCAGCTCTGGTCGCTTAATCAGCCCTACACCAATTTCACTTCGACGGTGATGTGGAACGCGGTGACGGCCAACGACACTGGCAGTGACAATCTCCTGACCAACGGGCCTTACACCGCCACGCCCATCGGTTCATTTACGAACATCCCGGTCAGTGGCACGTTGCCGCAGGGTTTCATTTTATCGCCGCTTTCAAATTTTATTCAGGGCAATCGCGTGACGCTGGCGTTGACGGGCGTCATCAATCAGGGTATTTACGTGAACAACACTGGCGGGTTGCGCATCCTGCGCACCAATGCCGTGCTGACGGTGCTGGTGGTTACGCCGGGCGCGGCCGCCAATCCGCCGAAGGTTACGGGGGTAAGCCCTGGCGGCGGTGGTCGGTTGGTCTTGAGTTTTTCTGGCGCGGCCAACCAGCAGGTGCGAGTCCAGGCGGTAACGAATCTGGCAACGCCGAACTGGCAGGACGTGGTGACAAATTTTTTTAACGCGAGCGGCGGCTGGAGCTGGACCAATTTTGACGCGACAAATTTTTCGAATCGCTTTTATCGCGCCGTCTCGCCTTGAACGGGAAATGGGCCGGCTTGCCACATTATACCCGGTGATTTTTGGCGGTTGACCGAACCGACACAGAACGAATGTCGGGGTGGAATAATTCCTTTTTCTGTCAGAATAACCGCCGATGTCCTTCAGGTATAAAATGAAAGCCGGTCTGATAATTGGGTTTCTGTTTGTGGCCGTGGAGCTGGCTCCGGCACGAATAGTTCCGGTGGCCACCAAGCCGGATGCTCAATGGAAAAATTTTCCTACCCGCACGCTGGAAGATTTACCCGCACTTGCGTCCGCTCCAGCGGATACAAACTTGAGCAAATACGGCGGTTTCCGGTCACGCAAGGAAAATGCCACGGGCTTTTTTCACACGGCCAAGATCAACGACCGCTGGTGGTTAGTCGATCCCGAAGGCTGCTTGTTTTTAAATGTCGGCGTCGCTTCCGTAAAATCAATTCCTACCTCGGGCGCGCGCGCGGCAGTGACATCCAAATTTGGAGGCGAATCCAATTGGGTCGGGCAAACTGCCAGCCTACTGCGTGAACATGGATTTAACGGCCTCGGGGCATGGTCTGACAACGCCGCCTTTCGGAATTCGGCGCCGCCGCTGGTTTACACCAGTCTGCTGGATTTCATGAGCAGTTATGGAAAAAAGCGCGGCGGAACTTTCCAGCAAGCCGGCCACACCGGTTATCCGAACGATTGCATTTTTATTTTTGACCCCGGCTTCGAGACATTTTGTGATGCCTATGCGAAACAAGTAGCCGCCACCAAAAATGATCCCTGGTTGCTCGGCTATTTTTCTGACAACGAACTACCGTTCAAGTCGGCCATGCTCGAAAATTATCTCGCCCAGCCAGTCGGCGATCCGGGACGAGTCGCCGCGTGGAAGTTTCTACAGGCACGCCACGGATCCACGGCGACGGCTGCAGCTGTTACGGAACAGGATAAAAATGAATTTTTCTCGCTGGTCGTGGAGCGTTATTTTCGGCTCGTTTCAACCGCGCTAAAAAAATACGACCCCAACCATCTTTATCTCGGTCCGCGGCTGCACAGCATGGAACTGTTGCGGAATCAACGGTTTTTCAAAACCATCGGGCCGTTCGTGGATGTCGTATCGGTGAATTACTACCGCGTCTGGACGCCGACGGCGGAACCGCTGATGTGGGCGCGCGAATCGGGCAAGCCCATCCTTATCACCGAATGGTATGCCAAGGGAATGGACTCCGGCATGGGCAATACCGGCGGTGCGGGCTGGCTGGTCAAGACCCAGCGCGAACGCGGATGGTTTTATCAAAACTTTGCGCTCGGCCTTTTGGAATCCAAAGTGTGTGTTGGCTGGCATTGGTTCCGTTATTCGGACAATGACCCGGCGGATAAGGCGGTTGATCCATCGAACCGTGATTCCAACAAAGGCATCGTCAGCAATCGCTACGAACCCTACGCTCCGCTCCTCGACGCGATGAAGCCGTTAAACGAGCGCGTCTACACTTTGGCCGATTATTTTGATCATGCCGAAAAACCTGCTTCCGTCATATCCGGCAAATAAATCCATGAAGGGGCTACATAATTTAATTCTACTCGTCGTCTGCGGCTGGATTTATGCCGCCGCCGCCGCGCCGACTAATTCAATTGCCCAACACAATCCGGCGAAGTGGAGCAAGGCCATCGCCGTTTTTGAGGCGAGTGATTCGACGAATGCACCGCCGCGCGGCGGCATCGTATTTTCTGGCAGCTCTTACATTCGCCGGTGGACGAGTCTGGCGGAAGATTTTCCCGGTCTGCCCGTGGTCAACCGTGGCTTTGGCGGCTGCGAGCTGGCCGATGTCTACGCCTACGCCGACCGCATTATCATTCCCTACGCGCCGCGCGAAGTGGTCATTTATGCGGGCGGCAACGACATCAATGCGGGTAAGTCGCCGGAAGTTGTCTTTGGTGATTTCATTGTGTTGATGACGAAACTTCGCGCCGCTTTGCCAAAAGCCAAACTGGTTTTCATTTCCTGCCCGCCCAGTCCAAAGCGCTGGGCGCAGACGGAAAAAATTAAAACGGTCAACGGATTGATTGCCGACTATTGTCAAACCCACGACATCAGCTTCGTCAACACCTTTCCGCTGATGCTGGGCGCGGACGGTTTGCCCAAACCTGAAATTTATGGGGACGACCATTTGCACATGAACGCCACTGGCTACGCCATCTGGCGGGCGGCGGTAAAACCGTATTTGCAATGACCGGAAATTATTCAAAGTGCGATGACTAAAGACCCCGCTCAATACCTCGCCGAACTTAAATCGTTGCCTAAGCAGCACGATTTTTTTATCGGCATCGATAGCGACGGCTGCGTGTTTGATTCGATGGGCATCAAGCACAAGGAATGTTTCTGCCCAGCGTTCATCAAGCATTTTGAATTGCAGGCCGCCAGCAATTTCGCTCGCGAGGTGTGGGAGTTCGTGAATCTTTATTCGCGCGACCGCGGGTGCAACCGTTTTTTTGCGATTCAAAAATCGCTTCAACTACTGGGTGAACGTCCCGAAGTGCGGGCGCGTGGCGTGCATGCGACCAGCCTTCTGTCATTGGCCGCGTGGCTCAAAGAGGAAAGCAAACTGGGCAATCCCGCGCTTGAAAAAAAAGTGGCGGCGACCGGCGATGCCGGGTTGGCCAAGGCGCTCGCGTGGAGCCGGGAGGTGAACGCTCGCGTGGAAGACCTCGTCCAGCATGTGCCTCCGCTGCCGCTGGTGCGCGAGTCGCTGGAAAAAACTCGCATGCGTGCCGATGTCATCGTCGTGAGCCAGACGCCCTACGCGGCGATTGAGCGCGAATGGAGCGAGCACAAGATTGACGGGTTGGTGAATTTCATCGCGGGGCAGGAAGCTGGCACCAAGTCGGAACACATCCGCTTCGCCACGGGTGGACGCTATGCGCCGGAGAAAATGCTGATGATTGGCGATGCACCGGGAGATTTGAAAGCAGCGCGGGACAATCAGGCTTTGTTCTTTCCGATTGTGCCTGGCCAGGAAGAACAGTCGTGGCAAAGGTTTTTTAACGAGGGTAGTGAGCGGTTTTTTGCCGGTATGTTTGCTGGAGACTATCAAAAAAAACTGGTCGATGAGTTCAATGCGGCGTTACCGGAGCAGGCTCCGTGGCAAAAGTAAATCGTTCCCGCCGATAAATAAAATGACCACGCCACCGACCAACGAAAAATCCCTGAGCTTCAGGACGAAGCTTTGCTACGGCATCGGCAACATCTCAATCATGATGGGCAAACTCGCGCCGCGCGAACTCGCGCTGCCGATTTACAACGTGCTGCTGGGCGTCAGCCCCACGGCGATGGGTCTGGTGCTCGCGCTGGGGCGGTTCATTGATGCCTTCACGGATCCGTTGACCGGCAACGTGTCGGATCGGACGAAATCACGCTGGGGTCGTCGTCGGCCGTTCATTTTTCTGGGCGTAATTTTTGTCGCGCTGTTTTTCACGACGCTGTGGTGGTTCCCGCGCGGGTTGTCGCCGCACGCGTATCTGCTTTATTTTATTTTTATCGCGTTTCTTTACTACGTTTCGTTGAGTGCGTTTTCCGTGCCGTGGTATGCGCTGGGCTATGAACTGGCGCCGGATTATGACAACCGGACGAAGCTGATGGCCTTCGCTGGTTTTCTCGGCCCCATCGGTCAGATGATTGTCTGCTGGCTGTATCGACTCACTCAAATGGACTGCTTCAAGAACGACAACGTCTATCGGCTCACGCATCTGGAAATTTTTCAGGGCGACGCCACGACGACCGGGCTGCGCGTGGTGACGATTTTCGCCGGCATCTTGATTGCGATTTTCGGTGTCACGACGGCGGTGTTCGTGCGCGAGCGCAACGCCGAGGCCGCCCAAAAATCCTCCAAGCCGAGGCCGTCGTTTTTCGCCGGTGCCAAAGCGGCGTTCCAGAGCCAGGCATTCGTCCGGCTCACGGTCGCGTTCATGCTGATTCAGTTGGGCATCCAGATGGTCGGCGTGCTCGGGTTCTACAATTTCGTTTATTACCTGAACGACGGCGACAAGAAGGCCGGCAGTTTTCTTTACGCCTGCCACAACACGGTCTGGCTGGTCAGCAACATGGTTTTCACGCCGATTATCGCCCGGCTCACCGCCCGGTTCGGCAAGAAGGAAATGTTCCTCGCGGCCATCGGCTGGGGAATTTTGCGCATGGGCATCATGTGGTTTCTGATGGATCCGGCACACCCGTGGGGCATGCTTATCAACGGCGCGCTGATGGGCGTCGACAACGCCGCCATCTTCATGCTCTGCCACGCCATGATCGCCGACATCTGCGACGTGGACGAACGCGACAGCGGGCATCGTCGCGAAGGACTTTACGGCTCGCTTTACAGCTGGGCTTTCAAGGTCGGCATCGCGCTGGCATCGCTGCTGTCCGGCTACATTTTGGACTTCATCCATTTCGACCGTTCGCTCGGAGGCGCGCAAACAAAACACACGCTCTTCCTGATGAAGCTTTCCTACTGCGCCGTGCCGGCGATGTTCTCGCTCGTGGCGCTGGCGGTATTCATCCGCTACCCGATCAGTCGCCGATACGCGCAGGAAGTGCGCGCGGAACTGGACGCGCGCAAACTGGTGGCGAGTGCGGGGCAAAAATGATTTTCTGAAATTTTAATTATGAACGAACAAGCGAATAAATGGGTTGATGGCTTGATGGGCCGTTTGAACCTCGAACAAAAGGTTGGGCAGTTGATGGTCTTTGGTTTTATGGGGCCGGTCATCCATCCGCACGTCGTGGAGTTGATCACCAAATATCACGTGGGCGGTTTACGGATTGCGCAGAAATTTCACGCCGGCTCGGACGAATGGCGTGTCACTGTGGACGGTAAGCAGCCGTTGCATCCCAAAGACAAGCCGGAACTCAACACCTACTATCGCCCCGCCGACCTTTACACCAAGCGCGTTAGTTGCACGCCGCAGGAATACGCGACTATTCTGAACCAGTTGCGGGATCTGGCGCTTGGCCGCAAGGACGGCGTTGGTCTGCATTTCGCTTTTGATCAGGAAGGCGAGGGCGCGGATTTTCTTTTCAGTCAACGGCTCTTTCCGTTTCCCATGGGCATCGTCGCTTCCGGCGATCCGGAACTGGCCTACAAGATTGGTCTTGCGGCTGGAAAACAGGCGCGGGCGCTGGGCGCGAACATGATTCATTCGCCGGTGCTCGACGTGAATACGAATCCGCTCAATCCTGAAATCGGCCCGCGCGCCTACAGCGACGATCCGGCGGTGACGGCGAAATTTGCGCTCCAATCTCTGCGCGGTTATGCCGAGGCTGGCATCATGACCACGGGCAAACATTTCCCCGGCCGCGGCGCGTCAGATCAAGACGCGCACTACGGATTGCCGGTCATCAACATGGATTGTGAGACGTTCATGCGCCAGCATATCGCGCCGTTCAAGGCGCTGATTGACGCTGGACTGCCGACCATCATGGCGGCGTTCACGGCGTATCCGTTTTTTGGTTCGGACGAAATTCCCGCCGCGACGGACCGGCGCATCGTTACGGATTTATTGCGCGGCGAACTCGGGTTCAAAGGCGTCGTCACCACCGACAACATCCAGATGAAGGGCCTGTTGCAGAAATACGAAATGGGCGAAGCTGTTGTCCGCTGCCTATTGGCGGGCTGCGATTTGATTTTGTGCCGCGCGGAAACGCCGGTGACCAAGCATCTCATAGCCACCGTGATTGAGGCCGTGAAATCCGGTCGTTATTCGGAAAAGCAACTCGATGAATCCGTGCGCCGCATTCTCGAGTTGCGTTGGAAAATGGGCCTTGCGCAAAACGGCGGCAAGGTGGACGCGACCAAGGCGGCGGCGCCGTTCAATGATCCGTTTGTCGCGGGCGTCGCGCAGGAAGCGGCAGAAAAATCAGTCGTCGTTCTCCGCAACGAGCAGAAAGTTCTGCCGCTCAAGCGCGAGACGAAGGTGCTGCTCGTCGAGCAGATTCACCACTTCCATTCCTTCATCAACGATTTGTATTCGCATCCCGGAATGCTTTGGGAAGAATTGCGGAAGCGCTCGGACAATGTGTCGCTGGTGCTGATCAATGAAAAATTTTCGGAGAATGACAAGGCGGTGGTGCATCAACGGTTGAAGGAACTGGACTACGATGTCATCGTCTCGACGAGCTACTACAATTACCGCAGCCACGCGACGATGACCGGTCTGCTGGCGGAAATGAAGCAATACAATAAGCCTATCGTGATTGTGTCCAACACGCCTTACGAAAAATTCGGCGTGCCGGCCGGCTTCCCCACCGGCGTGGTGTGTTTCGCGCCGAACGGTCGTGAGGAATTGAGTGTGGTGGTGGACATTTTGTATGGCGACAAAACGGCGACGGCTAAATTGGATGTGAGGCTGGCATGAAGATATTTTTGACCATTATTTATTCACTGGGATTCTGGTTGGCTCGGGCGGAAGCCGTGGTGACCAACAATCTTGAAACGCCACTGACGGAACGGATGGATACCAAGAAGGCGGAAGTGACGGAATTGGTTTCAACTGAATCAGCCGAGGATGCTTCGCTTCGGAAGGCCAGAAACACGCCACCGGTTTATCCCACTTGTGTGCATGTTGATTCAGATGTGGCCTACCTAGGAATTAATCGTGATGAAAAGGCGGATATCTATTCACCCTTGCATTTGCGGGCCGGTGAACGGCTTCCGGCAATCCTCATCATTCATGGCGGCGGATTCAATGACGGCGACAAGGCGCGTCCGCGGGAAATCAACTTTGCCACCAATCTGGTTTTGAATGGCTACATTTGCATGAGCATCAACTACGAATTGCGCAAGCGTCAGGGCGAGGTGACCTGGCCGCAATCCGTCTATGATGCGAAGGCGGCGGTGCGCTGGTTGCGCAAAAATGCTGACAAATTGCAAATCAATCCCGACCGCATCGGGGTCATCGGTGGTTCCGCCGGTGGCAACCTTGCGGCGATGCTTGCGCTGACGCAGCCGAAAGACGGTTTTGATTTGAGTGAGCCTTACGGCGAATTTTCCCCGGCGGTGAATTGTGCGGTGGATTTTTACGGCGCGGTGAAGCTGATGGAATACCACGACATGAAAATGTTCAACCAGACGCGCGCCGAAGCGTCGGCGCTTTATGAAAAGGCGTCGCCGGTGAACTACGCACACAAGGATGCTCCGCCGATACTAATCGTTCACGGCACAGCTGACACGACCGTGCCGCTCGCGCAGAGTCAGGCGCTGGATGAGGCGTTGACGAAGGCGGGTGCGGAACACAAGCTAGTGGTCGTGCCGGATGCGCCGCACACTTTCAACTTGCAGCCCAAGCAGCGCGATTTGCGTCCGTTGGTGCTGGGTTTTTTTGATCGGCATCTCAAGGAGGGTTTGGCGGTGGTGGACGGTGGGGCTGCCAGCCATCAAATGGTAATCAAGGTTGCGAATCCATGAATATGAAAAATCAATTACTCATATGTGCGTTGGGTATGATTTTTGCAGCGGGCGGCATAGCCGAAGATGCAAAAGTTAGAACGCCCGTGTTTCCAACGGATATTCGCGTGGAGCCAGCGGTCAAGTTTTTGCCCGAAGGCCGGAAGCAAAGAGCAGATTTGTATTTTCCCTCCCCAATGCCAGCGGGCAAAAAACTGCCGGCGGTAGTTTGGATTCATGGCGGTGGCTGGATAACCGGACATCGTGATGACAAACGTGAAATCAATGTCTGTTCCACTTTGGCTCGCAATGGCTATGTGGCCATGAGCATTGAATATGTCTTGTCCGACCGAAAGCAGGCAGTCTGGCCAACGAATTTATGGGACTGTAAAAACGCCGTCCGCTGGCTGCGCAAACATGCAGAGAAATTGGGTGTTGATCCCGATCGGATTGCCGTCGCGGGCGGTTCGGCGGGCGGACATCTCGCCTCAATGGTGGCGCTCACAACGCCGGCGGATGGTCTGGATCCGGCTAAACCGTATGGCAATATTCCGTGTGATGTGAAATGCTGCGTGGATTTCTATGGCATCGCCGACATCGGCACGTATCACGATGTGACTATGCTGGGCAAAACTTTTGCCGAAGCGCCCGAATTGTATCGGGCTGCTTCGCCGGTGACTTATGTGCGGAGCAATTCTGTGCCGTTCCTGATTTTCCATGGCACGGCCGATCCCACGGTGAATCTGAAACAATCTGAATTGTTTGATGAGGTTTTGAGACGGGCAGGAGTGGAGCATCAACTCGTCGTCATTCCCGAAGCCGTCCACAGTTTTGATTTGCAGCCGCCGCAGCGTGACTTGCGCCCCGTGTTTCTCAAGTTTCTAGATGATCATCTTAAGTCGGTATCTCCGGGAAGATAAAGCCGCCAAAGATTTGACTGATTAAACCATGTGTGGGAGTTTTCTGCATCCCAGCTTCGGCGCATGCATTTAATCCAAATGATTCTTGATATTCCTGGCTACCAGAACGTTTGTTGGGGTTGTGAAAAGGGGATAGGAAAGTATTCTTTTAAAAATTACCCAAAATGTCGCTTCAACCCAGCCGCTCCACGTTTATGCCCATCGCTCTAAAAAAAAATCTGATGTCTATTGGTCTCCAAACTTTGGTTCTGACCGTGGCGTGTTTTATTGATTCCGCGCTGGCTCAATCGTGGGTGACTGGTTCGCCGCCGAACGATTCGGTGGCCACGACATATTTTCCGTATTTGGCCACGCAGTTGACTACCGGAACCAAATACGGCACGCACAGCAGTTCGGAAGTGGGCGATATTTGGGTGCCGAATTACAACGGCAAGGCGCCGCCTGCCAATGCGAACAGTCGGCCGGCCGTGATTGTCGTCCACGGCGGAGGCGGCACCAGCGGTTCGCGCGCCAGCAATCGCGAAATCCAAATGTCGCAGTTTTGCGCCGCGCACGGTTACGTAGCGTTCAATATTGATTACACCCTAGGCGCAGTGTGGCCGAAGGACGTTTACGACTGGCGCTTGGCAATCCGCTATTTGCGCGCCAACGCTGCTACTTATGGCATTGACCCGAATCACATCGGCGTGATTGGCGGCTCGTTCGGCGGCTTTTGCGCGGGCAACCTGAGCGGCATTACCAACGGCCAGCACACCATTTATGCCGATTCCAACGCCGCCTACAACAACATCTCGCTGGACGGTTATTCTGGCGAGGCGCTGAACGCCTATTCTGGCGACGTGCAGGTGGCGTGTGACCTGTATGGGCCGATGGATCAAATCACTTCCGGCAATGCGGGCGGCATCTACAGCAGCCCGACGACCGCCACGCTGAAGAATTCCTCGGCGGTGCAATATGTGCATCCCACTTCGGCGCCGCTACTGATCAGCCATGGCACATCGGACACCACGGTAAGTATCAGCCAGAGCGAAGAAATGACCAATTATTTGGGCAAGGCCAGCGTACCGTTCCAATTCAAGACTTGGGCGGGAGTTGGCCACACATTCCTGATTTATCAAAGCGGCGTGGATTTGCGCAAGCAGTGGATGGATTGGTTTGACAAATATTTGCTGGTTTCCTCCGTGGCACCTTACATTCAAGTCCAGCCCGCAAATCAGTCTGGCTGCTTGAATAATTCAGCGACCTTCAGTGTTACTGCCAACGGCACTACGCCGCTCGCTTACCAGTGGTATGGTCCGACTGGCGCCATCGCCGGTGCGACTAGCGCGACCTACAGTGATTCCAGTCTCGCAGCGGGCGATGCGGGCAGCTATTCCGTGGTTATCACCAACGCTTTCGGCGCGGTCACCAGCAGCGTGGTCACGCTCACGGTCAATAATCTAACCCCCCCCGCCATCACCACCGATGTCGCTGATGTCGTCGTTCTCGCCGGCAATCCGACAACGCTCGCCATCACCGCTACGGGCGACAATTTGCAGTATCAATGGTATGGCCCTGCCGGCCTCATCGCTAACGCGACCAACGCCAGTTATGTCATCACTAATGCAGCGGTGACAGACGCCGGCACCTACCAGGTTCTTGTTTACAATCCTTGCGCGACCTTGCCTAGCCGGTTGGTGACCTTGACGGTCAACGGCCCGCCCGCCATCACGGCCAATCCCTCCAGTGCCACCAACTGCACCGGCGACGCGATAACTTTCGTGGTATCGGCCACCGGCACCGCGCCGCTGGCCTACCAATGGTTTGGTCCCGGCGGCAGCTTGAGTGGAGCGAATGCAAATAGCCTCACGGTTACGAACCTGAGCACGGCCAATTCGGGAAATTATTATTGCACCGTGACCAATGCTTACGGCTCGGTCAGCAGCGATAACGCCACTTTGCTGGTCAGTTCCAATGCGGACGTGACGTTCACGCAACAGCCGACCGACGTGACGGTCAACCCTGGCGATTCAGCCAGCTTCACCGTGGCGGTTGCTGGCGGCGGCAATTACTCCTACCTTTGGCTCAAGAATGACTACGACACCATCACCAATGCAGTGGCCACCAACGCCACGCTCACGCTCACGAATTTGAGCGCTGCTGATTCGGGCACATACTTCCACTGTCTGGTCAACAACGATTGCAGCATCTTCTCCAGCGCCAACGCCTATGTTTACGTCAACGGCGCGAGTGTGGCAGTGACAACCAACTTCACGACGGCTGGCACTAACATATGGATTTGTCCCGGCGGTGTTTCTTCCGTCGTTGTCGAATGTTGGGGCGGTGGTGGCGGTGGTGGCGGTTCCACTTCTTCAAGCATCAAAGCCGGCGGTGGTGGCGGAGCTGGTGGCACCTACGTTCGTGTAACCAACGCCGTGACGCCCGGCTTGAGCTATACAAATTACGTGGGTGATGGTGGAGCTAGCGGCGGCACATCGACTTCAACTGCGGATGGTAAAAGCGGAACCAATTCATGGTTTGCGGGTTCTGGCGTGATTACTTTGGTAGCAAACGGTGGTGCTTTTGGCTTTGGCGGCACCAACAGCGCCAGCCGCTCCAACGCACCGCCCGGCTTGGGAACAATCACCGGCAGTTCCGGTCCATCCGGCTATTTCAGCGCCAAGGGTGGTGATGGCGGAACCGGTTCTGCCGCGCATTATGGCGGCGGCGGCGGCGGCGCAGGTGGCGTCAATGGTGCTGGTGGCAATGCAAGCTCCACCACAAACACTTCTGGTTCAGCGGCAGGACCGGTGGGTGGGGCAGGTGGCAATGGCAGCATTGTTTCAGGGAGCTCGGGTTCGGCTGGCGCCACTCCTGGCGGCGGCGGCGGGGCGGGATTGGGCGCATCCGGTGCCGGCGGCAAAGGCACCGCCGGTCAGGTGACTTTGACATATAACCTCCTTAGCGGTGGTTCGTCCCCGATAATCGTTGGCCAGCCACAGGGCGTGACTAATGCGTCTGGCAACAGCGTTTCGCTCCAAATAACCGCCAGCGGAAGCCCGTCGCCGACCTTTCAGTGGCGCAAGGCGGGTAGCACTATCAGTGGTCAGACGGCTGCTGCTTATAATATCACTTCGTCATTGGCATCGGACAGTGGCAGCTATGATGTAGTGGTCGCCAACAGCTCCGGCTCCGTCACCAGTTCTGTTGCGGTGGTCTTGATTACAAATGCCATTCCGAGCATCATTTCGTCGCCGCAAAATCAAACTGTGTCGGCCGGTGCTACGGCTACTTTCAGCGTGACCGCAACCGGCTCAATTCCTTTGTCGTATCAATGGTTCCGTGGTAGTTCGCCCATTGGTGGGGCGACTAGTAGCACCTACAGTTTGAGTGGCACGGCGATTGGTGATTCCGGAAGTTCATTCACTGTGGTCGTGACCAATGCCTACGGTTCCATCACCAGTTCACCTGCGGCAACCTTGACGGTGAACGCCGTCGCTTCTGTTGGTAGCGTAGTGATCAGCCAAGTATATTCTGGTGGCAGCAAAACGGGCGCAACATATATTGATGACTATGTCGTCTTGAAAAACATTAGCGCTTCAACGGTCAACATAAGTGGTTGGTCGTTGCAGCACGACAAGCTTGGCGTTTGGCAGATTCCCTATGCGTTTACCAACGGCAACCCGGTTCTTCCTCCGGGCGGATATTATCTCATCCAATGTTACCGGGATGGCAGCGCAACTATCGGCACCGCCTTGCCCGCTGCCGACGAGGTGGCACCGCAAACCAGCACTTGGAACATGTCCTACGCTTCTGCGGATGCCGTAGCGCTGGTGAATTCCACCGTCAACGTGAGCAACTTCCTTTCTGGGAGCGCGGGCGCTGTTTCCAGTGCCAGCGCAGCGGCGGCGGGCATAGTGGATCTGGTTGGTTCGAGCACATCCATCGGAAATAATTATTTGGGTTCCGGCGTGACGCCGACCGCCAGTGCAACCTTGGCCGCCATCCGCAAGAATAGTGGTTGCCAGAACACGCCGGATAACTCGCTGGATTTTGCGACGGCAGCGCCCAATCCGCTGAACAGCTCTTCAACTCCAGCACCGTGTGCAACTCCTGCTACCCAGTTTTATCAAGCTTCTGACAACGGTTATGGTGGCGACGTAGGTTTGGAGAACTTGATTTACGATGCCACTAGTGGCACAGGACCCTACTACATTTGGTCATCCACGGACTCGTCACTTTCCGTATCTAATTGGACTTTGGAAGGAACCATGGCCGAATTTCCAATTGCCAACACCCCGAACAGTCACTACGGCATCACCGTGACTCCGGGAGCACTTATAACTTATTACATTTGTGCCCATACCAATGCGGGTCCCTATGCCGCCCAAGAACCGTTGCTCATCATGACTACGAGCGACTTTTTCTTCTTTAATGGGTCTGGAACTAACCAACCTATTAGTGCCGCTGGTGTTTTCCAGTTCATTGCTCCCAACTCGCCGCCGAGCATCTCGCAGCAACCAGTGGGTGTGACCAATGCGGCTGGCAACGCGCTGACATTGAGCGTGACAGCCTCGGGTTCCTCGCCGTTGGCCTATCAGTGGTATAATGGAGTGAATCCCATTGGAGCCGCGACGTCAGCAACCTATGGCGTAAATCCCGCCACCACCAACGACAGCGGCAATTACACTCTGGTGGTAACCAATGCTTACGGCGCGGTGACCAGCGCTGTCGCGGTGGTGCTCATTACCAATCTTCCGCCCACGCCGCCGTTTATCATCATTCAGCCGCAGGCAGAAACCATCACCGCCGGCAACAGCGCAAGCTTCACTGTGGCGGCGGGCGGTTCACAGCCGCTGGCGTATCAATGGCAGCGTAACGGCGCGCCGATTGGCGGCGCAACGGTCGCTAGCTACAACTTGACGGGTGCGACGACGAGTGATTCAGGCAGCACCTTTGCGGTCGTGGTGACCAACGCTTACGGCGCGGTGACGAGCGCCGTGGTGACGCTCACGGTGAATGCCGCTGCGCCCGAGTTGTTGTCGCTCGAGGCGGTCAAGGCGCATTATTATCTCCAGACCAACACGGCGACGGTGGATCAGCCGACGGGAACTTATTCGTGGGCGGCCGAAGTGCAGGGTGTCTTGCCGGCAAAAATTACGGCCACCACGGTGGCGTTCACGGGCACGAACGCGCCGAATTCATTCACGCAATCTAGCATCGATGAAACCGGGTTGGCGCAGGATGAAATTTTATTTGGCAGCAAAGCGGCGCTGGATGCCGCCTTCAACAACGGCAATTTCCATTATGTAACCACCTTCGCCAGCGGCAACAAATACACCAACGACCTGCCGCTCGGAGCTGGCGGGGACGCATATCCGAATGCGCCGGCGCTCACCGCTCCGGCGGCCGACTGGTCCAATGGCGTTGTGACCCTCCACGCCGTCACCGGCGGCTATCAGATTGGCTGGGTGCCGCTGGCGGCGCCGCAGGATCAAATCAACATTGCCATCAATGATGCGGTCGGTCGCGCCATTACCGAGATAGACGGCTTGCCCGGCAACCTGACCAATTATGTGCTGCCCGGTAGCATTCTCGATCCCGGCACGAGTTACCAAATCGAGCTGACCTTCACGCATTTCAATTATCTCCAGACGAATGCGGCGGGAGTGATTCTTTACGGATTGTTTGAGGCGAACAATGACTTCACCGTTTACACCGATCCCGCCGGTGTCGCCGGCGCAGTGGTGGCGACCAATTTTGCCACGGTGCGTAACGGAGTGAACGCCACCAACGATATTGACGAATTGACGGCGGGTTATTTGATGGCCAAATACAGCACCAATGGCGCTGCGGCCAAATTCTATGTGCAGTTTGACTTGACCGGCGTGATCGCCGACACCAATGGTCCGGCCACGTTGCGACTCTACCGTAGCAGTGGAGCCGCTGCGCAGCACGTTCAGCTCTGGGCGTTGAACCAGCCGTTCAGTGCGCCGACGAACTTCAACAACATCAATTGGAACCAAGCTCCCGCCAACGACACCAGCGGCAATAGCCTGTTGAGCAGCGGCCCCGCCACCGCCACGCTGGTGGCGGATTTGCAGGCCTACAATATAACCAACCAGACCTTCAAAGAAATCGTCATTCCCGCTCCGTGGGGTAAGTATGTTTTTGGAAACAAAATCACTTTGGTAATGGCCACAGCGGAAGCTTTTGGTGTGGGCAACACCAACGCCTCCGGCGGATTCCGCACGGTCATCACCAACAGTTTGTTGTTGCCAACCTTGCGCTATGCCGCCCCTCAAATTGTCAGCGGCCCGCCGCCGGTTATCGCCCAGCAGCCCACCAATCAGTCCGTGCTGGTCGGCCAGAACGCCAGCTTTGTCGTCGTCGCCACGGGCGGCGGATTGGGTTATCAATGGCGCTTTGCCAATGCGCCTCTGGCAAATGCGGTTGCGGCCTCGCTGGTGCTGACTAATGTGGCTGCGCCTAACGTGGGCAATTACGCGGTGGTGATTACCAACGCCTACGGCGCGGTGACCAGTAGCGTGGCTGGCTTGACGGTGACACTGCCGCCTGTATTGGGCATTGCTTCGGCTACACCCGGTTCCGGCGTGGTTGGCCTGAGCGGGGTGACCATTCCCGGTCTGACTTATGTTGTGCAGGGCACGGCGAGTTTAGCTCCGGCCAACTGGATCAATCTGCTGACCAACACGGCGGCGCTGAACGGCAGCTTCAGTTTCCAAACCAACGCGGCCGCTAACGGAAATCAATACTTCCGCATTCTGTTCCCATAATAGGATTCGGAAGCCTTTCAGCCGCCCAGATAAATGAGGATTTGGTGAAACTTGCATTTGTCATTCGCTCAATAGATGATTTGAGCAATCATGCGCATTTTAATAGCTGATGACGCCCGCAAGGTGGCAGAACAAGTCCGTCAGGGACTCGTAGCTGAAGGGTATGTGGTGGATGTGGCTTCCGATGGCGACGAGGCGTTATGGCTCGCAGAAACAAATCCGTATGACGCTTTGGTGTTGGATGTGATGATGCCCGGCAAAGATGGTTTTACTGTAGTGCGTCAGCTTCGCCGCAAGCAGGTAACCACGCCGGTGATATTCCTGACCGCTCGCAATGAGGTCGAGGATCGCGTGCGTGGGCTGGATGCTGGTGGCGACGACTATCTCACTAAACCTTTTTCCATTCCGGAATTGCTCGCGCGGCTTCGGGCCTTATTGCGCCGTCAAAGGCAGCAATCCAGCCATACGATGCGTATTGCTGATTTGGAGTTGGATTTGATTGAGCACCGTGCCACGCGTGGCGGGCAAAGCATTGACTTGTCGCGCCGCGAATTTGCCTTGCTGGAATTTCTGATGAGTTCGTCACCCAAACCGGTCAGCAAGGCGGCCATCATCGAGCATGTTTGGGATCAACGATTCGATTCCGAGACGAATGTGGTAAATGTTTATATCAAGCATGTCCGTAATAAAATTGATCAGCCGGGTTGGAAGCCGTTGTTGCATACCATTCGCGGCGTAGGCTTTCTCATTCGTGAGGAATTAGCATGAAATCAATCCGGCGGCAGCTCACACTAGGTTTGCTGTTGGGGTTCTCTCTGCTGCTGGGCAGTGGCGGTGCGACTTTTTATCTTTCCAGCTATTGGGCGTTGATGAACGAATTTGATACCGCGCTCAAAGGCCGGGCGCAGGCGATGTCCGCAGCGGTGCAACAGGAGACCTCCAAACTGGAAATTGGATTTTCCGAATCCGGTAATAGTCAATCCGGTCAAGATGTCGTCAATGATGTATTCCAATGTTGGAAAATATCCAGCGACTTGGTGGTGGCTAAATCTGATGCGCTGGATGAAACTGATTTGCCTCAAGAGTTTGGCACGGTTGACGCGCCAAAATATTTTAATCTGGATTTGCCGGGTGGTGTAAAGGGTCGCGCAATTGGACTGCGCTTTGTGCCGGCATTGGAAAGTGATGAGATTGATTCGGATTCAGCCAGCATGGGCGCGGCAGCGCGGCGTAATTCAGAATTGGGGCTTGTCTTGGCGGTGGATCGCACAAGACTCGACCAGCAGTTCGCCCGTTTACGGCTGATTGTTTTGTCATTTGGCGTGGTGACTTTGCTGGCCACAGTATTGTTGGTGTGGTGGGTGCTGCGTCGAGGATTGGCGCCGTTGAATCAACTGGCTGATCAAGCGGCGCTTATAGATGCGCGTTCGCTAGCATTATGCATTTCAACGGAAGGTATGCCCACTGAATTAAAGCCGATTTGTCATCGCTTGAATGATTTGCTGAGCCGACTGGGTCAATCATTTCAGGACATTAATGAATATGCTTCCAAGGTGTCGCATGAATTACGCACGCCGCTGGCGGTTTTGCGTTTGCGGCTGGAGCAGTCGAGTGACCGGCTGGCGCCGGATCTGGCCGAAGATTTGCAGGAGGAATTACACCACATCACTTATGTTGTGGAACAATCATTACTCATTGCCCAAGCGGAACGCGGCCGGGTGAGTTTGCAGCCTTGTGTATTTAATTTGGCGGTTTTGCTTGATGATGTCGTGGAGGAATATTCAATGTTGGCGGGTGAAGAAGGCCGGAGTGTCCGCCTGAAAAGCCCACCGGTGTGCAATGTTCTGGCCGATCCCAGATGTCTGCGTCAAATTCTCCATAATTTGTTCAACAACTCCCTCGGACACGGACATGGAGAAATTGGTGTAAAATTGGTCAAGCGTGATAAGACCTGTGTGCTTACAATCATGAATCAAGTCAGGTTTGAAGCGCCCCAGCCTCGTCAAACTTTGGGGTTGGGTTTACGGGTGGTTGACACGCTTTTGAGTTTGCAGCCGGGAATTGGCTACCGGTGTCGTCATGGTCGTTACTATGCGACGCGGCTGACTTTGCCTTCGGCTTAGATAATTTTTTTTTAATTTTCGCTTCCCCATTTTTTAATTTTCGCCTGCTAGTTTCAAGCTGATTTCTCCCGTGTTTAAACTTTGTAAAAACACTTGTGTTTACAGAACGAACGTTCTGTTTACGAAATCTGAAACCAAGTTAAGTTTAAGCGATAAACCTTAAAGCAATTGCTCACAAAAATTTTTTGTCATTATTGACGGACGAAGCACAGACATGAAAAACGAATCTAGGCAAAATCACTTCCGCAGTCGGGCTTACCACCGTCAACGCGCTCTGGCTTTGACGGTGGCATTGATTTTGCCGCTGTTGCGGGTGAGTCGTGTATTGGGGCAGGCGGAGGATGAGGTGGGTTACCGGAAGTCTTATTATCAGGAAGACAGTGACCGGATTCATGTCAGCACCGACACTTGGCAATTTGATGTTGGTCTCAAGCAGAATGTCCGTGTCAGTGGCGAAGTGGTGGTGGATGCCATTTCCGGTGCCACGCCGAATGGCGCACCGCCGCCTGCGCAATGGCCTCGGCCTACTTATAATTATTTTTATCAACCGGCATACCAAGCTGCCTACTCGGCTGCTTACGACTATAAATTTGGCATCGGCTTGAATCAGGTGGGTGACCCCAATTTCCCCAATGTTCCAGATTTGCAGGCGGTGACTAATCAGGCGATTGCCTATGCCTTGCTTCATGCCCCCCAAACCGCTTCGAACAATGCCAATGCCAACTGGCAAACGCTTACCAACAGCGCTAATTATCGCGGCAGAAAAGTCCCCGTGCAGGAGATGCATGACCATCGTAACGCCTTTAATCTCGCGTTACCCATTACTTTAGACCGGAATACAATCACGCCGTCATTCGCCTATAGTTGTGAAAGTGATTATGTTTCTTTTGGCGGGGCTTTAAGTTTGGCTCGCACTTATAACGACAAGAACACTACGGTGACGGCTGGTTGGGGACATAATCAGGATCGAGTTCGTGACGATAATTTTAATTGGCAGGCGAAGATGACGGATGATGTTTTTCTTGGTCTGGTGCAGTTGTGTGGGCCGAAGGCTTACTTGACAATCAACGCCAGCTTAAGTTTTGAACACGGTTATTTGGCTGATCCCTATCGTCAGGTAATGTATGACGAACTCCAAACTGTCCCGGGTGATGGCAATCCTTTCATCGGCGAATATGAAATCCGTCCACATCATCGAAACAGTGAGATATTCTACATCTCATGGATTCAGTTTATAACTCCATTGAACGCAAGCTATGAAGTGGGCTACCGATTCTTCCATGATTCCTATGGAGTTTTTGCCAACACTCTGCAAGCAGACTGGCATCAGAAAATCGGCAAGAAAATCATCATTTCTCCGACCTTTCGCTACTACGTCCAGAACGCAGCTGATTTTTATTATCTCACCATCGACCCGAATAATAAACCAACTTTTTTCACGGCGGATTGGCGCATGTCAGAAATGCAATCCTTTGCGGCCGGCATAGAAATCACCTGGCGATTGCATAAGCATTTTTCCCTGGATGCCAGTTATATGCGTTATGAAATGTCCGGCCTAGACGGCACTACTTCGCAAAGCGCCTATCCCTCGGCCAACTTGATTAGTTTTGGTGCCCGTGCTTGGTTTTGATTCTTAACTTAATTCTTTAATAATATGAAAACCTGTTTGCATAACAAATATCTACTCATTGGTGGAATTGCTTTGGCCGTCTGTCTGCCCGCTTCGGCTGGCCTCAAGACGGGCGATAGCTTTCCCGATCTCGCCAAGTTCAAACTGGACGGCAAGTTGCCTGACTCGTTGACGGGCAAAATTGTCATCATTGATTTCTGGGCGTCATGGTGCGGCCCGTGCAAGGAATCATTTCCGGTGATGAACGAATTGCAGAAAAAATACGCTGACAAAGGCTTGGTCATCATCGCCGTCAACGAGGATGAGGATGTATCTGACATGAAAGATTTCTTGAAGGATAACTCGGCTGTTTTCACCGTCGTTCGCGACAACGGACAAAAACTTGCACCGGTTGCAGGCATCCAGACCATGCCCAGTTCATTCATGCTCGATGAAACCGGCAAGGTGAAATTCGTCCACACCGGGTTTCATGGATCAGAGACCCGCAAGCAATACACCGAAGAGATAGAATCGCTCATCAAAAAGTAAGCTTATGCGTCCGTTTCTTAAAAACACTTTGTTTCTCGCCATGGCCGCATTGGTCATTGGTAGCCAGACCGGTTGCGATTCGGTGAAGCCGTGGCAGCGCAAGACGCTGGCGGATTACACCATGCGTGGCGATCGCGACCCGCTGACCGAGGGCATCAAGGATCATATGTTCTTTTCCCGGGAAATGGCTTCCGGCGGTAAAGGTGTCGGCGGCGGCGGCTGCGGCTGTAACTGATGGATATGAAGTTCAAACTCGGAATTTATCTAGCAATTTTTACGCTGGGTTCAGCGCTTACCGTGGCGCTGGCGCAAGAAACACTTTCCACGCGCAGCCCGTTTGGCATGACGGTGATTTCGGCCAGCAACAACAATGGTTCCAACCTCCTGCGAGTTGATTTTACTGTGCCACAGAATTGCGTGCTCTATTTTGACCGGCTTCACTTCCGGACATCCGGTGGCACAGAAATTCATCCGGTGAAAATACCCGACCCGATTCTTGAAATCGACAAATTCAGCGGCAAGGAGAAGAAAGTTTATGAACATGATTTCTCGGCGGAATTGAATCTAGCGGATTTGCCCGATCATCAGTTGGCAATCAAATTTCAAGGCTGCACCAATGCCGCCTGTTTCTTTCCTGAAGTGCGTTTGTTTGCTCCCAACGCAACCGGAACATATGCCGAAGTGAGCGCTCCTGAAAATTCTACCGGTTCCAATTCGAACGTGGTTGCGGTCACGGCTGGCCAAGTGGATTGGAACAAAGAGTTTCAAGGCTTCACGGTTAAAGGACAGCAGACTGGCTATCTAAATTCATCTGAGTTTCTTTCGTTCCTCGACCACGCCTTATCCGGACAGGCTGCCACCGATCCGCTGGGACGCTTTCAGCACATGGGAATGTTGAGCATGTTGCTGCTGATTCTAGTCGGCGGATTGCTGCTGAACTTCACTCCCTGCATCTTGCCCATGATTCCCATCAACCTCGCTATCATCGGCGCGGGTCGGCAAGCCAAGTCGCGAATGGAAGGATTTCAAAATGGCGCGGTTTATGGCATTGGCATGGCCTTGGCCTATGGCACACTGGGATTGGTCGTGGTGCTGACCGGTTCCAAATTTGGCACGCTGAATTCATCCATGTGGTTCAATCTCATTATCGCGCTCGTCTTTGTGGTGCTAGCGCTCGGCATGTTTGACGTCATCAACATTGACCTTTCCCGCTTCAGCGGTTCTGGGCCGATGGGCGTGGCAACTCGCGGCACGCTGATGCAAAAGGCTGTAATTCTTTCCATGGGCGCGATGTCGGCACTGCTCGCTGGCGCGTGTGTGGCGCCGGTGGTAATTTCCGTGGTGCTGATGGCTACCAATTTTTACTCCAAGGGCGTCACGGCAGGATTACTCCTACCATTTCTCTTGGGCGTTGGCATGGCTCTGCCGTGGCCGATTGCTGGCGCGGGACTAACCTTCATGCCCAAGCCTGGCGGATGGATGAAATATGTGAAGTATGGCTTCGGCGTTATGATTATTGGTTTTGCAATTTACTACGCGCACCTAGCGTGGAATGCTCACAAGACCTCGATACCGCAAACGGCCAGTGCAGTGGCGGCCAAAGGCGAAGTGAACAGCGGGGCGGCGGCTGCCGAACGCGATTTGCTGGCGGCTATCCAGCAGGCGCGCAGCAGCGGGCGTCCGCTGTTTGTGGATTTTCACGCCAGCTGGTGCAAGGACTGTTCGGCCATGGATGAAACTGTTTTTAATCGCGCCGAGGTGAAGCAGCGCTTGCAGGATTTTGTATCTGTCCGTTACGCCGCTGAACAGCCGAATGAAATGCCCATCAAGTCGTTGCTCGACCATTTTAACATCGTTGGATTACCGACGTATTTAGTTCTGACGGCCAAATAAATTTGCTTCAACAATTACTCGAAACATAAACCACAACTATAGCTCACCATGAAATCCAGATTCATTCAAACTTTGTCTATTCTGCTGGCGGCGCTGTTACAGCTTGCGCCGCTGCTGCGTCAACTGATGCCATCCACTCAGGGTCTTGCGCCGAACGCGTGGGCGATGATTCTTAAGATTGGCGTAGGTTCGCTTGCCTTAGTGGGCTTTGACGCTGTGTCGCGCGCGTCGAGCGTATCTGTCTCTCCGGCCAATGTCGTCACGGGAACCCTTTATACGAATTCGACCGCCATAGCGATTACTTATTCAGGTGGCCATGCTGGCTCAGTTAGTTCAATGCAGGTTCAAACCAACGGTGTTTATCAATGTTTGGTCGGGACTTCAGTTCCTTTGGGCGATGGCTTATCGATTACTTATAATACAAAAAATACAGCGACAATAACCGGCACTCCAAATAAGACAAACAGTCTGACTCTTACTATTAAAGTCTGGGATGGTGGTTGTGGTAGTGGCCACAGCGATACACATTCCTGCACTTTGCTGGTTTCGACCAATGGTGGTTCGGCCTCTGCACCGATTACACCTTTTGCTGCTACCCCGCAGAATACCTGTGCTCAATTGGGCACGGATGTCCAATTGAGCGGTGGCACTTCGGGTAGCCCGCTTCCGACATATCAGTGGTGGCAAGGAATAACACCTATTGGTGGAGCAACCAACTCGGTTTTAACCCTGACAAATGTTCAATTGTCCAATGCCGGGACGTATACTTTGACCGCATCCAATTCTTCTTGTGTTGGCCAAACCATCGATGGTAGCGGCGCTGGGCCGTTGCCTCAGGCTAACTGCATTCTGTCTGTAGCGATAACTGGAGGGACTAATTACACAACTTTTAACTATACAAACTTCGCTCCGGCAGGTGTGACCAATGTGTTTCATAGTTACATCACAAATAATTTCAGCACGCTAACCAATTCTTATAGCTGGGGCTATAATTCTTCATATAAGACGAATACCCCTGACTACCAAAAACTCGTCACTCCTGTTGATGGAGGAAATTTCTCCGTTACATTTAACGTTACTAACAAAGTGTCTGGTTTGTCCGTATTAACTCTACAGCAATATGATTCATATTGGATCTTTGGATATCTGCCAAACTTTACCAACCAGTTCCCGGCTACAACCAATGTCACCCCCGGTGGGAATGTGACATTGAACATTGGCATACAAGGCGATTTGAATGCGATCACATCTGGTGGTGTGAATAGCTACTCAACCAACAATTTCCCCTGTGTATTTTGGTATAAGGATGGAAGCTTGATTTCATCGCAGGTTTATACCAATAAGATGTATAATTTCCCATTCTATACCAACTCGGTTGTTACCGCGAGTTTGACCTTGAATAATGTTACCTCAGCCACCAACGGTAATTACAAAGTGGTTGTGACGAATTATTGGGGCAGCATCACTAGCACGCCGGTCGCCTTGACAGTTGGGGTGACCCAGACTACGCCAATTAGCCAGACGTCGGCGTCCGGCGCAGCTATTACTTATGGCCAGACCTTGGGCAATTCAAGTTTGAGTGGATCGTTCACCAACGCGGTTGGAACATCGGTGTCGGGCACTCTAGCATTTGCCTTACCGAGTATTATTCCATTTGCCGGTAGCACTAATGTAGTTGTCATTTTCACGCCGACGGACACAGTCAATTACCTCAACGTCACGAACACCATAACCGTGACCGTGAACAAGGCGACGCCGGTATTGAAATCGCCCAATGCGACCGCCATCGCCTATGGCCAGAAATTCAGTTTTTCCACGTTGAGTGGCGGTGCAGCTACGAATTCATTTAACGCCGCATCCGTGTCAGGATTATTTGCGTTTACAACACCAAATGGCGTGCCAGATGCCGGCACAACCAATGCGTCTGTAACCTTCACCCCTGGAGACGCCACTAATTACAATCCGAACACCACCACCGCCAGCGTGTTGGTGACCAATGCGCCCTTGGTTACGCTGGCAGTTTCAACCAGCACCCCGGGTAGTGTTGGTTTGGGCGGCACGACATTTCCCAACCGCACTTATTATGTTCAGATGGCTACGAATCTGGGGCTGCCGTTGCCGTGGACGTATATTCTGACCAACACGTCTGATCCCGTAACAGGCGTCATCAACTTCCAGACCAACACCACGAGTATTCCCGGAGTTTACTATCGCTTGCAATTCCCGTAAATTTCCGGCTCGTTTAAAACTATGGAAAAAATTGTAATTGTCGGCACTGGTTGTGCCGGTCTGACGGCCGCGTTGTATGCGGCGCGCGCCAACCTTTCACCGCTGGTCTTGACCGGCATTCAACCCGGCGGCTTGCTCACCACCACCAGCATCGTCGAAAACTTCCCCGGTTTTCCCGACGGCGTGGATGGCTATGAACTGGTGACGCGGATTCAAAAACAGGCCGAGCGCTTTGGTGCGCGCGTCCAGTTTGGTTCATTGGAGAGCGCGGACTTCACGGCGCGGCCATTCAAGCTGAGCGTGGATGGAAATATTGTAGAAACTGAATCAGTCATCATCGCCACCGGTGCAGGCCACCGGCACTTGGGATTGGAAAATGAGCATCTGTTGGAAAATAAAGGCGTCACTTATTGCGCGACTTGCGATGGGGCGCTGCCGATGTTCCGCAACCAACCGCTCGTTGTCGTTGGCGGCGGTGACTCCGCTTGCGAAGAAGCATTGTATCTCACCAAGTTTGCTTCGGTCGTTTATCTGGTTCATCGTCGCGATAAGTTGCGCGCCTCCAAAGTCATGGCCGACCGCGTGGCGAACCATCCAAAAATCAAAATGATTTGGGATTCCGCCGTCACGGATGTGCTGGATGTCAAACAAGACAAAGTCACTGGTGTGCGCGTAAAAAATCTGCTGACCTGCGTGGAATCCACCGTGGACTGCGCGGGTCTTTTTGTCGCCATCGGCCACGTGCCGAACACCAAGTTGTTCAAAGGCGTTATTGATCAGGATGAAAACGGTTACATCACGCCCACGGCTGGGGCGGCCACCAACATCCCGGGCGTCTTTGTGGCTGGCGATTGCTCAGACCATGTTTACCGTCAAGCCATCACGGCGGCGGGTGCTGGTTGTGCTGCAGCCATTGAAGCGGGACGCTACCTAGAGGCGCTGGGGTATTAGCATTTAAAGCGTTGGTTATAAAATCTTCGTTTGCGTTAGACGTAAAGCATTTGATACTGTCCGCGCCGAAAGTTGTGATTTTGTGGCGGTGGTGGGGCGGTGGTTTGTTTTGCCTCCTGCGATATTTTTGAATAGCACGGATTCAAATATGGCATGGGATACCATGCTCAAGTTTTAAACCAACAATGGGCCTATAGCTCAATGGTTAGAGCAGAGGACTCATAATTGAGAAACGGTTTTTAACACATTTCCTCACCCGTCATCTGGCCTAGTAAACATTGGTGATTTCTCATGTCGTCCTCCTCACCAATCATCACAAAAAAGCTAAAAAAGACCAATCGGTATCAGATGGCAGCATCAGATTTGCGACACATTGGCGCATCCTTAAATTTTATCAAACAGTATCATATTTGAGTATCAGATGATTTAGATAATAAAGTTGACGAGGCAAAAATTTCCCCGTTCGTGTTCACCTGTTTGTCATTCGGCTTGCTGATTTGAAGGTCAAGTCGGTTACCAATCAGGAGAACGCTCACCCCATGCAAGACTGGTCGTGTCGAATTTGCCCCCAGCACCGCGCCCATGTGACCCTTCGCGGAACTGGTTTCAAACCCGACACCATCAGGACAAATCACGCGCGAAAGAACATCGCCGGTGGTTGATAAATGCGTCTGCGATTGATGGTGTATGGGACTTTGAAAACCTAAAAGAATTTAATTTAAAAACTCACTACTGTCCGGTTAAGGTTTTGCTGACAGCGATTTTATTTCGGTAAAATCTGGCTATTCTCGCTGTCCGGTCATTTTTCGATTTCAATTCTGCGACGCTTCCTTGAGGGTGACATCCCGCATTCCAGCGGTTTTTC
>CAIXFY010000006.1 GCA_903918885.1 uncultured Verrucomicrobia subdivision 3 bacterium
AACCAACAATGTGCTGAAGCGGTTCGCGTTGGCCGCGACGCTTGATGAATTCCCGTAAGCAATCCGTTTCCGGCGCGGTCAACACGCGGTCGAAATTCAAATACAACTTCATGCGCGGCATTTTAAGCAAGTGCGCGAGCAACAGCTCCGTTTGCAGCCGCGGCGATTCAACGCCTTTTTTGATAAGGAATTCGGTGCTTTTCTGAATGGCTTCTAGGACGGTCATGTAAATTTCAGTCAGTAAGTTTACGAGCCAGCCAAGCAATCAAAGCAACGCCGATACCGATGCCCAATGACCACGCAGAGTAATGTTCCAGCGCCAGCGCCAGCTCATGTTTTTCCGGCGGCGCACGGAATGCAAAGATAAAACCGACTATTCCAAAACCAATCAGCGAGCCGGCAATCAACACGGCGGCCACGGCATATTCTGCTGGCGTCGGCGGCCTGATGTCTGGCGGAATCCACATATTATTTCCCTTCAACGCCCTTGAGATAGGCAAAAATGAGTTCCGGCAAATCTTTGCTGTAACCACCTTCGAGCAAACTAAAAAATGGAATTTTCAGATCGCGCAAATATTTTCCGATCCAGTAAAAATCTTCCGCGAGCAACGTGCCTTCCGCAAGCGGGTCGCGCGCGTAGGCATCAAAACCGGCGGATACGGCAATCAATTCGGGCCGGAAACTGCGCAAATCGTCCAACGCCTGAATGAGTTTGGTGCGATACGTTTCCCGGCTCGTATTTGGCCAGATGGGATAATTAAAACAGTTTCTACCAACGCTTATTTCGCCAGTGCCAGGATAGCTCGGATGTTGGTGGACGGAAAAAAATTCCACGCCGGGCTGGTTCAACAAAATGTCCTCGGTGCCGTTGCCGTGATGCACATCAAAATCAAATACCGCGACGCGTTTCGCGCCGGTCGCACGGGCTTCGAGCGTGGCGATAGCAATGTTGTTCAGGTAACAAAAACCCATTGATTTTTCGCGCGTGGCGTGATGACCGGGCGGGCGCATGAGGCTGAATACATTTTCGCCCTGGCGCGTGAGTTTAACTGCGTCCAGCGCGGCAGTGACGGACTTGCGGGCGTAATTAGAAATGCCGTCAAAGAAAGGCGTATCCGCGTCGAAATCTTCCGGCACAGCAAGACGCGCAAGCACTTCAGGTGTGTGAGCGCGCAGGATAATTTCGTCGGAAACATTTTCGCCGGGCGTAACCCAGTGAAGGGGTAATTCCGTCTGACTTTGCAGCCTAGCGACAGTGGCCGCGACGCGCCGGGGATTTTCCGGATGGCCGGCGCGGGAGTAGCCGGTGCAGTTTTCGTCGGTGATGATTGTCACGCGGAAATTAAACCACGGACGTCGGCGGTTGAACATGGATTTTGTTGCCGCGCGAAACAGTTTTGCAACCGCAGCGCGTTCAGTTACGCTAAAACCTGATTTATGAATCGAAATATTTTTACCGCTGCCGCACTGTTCGGCTCGCTCGTGTTCAACGCCGCCGCGTGGGATTACGAAGGCCATCACGCAGTGAATGAACTTGCTCTGGCAAGTTTGCCGACGAATTTTCCGGCGTTTGTGCTCATACCGGCGGCGCGCGACCGTATCGCGTTTCTCGCGGGCGAGGCGGATCGCTGGCGTAATGTGACGGATGTGAAGACGGGTCGCGATTTGGCGCTCGGCCACGCCAGCGGGCCGGATCATTATTTGGACATGGACGAATTGGCGCTCTACGGCCTGACGCCACAGACGTTGCCGCCGTTGCGCTATGATTTCGTGGCGGATATTGTGCGGGCGCGCACGGCGCATCCGGAAAAATTTCCGGCGATTGATCCGGCCAAGGATGCTGACCACACACGCGAGTTGAGCGGGTTTCTGCCGTGGGCGATTACGGAGTATTACGAAAAATTGCAGTCCGGATTTAGTTCGCTTGCCGCGTTAGAAAAATTTGGTGGCACGCCGGAGGAAATCGCCAATGTGAAGGCCGACATCGTCTATGTGATGGGCGTGATGGGGCATTTCGCTGGTGATGCGAGCCAGCCGTTGCATACGACGATGTATCACCACGGCTGGACGACGAACAACAACCCGAATCATTACACGACGTCGTTTGGCTTTCACGGATGGATTGATGGCGGTTTTTTTAAAAAGACGGGTGGGGTTGATGTTAAAAAAATGTGTGTGCAACTTCGACCCGCGCAGAAAATTTCGGCGGCGGACGAGCAGGACGGAGTTTTCCACACGACGGTGAATTTTTTAGTGGAGGCGAACAAGCTGGTTGAGCCGCTTTACCGACTGGATCGCGACGGAAAACTGTCGAACAAGGACGGCAGCGGCGCGGAAGGCCGGGCGTTTCTGGAAGCGCAATTGGTCAAGAGCGGGCAATTGCTTGGCGACATTTGGCTGACGGCGTGGCTGACGGCGCCGGAGGATACTTATCTGGAACGGGAATTGCAGCATCGGTCAGTTCCAGCGGCGGCACAAAAATGAGTTCACTAAATGGTTATAACCAGTTGCGGCGTGGCGGCATGTTTGTCCGGAATCTGGCGGAATGATGGCATAATTCGGGTTTGCTTTAAAGGCAAGTGACCGCTATATTCTTCCACCATGACCCGAAAGTTCTGATGATTTTGAGGGTTGCACATTCAAATGAAAAAGCAGATTGGAATTATGATGCTCGCACTGACCACACTGGTCAGTCGTGCTGACATAACCAATTCTGTTACTGCCAGCCCGAATACGGCGGTTCCCGATGGCAATCCTGTAGGGATGGTTTCGACCTTGAGCCTCAGCGGTATGACCGGGGTGGTTAGCAATATCACAGTGGCGCTCAATATCACCGGCGGTTTTAACGGCGATTTATATGCCTACCTCGTTTCGCCCACGGGCGGTCTGGTGGTGCTTTTGAACCGTGTGGGTCTGGGGGCGGCAAATATTTTTGGCGCGGGCGATGCTGGCTTCGACATCAGCCTTAACGCCGCTTTTGCAAATAATATTCATGACTATCAGTCTGTATCTGGTTATTTATCCCTGTTGAATGGCAACGGTCAGATTACTGGGGGTTGGCAACCAGACCAGAGATTAATCAGTCCAGATGCAGCCCCGTCTGTATTTGACACCGCTCCCGATGGCAGTGGTAATTTGAACAGTTTATATGGTTCTGATCCGAATGGCGTGTGGACGCTTTTTGTGGCGGATTTGACCAGCGGCGGTCAATCCAAATTAGTCAGTTGGGGCTTGACGGTAGTCACTGTGCCGGAGCCGCAGACTTGGACTTTGCTTGGTGGCGGTCTGGTGGTTCTGTGGGGCATGACTCGTCGGCGCAAGTAATTCATCTTCGGTAGGTTTATGGTTTGATTTCCGTCCTCACCGGCGTCTTTAAAAAATTCGTCTCGCGTAGATAAATGGGTTCCAAACTTTCGCCAGGGAAAAAATCCGTCCGTTTATCAGCCAATCGCACAACTTGCACGGCTGATGGATAAATCCTTTTTTCCTGCTCCGGCCCGATGCAGATTTCACCGGCGGATTTGACCAATTCCACTTCCGTTCCCGCCGCGATTTTCAACGGTGATATTTCCATCATCCCACCAATGGAAATCTCCCATGTTGCCAGATAAAACTCCCCGCGTTGCGCATTCACCAAAACATTTACCCGACCAACAATTTTCTCCGCCTGCGCCTGCGCCGCGATGGCTTCGGCGCTGCTGACGCCGAGCAGCTTCACGCCGCGCGCCAGTTGCCAGCCCTGCGCCAGCGCGATGGCGGCACGGATGCTGGTGTAGCTTCCGGGTCCAAGACCAACCGCGATGGCCTCAATTTCTTCGCGGGAAATTTTTCCTTCCGTTAAAACTTTGTCAATCAAGCCAAACGCATTCGTCCCGCGGCTGGCGGTCTGCTCGACGGCTTCGGCCAAAACGGTTTCGCCGCGCGCCAGCGCCACGCTCCGTCGCTCGGAAGAAAATTCAAGCGCCAAAATCGTCATAAATAATTTTCCGTTCCGTCTTGATTAAAATTTCAATTTTCACCCGCAAAAAGTTTTTCCCATCTTTCATCTTCCATCTTCCATCTTCCAATCTTTCCGCCCATTCCACTACGCTCACGCCGTCCGGCACCAAATATTCTTCAATGCCGGCGCTCAAAATCTGTTGCGCCGTTTCCAGCCGATACAAATCGAGGTGAAACAGTTTCAGCCGGCCGCCGCCGTATTCGTTCACCAGCGTGAACGTCGGCGAATGCACTTTGCCCGCGCAATCAAGTCCGCGCGCCACGCCGCGGACGAACTGCGTTTTGCCCGCACCGAGGTCTCCGCTCAACGCGATGACCCAGCCGCGCTGAGCCGCGCGACCGAACCGTTCGCCGAGCGCTTCCGTGTCCGCCGGATTATGCGAAATGAACGTAGCCATGCGCGTTGAGTTTGTGCGAACCGGTTTTGTCGCGGAGCAAAATGCCCTCGCCCGCCACGATCTTGCCGATGCAGGTCAGCTTCGTCTCTGGGAAATTTTTCTTCCATGCATCCAGCAATTTCACAGCGTCCGTGCTAGCGACGGTGAACAGCAGTTCAAAATCCTCGCCGTCCGTTAGCGCCGCCAACGCCGGTGGTTTGGCGGACGGATTTTCCCGCGCCCGCAATTTCGCCGCGCGCGAAACCGGCAGCGCCGATTTCAAAATCTCCGCGCCGACCTTGCTGGCGTTTATGATGTGCCGCAGATCGCCGGCCAATCCGTCGCTCAAATCCATCAGCGCGTGGAGTTGAAAATGTTCCGCCAACCAGCGCGCTTCTTCCAGACGCGGCTCGAAATCCAAATGCTTGCTGTCGAGCGATCCGCCGAGTTCGCCAGTCACAAAAATGGCGTCGCCGACTTTCGCACTGCTCCGCAAAACTTGTTTCCCGCGCGGCACGGTTCCGAGCAGCGCGATGGAAATCAATATCACGGGATTCGTGGTCGTTTCGCCGCCGACGATGGCGACGCCGTGTTTTTCCGCGAGCGCGTTCAGGCCGTCGTAAATTTTGCCGATAAATTTCGCATCAAAATCTTTCGGCAGCGCGATGGTCACCAGCGCCGCCGTGGGCTTGCCTGCCATCGCCGCGATGTCGCTCAAACACCGCGCCAGCGCCTTGCGCCCGATTTTTCCCGGCGCTATTTCTTTGGTGAAATGGATGCCTTCGACCACCGCGTCGGTCTTGAACAAAATCAATTTGTCCGGCACGCCGAGGTCGAGCACGGCACAGTCGTCACCGGCGCCGACCACGACGGATTCATTCATCGGCAGATTTTTTGTTAGCTTCGCGATGAGGTCGAATTCTTTCATTTAGTGCGGCCTCATTTGCCGGCGGCGATCAGGAGCGCAAGATTCACCGCGTTGAATAGGCCGTGCGCGACGATCGGCGCAAGGAGGCCTTCGGTTTTTTGATAGAGCCAGGTCAGCGCTAGCGCGAAGACGAACAGCGGCAGGAGGATGGCGGCGCTGTTGTGGATGGCGGCGAACATCAGGCTGGTGACGATCCACGCGCCCTTGTGCCAGCCCAGTTTTTTCAGGCCTGAAAACATCAGGCCGCGAAAGACGAATTCTTCCGCCACGGGCGCGATGGCGACGGCAAAGAAGGCGAGATAGGCGCGAATCCACGGTGATTTCGTGCCGGCAAAAATTTCCACCGCGCGCTGGTCTTCCAGCGGCCAACCGATCCGGTGCAGCAACTCGCCGGAAAGAAATTTCAGCGCGAGCATCATCGGCGCGACGACCGCCAGCAGACCGACGGCGAGCAGCAGGTTTTGTTTCACCTTCGGTTCGTGCCAACCGAGCGCGTCCGCCAAGTCGATGTTGTGCAGCTTCAGAAAGGGAATTCCGAGCACGATCGCCATGCCGTGAAAACAAAGGGTCGCAATCAGCACGCTGCCCGCGTCGTTCAGCGTTTTGAAGCCGACCACCGAAGATTGGTGCAACAACTCGACCGCGAGGTTGCCGGAAAAAAACGACAGCGCGATGCCGCCGATCAGCATCATCACCGCTTCGGGTTGCCACGGATTTTTCCACAACATGCCGTCAGCCTAGCGCAGCCGCGCGCAGGTGACGACGCAAAATTGTTCGCGAGCGCAGCGGTTTTGCGGCAGATTCTTTGCGATGTCTGTGAAACACACTAACCGTCTCGCGAAGGAAAAATCGCCCTACCTGCTTCAGCACGCGCATAATCCCGTGGATTGGTTTGCTTGGAACGATGAGGCGTTTGCCAAGGCACGCGCGGAAAGCAAGCCGGTTTTCCTCAGCATCGGCTACTCGACCTGCCACTGGTGCCATGTCATGGAGCGCGAAAGTTTTGAGGATGAAAAAGTCGGCGCATTTTTGCGGGAACATTTCGTCAGCATCAAAGTGGATCGCGAAGAGCGGCCGGACGTGGACAAAATTTACATGACCTTCGTGCAGTCCACGACTGGCAGCGGCGGCTGGCCGCTGAATGTTTTTCTGACGCCGGAATTGAAGCCGTTTTTCGGCGGCACTTATTTCCCGCCGGACGCGCGTTATGGTCGGCCAAGTTTTTTGCAACTGCTGGAACAAATCGCTAATCTCTGGCGCGAGCGAAAAATTGAAATCGCCGCCAGTGCCGATGAATTGCATGCGCGGCTGGAACTTATCACCGCACGCGACGCGAAAGAAAATTCTCCGCTCACGCCGAATGTTTTACGCCACGCGCTCGAGCAATTCAAAGCCGCCTACGATTCCGTGAACGGCGGCTTCGGCGGCGCGCCGAAATTTCCGCAACCGAGTATTCCATCGTTTGTTTTGCGCGCGGCGAAACGCTTCGGCGACGACGCTTCGGCGAAAATGGTTTTACAAACTTGCGACCGTATGAATGCTGGCGGAATTCACGATCAGCTCGGCGGTGGCTTTGCGCGTTACGCCGTGGACGCCGAGTGGCTCGTGCCGCATTTTGAAAAAATGCTCTACGACAACGCGCAGCTCGCGCAGCTTTATCTCGACGCGTTTCTCGTCAGCGGCGATGCGCGCCACGCCGAAGTTGTCCGTGACATTCTCGATTACATCTTGCGCGACATGACGCATCCCGCCGGCGGATTTTTTTCCGCCGAGGACGCCGACAGCGAAGGCCAGGAAGGAAAATTTTACTGCTGGACGCACGATGAACTTTCCAAGCTGCTCTCGCCTGAAGAATTCATCGTGTCCGCAAATTATTTTGGCATCACAAAGGAAGGTAATTTCGTTGACCACAGCCATCCGAATCCGTTGCCGGGGCTGAATGTTTTGAGCATCGCGAAGCCTAAAGTGGCCGAGGCTGACTTGCCGCTGCTCGCCGCCGCAAAAAATAAAATGCTCGCCGTGTGTGCTAAACGCATCCGCCCGCACCTCGACGACAAAATCCTCGCGTCATGGAACGGCCTGATGCTCGGTGCATTCGCGCGCGCTTCGGCTGTTTTGGGCGAGGAAAAATACCGCGCAGCGGCGGAAAAGAATTTGCGATTCATTCAAGAAAAGTTGTGGCAGTTCGGCTTGGGTGGCGCGAGCGGCACGCTCTTCCACCGCTGGCGCGACGGCGAGCGCGATCAAGTCCAGTTGCTCGAAGGTTACGCATTCCAACTTTCTGGCGTCATCACACTTTACGAAGCCACACTAAAACCAGCGCACTTGGATTTCGCCTGCGAGCTCGCCACCGCGATGCTGGAGAAATTTTACGATGCCGCGAACGGCGGTTTTTGGCAAAGCCCGGCAGGCACGAACGATTTGATTCTACGCATCAAAGACGACTACGACGGCGCGGAACCGAGCGGCAATTCCGTCGCGGCGCTCGCGCTGCTGAAGCTCGGCAAAATCACCGGCGAACCAAAATTCACCGCGGCGGCGGAACAGACATTGCAACTCGTCGCCGCGCGCCTACAAAACCAACCCGCCGCGCTCGCGTTCATGCTGCACGCGCTGGATTTCTGGCTGGATGAACCGCGCCGTGTGGTCATCGCGGGCAATGTCGGTTCTGCTGAATTTGAAAAGTTGCTTCGCGCGGCACACTCGGTGTATCAGCCAAACAAAATTGTGCTCGGCAACACCGGTGTGGTCGAACCGTTCGCCAAAACTTTGAGTGGAAAAAATTCGGCGACCGCCTTTGTCTGCACCGGCAACGCATGTCAGTCGCCGACGGGCGACGTGGAAACATTGCGACAACAATTATTGTAGCGGCGGTCTGTGACCGCCGGAAACGGCGCTCGCAGAGTGCCGCTACATTTTTCCGTTCGTGTATTTCGTATATTTCGCGGTTAAATTTCTCCGGCATGGACGATTTTGAAACCAGATTCGGCGGCATCGCGCGGCTTTACGGTAAAAGTGGATTGGCAAAACTTCGCGCGGCGCATGTCGGCGTCGTCGGCATCGGCGGCGTGGGTGCTTGGGCGGCGGAAGCGCTGGCCCGCTCTGGCATCGGCGCGCTTACGCTCGTGGATTTGGATGAAATCTGCGTGACGAACATCAACCGCCAGCTTCACGCACTCACAGAAACCGTCGGACGCTCCAAGGTGGAAGCGATGGCCGAACGCATCTGCGCCATCAATCCTGAATGCAGAATTTTCGCGGAGCAGAAATTTTTTAATACGCAAACCGCAGACGAATTGCTCACGCCGAAATATGATTTTGTTCTCGACGCGATTGACGACATGACGAACAAGCTGTTGTTGCTTCTGCGTTGCCGCGGAAAAAATCTGCCAGTCATCGTCTGTGGCGGCGCGGGCGGACGGCGCGAGCTGACTTCCGTGCGCGTCGGCGATTTGTCACAGGCGAGCCACGACAAGCTGCTGGCCGAAGTGCGACGCAAGCTGCGCCAGGAACACGGTTTTCCCGTCGGACATTCGGCGATGGATTTGCCGTGCGTCTATTCCGTGGAGCGCACTGTGTATCCGCAAGCGGACGGCTCGGTGTGTGAAATGCGTTCGGCAGCCGAGGATGGCACAAGACTGAATTGCAACGGCGGCCTAGGTTCGGCGACGTTCGTGACCGGCGCGTTTGGTTTCGCGGCGGCGGGTTTTGTCGTGCGGAGTATTGCGGAAGGCTGATTACAATCCGCCGAAGATGCGCTGAAAATTTTCTTCGATGCGCGCGGCAAGCGCTTCCTTTTTTTCGCCGAGAAATTCAGCGAGACCGAAATAAACTTCGGGCAGGTTCGCGGGATGATTTAGCGGCCGGCCATCCAAACCGACGAGTGGAAAACGATTTTTATCTGCTGGCAAATGTTGGTCAGGCGCGTCGGTTTCGATGAGCAACCGGTCGGCGCGAACTTTGCGAAAAGTCTCGCGTTGCTTCAGTTTGCGTTCGTGCAAAAAGTAGCCGGGGAAACTGAAATACGCGCCGAGCTTGGCGAACGCGGGAATCATCTCCGCCGGCCCGCCGAAACTGTGCAGCACAAAACCACGCGCCGGGCGCGGATGGGCTTTTAACAGCTCCAGCATCCGACCCCACGCCTGTAAACAGTGAATACTCACGGGCAGATTTCTTTCGGCGGCGAGGCCGAGTTGCGCGAGAAACGCTTCTTCCTGATCGTCGTAAGCCAAATCCGGCTTCCAGCGGTCGAGGCCGATTTCACCGACGGCACTGGGAACGGCATCGAGAAATTTCTCCAGATTCGCGAGCCAGTCCGGCGTGCGTTCGTGCAAATACCACGGATGATAACCGAAGCTCGGTAGCACCATTTTCTTTTCTCGCGCGAGCTCAAGAACCTGCGGCCAGTCGCTTTCGCACGCGCCGTTCACGACCATGCGGGCGATGTCGGCTTTTTTACACGCGGCGAGCAGTTCGTCTTGGCGACCACCAAAACGGTCGTCCTGCAAATGATTGTGTGCATCGTAAAATTTCATTTCACATTTTCTTCAGCGAACTGGCGAATGCGTTCCCAGATTTTGGCGAGGGCGTTGCGACGATTCGGCGTGAGGTGTTGCGTGATGCCGAGCGGCGCGAGAAATTTTGGATCGTGCGCGAGAATTTCTGTCGGCGATTGACCGCTGTAAAAATCACAGAGTAAACCGGCGACGGCTTTGACGATGAGCGAATCGGAATCGCAGGCGAAGAAACATTTTTCATCGCGGAGCGTTGCGACAAACCAAAGTTTGGCGAGGCAACCGGGAATCAGGTTTTCTTCCACGCGCAATTCGGGTGCGAGCGGCGGGAGTTTTTTCGCGCGTTCCACGAGCAACGCCAATCGGTCTTGCCCGTTTTTCAGCGCGGCTAGTTCGGCGGTGAGCTGCTGTTGTTTTTCCGCGAGGTTCATGGCGCGGAAGAAGATTTAGTCCGCTTGTGGCGGTTCTACTTCCGGCGACGGTTCGCCGTGTTTTTCGGGTTGCTCGCGCGGCGGCTGGTTCTGACGGGATTCATCGCGGCGCTGATTTTGTTCGCGGAAATCACGGCGTGGTTCGTCCCGACGCGGGCCGCGCGGCGGTTGCGATTGCGGCGGACGCTGCGGCTGGATGCGGCGGAGGGCGCGGCGCAATTCATCAATCTCGCGTTCGTCAGCGATTTTCTGGCGTTCGGCGACTTCGATGAGTTCGAGCACTTCGTCCAGTTGATCGTGCAATTCTTTCAGCGCGTTGGCGATGAAGGTAGCGTGCGCGACGGCCTCGTGGATGGCGGTTTCCTCGGCGGGTCGGAAATCGGCGGGCTTGACCCATTGGCGCTGGCTGACGGGGATGCGCGGCGGTGGTTGCGGCGGGCGTTCATCGCGGCGCGGTTCGCGGCGAAAATCCCGGCGCTCGTCCCGGCGCAGTTCGCGCGGCGGCGGTTCGGGTGCGGGAGAAATTTCGGCGGCGGGTTCATGCGCCGGTTCGTCGCCGTGCGCGGCAAAATCAGCGGGCGCTTCGGCGTGCGGCTCGCGGAAGCCGCCCTTGGCTTCCGGCTCGTCGTGTTCCGCGTGTTCGTGATGTTCCGCAGACTCCGCGGGAGGGGCGGCTGGTTCAACCATTTTCGTGGCGGGAGAAATTTCTTCGGCGTCGGGCGCACTGGTCTTTTCGTCCACCGGACGCGGACTGCGGCCGCGACCGCCACGGCGACCGCGTCGGCGATTGGGGGCGGAACGGCGCGGGGCAGGCGAGTTCAAATTGGATTGTTCGTCAGGCACAAATTTTACGAGAGGATGGCGGCTGGGCGCGTAAAAGCAATGCGAATTGCGTTACTTTTTGATGAACAGCGCCAGCGAGGCCGTGAAACCGTGGAGAAAATTTTTGTCGCCGATGGGACCAATCTCGCCGTTACAAAAAAATCCGGCGATGCCCGTCGGGCCGAAATGCGCTTGCACTAGTTCGGAGTCATGGCTGGGTCGGCCAAACAGATTTTTGCCGCGTCCATTGCAGCAGAACAGGCAGCCGCCGTAGATTTCTGTGCCGTCGAGCCGAGCTTTTTCGCGCGCCAGCAGTTCGTTCAAATCTTCGGACGCGGCGGCGGCATCGCGACGCTGAAATTGAATCGTCTGTCCCATGCGCGGCAATGCGCCGACGGCGAGCACGCCGGAATTCGGGTCGCCGCCGAGCAGATTGCGCACGAGAAAATCGCCGCGATGAAATTCATCGAGATATTCGTTCACGACGAGGCCGATGTGAAGATTGCCCTGCGCCTTGCGCTGTTCCTCCGGCGGCAGATTTTGCACCGTCTCGGAGAGGACCGCATAGGCGGGGCGATTGGCGATGTTGCGGATGAGATTTTGTTCGACGCGCGTCAGCGTCCACGCCTCGCCGATGGGTGTGCAGCCCTGCGAAATCACGCCGGCCAGAGTCACCTCGCCGCCAACCGCGATGGCTACGCCGCCTTCTTCAAAAACTTGGCCGTCGAGATAAACCTGCGCGGCGGGTTCGGGAAAATTCCCGCTGGCGAGACCGCCATAAACGGGTATGCCGGAATAATTATGATTCCATGAACGCAGCCATCTTTCGCCGTCGACATTGAATGGGTTCACAAATGCAAGCCAGCCGTTCACATTGCTTTTGGCAATACCGGTCTCTACCGGCCAGTAATCTTCGCCCTCGGCAGAATCCACCTGTTCCTGCGTGAAGCGGACGCCTTTCAGTTTCGCGCCGGGCAGCGAATACAGCGCCAGCACGAGGCCGCCGGCACTTTCGATTTCTTCGGAGTTGGCGACCAGCCCGCCGCCGGAACAGCCGACGAGCAGGGGTATCTGCGCATGCAGCCGGAGAATTTCTAAAACCTGTTCCGCATCGGGAAAAAATTTAGGCGACAGAAACACGAGACCGAGCGAAACCTCTTTCGCCGGCAGCCGCGCGCGCAGCCGCCGCGCCCAGTCGGCGAGACCGGCTTCGTTCAAGCCGTCCGACCAATATGCCGCGATGGAAGTTTCTTCGCTCACAAATTCACTTCAACCATGCCACAACTTTTTCGCCCGCCCAAATATCTTTTACTTTTTGGCGTTCGCGGGCGACGGCGAATTTTTTGCCGCTGACCAAAACCTCCACCGCCAGCGGACGCGTGTTGTAATTGCTCGCCATCACAAAGCCATAGGCGCCCGCGCTCAACAACGCGAGCCGGTCGCCTTCGCCAACTTTGGCGAGCGGCCGGTCTTTGCAAAAATAATCACCGGATTCGCAAATGCCGCCGACGACATCGGACGAAACCGTTACGCCGCCTTTTTTCACGAGCGGAACGATTTCGTGGTAGGAATCGTAAAACGCCGGACGAATCAGATCATTCATCGCCGCGTCCACGATGACGAAATTCTTTTTGCCCGTGCGCTTCACATATTCCACCTGCGTGACTAGTGCGCCGGCATTGCCGACGATGAAGCGACCCGGTTCAATCAGTATTTTCAAGCCGAGTGGCTTCAACAGCGGCAGCAATTTTTCCGCGTAAACCGCTGGTGTCAAAATGCCTTTCGCCGCCTTGCTCTGCCACCACTCATTTGAACCGCTGGCGAGCGCCGGATTGTAGATGATGCCGAGACCGCCGCCGGGACTGAAAAATTCCAGTTTGTAATTCGCTGCTAATTTTTTCACGAGCGGCAGAACTTTTTTCACCGCGAGTTCGTAAGGCGTCACGTCTGTGAGTTGCGAGCCGATGTGCATTTGCACGCCGCGCAGCCAGATGTTTTTCAGCTTGCTGGCGCGCGCATAAATCGCCTCAACGTGCTCGAACTGAATGCCAAACTTGTTTTCGTAAGTGCCGGTCGTAATCTTCGAGTGCGTCTTGGCGGAGACGTTCGGATTGATGCGCACGGCGATAGGCGCGCGCTTTTTCAGTCGCGCGGCCACCTTGTTGATGCGCAGAATTTCCGGTTCGCTTTCGCAGTTGAAAGAATAAATTCCCTTCTGCAGCGCAAATTCAATTTCCTTTTCCGACTTCGCCACGCCGGCGAACACGCATTTCTTCGGGTCGCCGCCCGCCGCGATGACGCGCTGCAATTCGCCCGCGCTCACCACGTCGAAACCGCTGCCGCGATTTGCCAGCGTGCGCATCACCGACAAATTTGAGTTCGCTTTCATGGCGAAGCAAATGAGGTGATCCAATGGCGCGAGCGCGGAATCCAGTTTTTGAAAATGATCCTCAAGCGTCGCTTGCGAATAGACGTAAAGCGGCGTGCCAAATTTCTTGGCGAGCGAATCAACGCTCACGCCTTCACAGAATAAATTTTTCCCGACGTAACGAAATAGATGCATGGCGCGGAGAGTTTAGAGTCCGGCGGATAAAGTTCAAGGACGGGAAAACAAAAACCCGCTGGAATTTTCCAGCGGGGTTGAATGGAAAACGCGGCTCAAGGTTCGGCGATGATTGCCGAACGTTGTTCGTGATACTCCTGCGGTGTAATTTGGTCCGCCTTGTATTGAACGAGCAGTTTCTCAAGTTTTTCCGCCTTGGAAGAGACAGCTGGCAAGGCCGCTACAACTGCTGGTTGCACCGTGGATTTTTTAGCCGCTGCGGCAACTGGCGCAGTCGGAGCAACGGTTGGTTCAGCGGCGACCGGAGCCTCAACATTGGCTGTGGCTGCGGGAGCGTCTGCCACAGGTGCGACTTCGGTTGAGGTTGTGACTGCGGGAACGGTGGCCGCGGGAGCGGGAGTTTCTACCACCGGGGCGGTTCCTGCGGGCGTGACCTCTACTGCTGGCGGATTGGCGGTTACGGCGGCGGCACCAACCGCTGGAACACTGGCTGCAGCAGCTGGTGCGGCGGGCGCTGGTGCGGTGGCGGACGGATTTTCGTCCAGCGCTTTCATTTTTTCCTGAAGCGCCGCGCGCGCGGCGGCTTGGGCGGGATTGTCTTGGGCGCGAAGCGTGATTGTGCCGCTCACCATGAGCGCGCAAAGCCAGAGGGAAATTTTTGGAATCTGCATGCCGCCTTCTTACGCCAAATTGCCGCTTGAATCAACTGCTTTTGCATCCGGCAAATACAGTTTTCGCCACGCCATCGGGAAGGGACTCGCCAGCAGCGACCGAAAAATGATTCCCCGCACCTCGCCGCGCGATACTTTCAAGCGCTGCTGCAACTCGGTCACGCTGGCAGCGCGCAATTTTTCAATCGTCTTTATGCCCAGCAAAACCGGCCACGCGCACGCAAGCCGCAGGCGAAATTCTCCGAACGGCAGCGTATTTGTGTAACGCCAGCCCGCCGCCAAGTGCGACTCCGCTTTGTCCAAGTATTCGTGGAACAGTGGCAGGAATTTTTGCGCATTCGCGGGCGAGAGCAAAGTTTCCGGAAATAATTTCGCCTCGTCCAAGCGTTGCGTCGGCAGATAGCAGCGGCCATTTTTCAAGTCGGCGGGCAGGTCGCGCAAAATGTTTACCAACTGTAAACCTTTGCCGAAGCGGATGCCGTCCGTGATGAATTGTTTTTCATCGAGCCGCGCATTAGGGAAAAGCTGCGCGCGACAGATCTTCGTCCAAAATTCGCCCACGCAGCCCGCCACGCGATACGTGTAATCATCCAGCTCCGCCGCCGTTTCCAGCGCGATGATCTGCTGGCCCGTGGCGCTCGCGCCTGACTTCGCCAACTGACCAAACCGCCGCAAGTCCATTTCCTGCCCGCTCGTGATCGTCGTCAGAACCTCGCGAACCAGCTTCAAATCTGCCGCCGACAACGTTTGCAGCAACGCCAAACTCTCCTCGGTCTTTTCCAGTAATAATTTTTCCGCCGGCAAACCCTGCGACTGCGCGAGCGCGCCAAAATTCAGCAGGGCGGAATTCTGGCCGAGAATCCGTTCGCGGAGTTTTTGCAACGCCTCCAGCCGTTGCGCCACTGGCAAAATTTCCGTGTCCGCAATCGTGTCCGTCGTGCGCGCGAGCAGGTAGGCGAGGCCGATTTGCGGACGCACCGCCGCCGGCAGCACGCGCAACGTCAGATAAAACGAGCGCGACGTCGCCTTGAGCAGATCGGTCAATTGTTTCGGCATTTGCATTTTATCGTCCCGCAGGGACACTGGATATTAGCCAGACACGCAGTGTCTGGAAACCGTTGAAAATGAATTGCGTCCCGGAGGGACGCTGGAATTTGTCACCACAAATATTTTTCATCATATTCAACACCGTGTTTTTGGAGAAACGCCACGTATTCTTCCTGAAATGTTTTCGTCCGATGATGCTCAACTTGATTCACAATGTATTCCTTGACCACCTCGCAATTTGAAACGCTCACGGTGAATGCGCCGTAGCCGGGTTGCCAAGCGAAATTTTTTACGCCAATGGTCTCGTGAATCCAGCGCGACGAAGTTTGTTTGATGTCTTGCACGAACGTCGACAGCGTATGCGTCGCGCGCAAGCCGACGAGCAGATGAACGTGGTCAACCGTGCCGCCGATGGCTTCGGGGATACCGTCCGTCGCGCGAACTAAGCCGCCAAGATATTCATGCAGGCGCCCGCGCCAGTCATCCGCAATGAACGGATGCCGGTCTTTCGTGCTGAACACGATGTGGAAATGCAGGCATAAATGCGTGGATGGCATACAAAATTATCCGGTAAAGTTTTGTCGCGAAGCGACGCCGAAAATTAGCCAGACACGAAGTGTCTGGTCAACGTCGCAACAAATTTCGTCCTGAAGGGACGATGGAAATAAATTTGATTTAGCGTTCATTGTTCCGATTCCGCCGTCCCTTCAGGACGGGTTTTCTTTTGCCGCGATACCAGACACTTCGTGTCTGGCTAATTTCCGGTTGTGCCTTCGGCACGAGCAGAGGCGACGCGCCAGGCGTAAATCGCAACGCCGTCACAATTACGGCAATTGTTTTTGTCGCGGAACGACGGTGAAAATTGTGTGTCCGTGTCGCGGAGCGACGTGGGAGATTAGCCAGATACGCCAGTGTCTGGAAACAACGAAAAATGAAATGCGTCCTGAAGGGACGTTGGAAACGCGCGCCTTGAGCAGATCATTTAACGCAGGTATCATTTTTAGACAGACCAATTTTCAAAATTTAAATTGCGCTGCGAGTTCGAGTTTCAATTTTTTATTGTGGCTCGTCAACATAAGCGCCAAGCGGCGACCAATGCAGCATAACTTTATTCCAAACCGAATGTTCCGAACTGCATGAAAAGACGTAGAAACTGGAAAAACTAACCGGCGAGATTTTCTCAATTGGTATAATGCACTGAAAATTATTTGTCGTTATAAAAAGACTGACGTTTGCTTCCACGACTTTATCGGCAGTCCAATTAATTCCGTTTGTGCTAGGCTGCCCGTAGTAGAAAAAGTATCGGCGGCATCACTACTGTCCGGTTAAGGTTTTGCTGACAGCGATTTTATTTCGGTAAAATCTGGCTATTCTCGCTGTCCGGTCATTTTTCGATTTCAATTCTGCGACGCTTCCTTGAGGGTGACATCCCGCATTCCAGCGGTTTTTC
>CAIXFY010000007.1 GCA_903918885.1 uncultured Verrucomicrobia subdivision 3 bacterium
CAATTTTTGTGTCCACAATGGGCGGAAAGGCGAACATGCCGTTCGTCGCGGCCATCTGCGCGAGCTGCTGCGCGAAGGGCAGAATCTGTTCCGGCGCGGCGGTGGAGGACAGGACGAATTCCACCGGGAACTGTCCGCCGCCCGGCAGCGACGGCGGCGTGACCATGAGCAGATGAATGCCCGGAACGGAATTCACCGCCGCCTGAATGCCCGGCTGGATCTGGAACACGGTGCGCCTCCGTTCGCCCCACGGCTTGAGCACCATGCCGCTGAAACCGCTGTCGGGGAAAGTGAGTTGGAAGGTGTGGCCGGTCTCCGGAACCTTTTCAAAATAACCGTTCACGACTTCCGCGTAGAACGAAGTCTGCTCGATGGTCGCGTTCGCCGGGCCTTCCACGATGCCGAAGACGACGCCCTGGTCTTCCATCGGCGCGAGTTCGTTCGCGGACATGAGATACATCGGGATGGCGAGCAGGCTCAAAAAAATCCACACGACGTAAACCGTCGGCCGGCGCGCAATCGTCTGGTCGAGCACGCGGCCGTAAAAATTTTTCAGCCGGTCGAAATCGCGGTTGATGCGGCCGGGCAAACCGTGTTCCTCGCGGTCGTGGTCGAGCAAGCGCGACGCCATCACCGGCGACAGCGTGAGCGCGACGATGCCGGAAATGGTCACCGCGCCGGCCAGCGTCAGCGCGAATTCACGGAACAGCGAGCCGGTCAGGCCGCCCTGAAACGCGATGGGCGTGTAAACCGCCGCGAGCGTGATGGTCATCGCGATGATGGGGCCGACGAGTTCGCGCGCGCCGAGCAGCGCGGCGTCAATCGGCGTTTTCCCTTCGCGCACGTGGCGTTCGACATTTTCGACGACGACGATGGCGTCATCCACCACCAGACCGACGGAGAGCACGACGGCCAGCAGCGTCAGCAGGTTCAGCGAGAAACCGAAACTCTGCATTAGAAACACGCCGCCGATGAGCGAGAGCGGAATCGCCGCCAGCGGAATCAGCACCGACCGCAGCGAGCCGAGGAACAGGAAGATGACGATGCTCACGATGAGCAGCGTTTCCGAAAGTGTCTTCAGAACCTCGTGAATGGCGTCATCAATGTATTTCGTCGCGTCGTAGGCGACGTGGCCGTTGAGGCCGACGGGCAATTCCTTGACGATGGAATCCATTTCCTTCCGCACGCGCTTGACGACGTCGAGCGAGTTGGCGTTCGGCAAAACCCAGATGCCCATGAATACCGCGCGTTCGCCGCTGAAGCGCACTTCGCTGTCGTAATCTTCCGCGCCGAGCGCGACATCCGCGACATCGCTCAACCGCACGAGCTGATCGCCGCTCTGGCGCACGACGAGATTTTTGAATTCCTCGACGGAGCGTAAATCGGTGTTCGCCGTCAAATTCACCTGCACAAGCGAACCTTTGGTGCGACCGACGGCGGCGAGAAAATTATTCGCCGCGAGCGCCTGACGGATTTGGTTCGGGCTGATGTTGAACGCCGCCAGCCGGTCGGGCTTCAGCCAGATGCGCATTGCGAAGGTGCGTCCGCCGAGCAGGTCCGCGCGCTGCACGCCTTCGAGTGCGGCGAGGCGCGGCTGCACGATGCGCGTGAGATAATCCGTGATTTGATTAGCTTCCAACAGCGGCTTGGTTTCGACCACGCCCGCCGCGTTCGTCGTCGTCACCGCCGAGGCGAAACTCAAATAACACGCGGCAAATTTGGAATCCGCCGTCTCGACATTGATGGTGGGAATTTCCGCTTCCGGCGGCAGGTCGTTGCGGACTTGATTGATTTTCGAGCTGATTTCCGACAACGCCTTCTTCGCATCGTAATTCAACTTGAGCCGCACCGTGATGGTCGAGAGGCTCAACTTGCTCGCGGATTCGATGTATTCAATGCCGTCCGCCGCCGCGATGGCGCGTTCCAGCGGCTGCGTCACGAAACCGCGCACCAGTTCCGCGCTCGCGCCGACATAGGCGGTCGTCACTGTGACGATGGCGTTTTCGTTGCGCGGATATTGGCGCACCACGAGCGAGCGAATGGCCTGCAACCCCGCGATCAAAATGATCAGGTTGACCACGATCGCCAGCACCGGCCGGCGGATGAAAATATCGGTGATGGATTTCATGCGCGGCGGTTAGCTGTTCGGCGGCGTGGGCGTTTGCGACGGCGTGGGCGTCAGCGTGTTATTCTCCGTCACGCGCATCCCTTTCCGCAGTTTGAAAATGCCCGCCGTCACCACGCGGTCACCGGGCTTCAAGCCGGATTCCACGCTGACAAAATCGCCTTTCGTGCGGCCGGTGCGGATGAATTTTTGTTCCACCACCAGATTCGTCACGCCCTTGGCCACCTGCGGCTCGACGACAAAAACCGAGTCGCCGTAGGGTGCGCTCAAAATGGCGGTGGAGGGAATCGCCAACACCAACTGGTCGCCGGGCAATTCCGCTTTCACGCGCACGAACATGCCCGCGCGGAGCAGCTCGTTGGTGTTTTCAAATTTCGCGCGGACGCGAATCGTGCGCAGCGTGGAATCGAGGTCGGGATTGATGGCCGCGATTTCGCCGATGAAAGCCTGATCGGGATACGCGTCTGAAGCGACGCGCACCGTCAGGCCCGGTTGCAGCCGGGAAAACTCCTGCTCCGGCAGCGAAAAATCCACGAACATGGGCGAGAGCGATTGCAGCGAGACGATGCCTTTGCCCGCCGTGAGCTGCTCGCCGAGATTGACCAACCGGATACCGAGCTTGCCGTTGAATGGCGCGCGGATGGTTTTCTTTTCGATGACCGCGCGGATGGCGTCCGCATTGGCCTGTGCCTGTTTGAGCAGCGCTTCCGTCGCGTCGAGTTCGGACTGCGAAACCGTATTGTCCTGCCGCAATTTCCGGTTGCGCTCCGCGTTCAGCCGCGCGAGTTCCGCCTGCGCTTCCGCCGCGCGTAACTGCGCCGCTTCGGATGAAGTGTCGAGGCGCAATAGCAAATCGCCCTTGCTCACGGCCGCGCCGGATTCAAAGGCGATTTCCGTGACCGTGCCGGAAACTTCCGGTGCCACGACGACGCCCTGCGCGGCGGCCACCGAGCCGACGGCGGCCAAGGTGTCCTGCCATTTCTCCTCGCGCACCACTGCGGTCGCGACCGTTTCCGGCGGCGGCACGAACGCCGCGCCCGCTGCGATAAGCGCGCGGATTTGCAGCGTCTTCACAAAACCCAAAACGCCGCCCACGACGACGACAATGATTAGTCCGGTAATTATTTTTCGTTTCATCTTAGCTCCTTGTTTTTCAAATCAACTTTTCTTCGCCCGCTTCTTCGGCGCCGCGCCGGCGAGGAACAGTTCCACAATTTTCTTGGCCGTCAACTCGTCCGGCTCGGAATCCGGGCAGACGAGGTGGGCGACGAGGTAAAAATTCGCCATGCCGTAAAAACCAAAAGCCAGTTCCTCGCTCTTGAACCGCTTGTCCAACTCGCCGTTTTTTTGCGCGCGCTTGATGAGGCTATGGACGAATTCAAAATTTCGCTCGCATTTACCGGCGTAATCCAGATTTTCCGGAATCTCGCCCGGCGCGGCAAACATCGTGGCGAAGGCGATGCGCATCAGTTCGCGGTTCTCGCGAAAAAAAGCGAACAGCCCGGCGAGGATGTTTTCCGCCTGCCGCCGGAAATCGCCGCCGCGCGCCGTGGCTTCCTGCAAAACACGGTAACGCTGGTCGTGCGCCTCGTGCACCAGCGCCTGAAACAAACCCGCCTTATCCGCGAAATGATAATAGAGCGCCGGTTTGGAAACCTTCGCGTCGTCCACGATTTGCTGGACGGAAGCCGCCGCGTAGCCAGCGTCGGCAAAGCGCTTGAGCGCGGCGCGGAGAATCTGGATGCGGGTTTCGGGGCCGTGTTTCAACATAAACCTACCGAACGGTAGGTATTGCGCGCCGCGAAGTCAAACAGGAATTTTTTGTGAGGCGGTCAAGGCGCTTTAACGGATTTGCCCGCCAATCCCTGATGTAGCTTGGAGCGACGTTGGCCGTAAGCGAAATAAATTACGAAGCCGATGGCCATCCAGACGATGAGCCGCGCCCAGGTATCGGCGGGCAGGCCGGACATCAGGAAGAAACAGAAGCCGACACCGAGCGGCGCGACGAGCCAGAACGCGGGCACGCGAAACGGGCGGTGGATTTTCGGGTCGGTGAAGCGCAGGACGAAAATGCCGGTGCAGACAATTGCGAACGCGAGCAGCGTGCCGATGGAAACGAGTTCGCCGAGCAGACCGATTGGAAAAAGTCCGGCGATTAACATGGCGACCGCGCCGGTCAGAAGCTGCGAGAGCCACGGCGTGCGGAATTTCGAATGCACGACACTGAAAATTGGCGGGAGCAATCCGTCCTTCGACATCGTGTAAAAAATTCGCGCCTGCGCGAGCATCATGACGAGGATGACCGAGGACAAACCGGCGATGGCGCCGATTTTGATGAAGAAGGTGAGCCACGCGAGTTTCGGGCCGAGCGTGCTGACGGCGACGGCGATGGGCGCGGGCACGTTGAGTTGCGTGTAGTTGACGACGCCGGTCAGCACGAGCGAAACGGCGATGTAAAGCACGGTGCAAATGGCGAGCGACGCGAGCAAGCCGATGGGCATATTGCGCTGCGGATTTTTGGATTCCTGCGCGGCGGTGGACACAGCGTCAAAACCGATGTAGGCGAAAAAAATCACGCCCGCGGCGCGCAAAATTCCGTGCCAGCCGAAATTGCCGGCGGCGTCCACGACGGGGACGAACGGATGCCAGTTGGCTTTGTTGATGTAAGCGACGCCGACGCCGATGAACGTCAGAATCACCGCCAGTTTCAGCGCGACGATGAAGTTATTAAAATTCGCAGACTCTTTGATGCCGATGATCAGGAGAATGGTGATGACGCCGACAATAATCATTGCCGGAACATTTAGCACGGCGCCGGTGCTGACCCAGCCTTTGACGAAGAGTTGCCAGAGATTCCACCATTGCGCGTCAGGCGGCGTGACGTGGTTGTAAGGCGCAGATGTGAACGCGACGGGAATCGTGATACCAAAATCTTTCAGAAATGAAACGACGTATCCACCCCAGCCGACGGCGACGGTGCCGGCGGCAAAAAGGTATTCCAAAATCAAATCCCAGCCGATGATCCACGCGACGAATTCGCCGAGCGTCGCGTAGCCGTAAGTGTAGGCGGAACCGGA
>CAIXFY010000008.1 GCA_903918885.1 uncultured Verrucomicrobia subdivision 3 bacterium
ATTGACCGCGGCCACCGCGAATTACCCATCAAGGCGGATTTCATCGGCAAGAACGTGCCAACGTCGCTGGATGAAAAAATTTCCCTGCTGCTGACCGAATCCGGCGCAACGGCTGACCAGGTAATCTTAAAAAAGAAATAAATGAGCTGGACCAAAAAACATCTGCTCGACATCGAGTCGCTCACGGCGGAAGAGATCATCACCGTGCTCGACACCGCGCGCGGTTTCAAGGCCGTCGGCGAACGCGCCATCAAGAAAGTTCCCGCCCTGCGTGGCAAGACCGTCGTCAATTTGTTCGTCGAGCCATCTACGCGCACGCGCATCAGTTTTGAGCTGGCGGCACAACGGCTTTCCGCTGACATTGTAAATTTCTCCGCCGAAGCGTCGTCGTTCAAGAAAGGCGAGACGCTCAAGGACACCGCGCTGAATTTGCAGGCGCTCAACGCCGATTTCATCATCATCCGCCACAGCGCGAGCGGCGCGCCGCATTTTCTCTCACGCGTGCTGGACGCGCACGTCATCAACGCTGGCGACGGTGCGCACGCACATCCCACGCAAGCACTGCTCGACTGCTTCACTATCCGCGAACGCAAAGGGAAAATTGCCGGGCTGAACGTGACGATTCTCGGCGACATCCTTTACAGCCGCGTCGCGCGCTCGGACATCTGGGCGCTCACGAAACTCGGCGCGAAGGTGACGCTCTGCGGCCCGTCCACACTCGTGCCGAAGACATTTGAAAAAATGGGCTGCCGCGTGACGCACGATGTGGACGAGGCGATTCGCGATGCCGATGTCATCAACCTGCTCCGCATCCAGCACGAACGCCAGCGCAAAACGATGTTCCCGAGCATCGGCGAATACACGCAACTCTTCGGCCTGAACAAGGCGCGCTTTGCCAAGACCAAGCCCGACGCGCTCATCATGCACCCCGGCCCGATCAATCGCGGCGTGGAGATTGACAGCGAGATTGCCGACTGCGGCCGCTCGGTGATTTTGGAGCAAGTGACGAACGGCCTCGCCGTGCGCATGGCGGTTTTGTTTCTGGTGAACGGCGGGAAATCTTTGACCGAAACGATATAAAATTCTGCCGCCTTCGAGCCGGTCATTTCTCATCCCTAAAATCCGCGAGCGCCTGATGGTTTTCCATGTGTCCGGTCGCAAATTGACATCCGCGCGATGATTTGATTTACTATGGTTGTGCAGCCTAAATCCGGCTTCCTTCCTGAAGCCGAATGCGGGGGAACCAAATTCCCAGAAATGGGATGGGGCGAACGAAGTCAGGCAACTGATTTCAAGGCCACTTTCAAGGCCAAGCCCGTCAGCTAACCTCGTCGGCCATTGGAAGGGCAATCCTCTGGAACCGCATGTCGCGGCCTCCACGTTCCCCAAAATTAAAACGCAGTTATTGTCATTATGAATGTGTTTCGTTTGGTAAAAGACGTGGTCATCGGGCGCGCCCTCAATCTTTCGGACAAAAAACTTTTCCACAACATGTCGCTCGTGGCACTGCTCGCGTGGGTTGGTCTCGGGGCGGACGGCCTTTCCTCGTCCTGCTACGGCCCGGAAGAAGCGTTCAAGGCGCTGGGCGCACACACGCACTTGAGCCTGTTCGTGGCGCTGGCGTCCATCATCACCATCGTGGTGATCTGCGCCAGCTATTCGCAGATCATCGAGCTGTTTCCGACGGGCGGCGGCGGTTATCTCGTCGCCAGTAAATTACTTTCGCCATCGGCGGGCGTGGTGTCCGGCGCGGCGCTTATTGGCGATTACGTGCTGACCATCGCGTTGAGCGTGGCGAGCGGCGCGGATGCGATTTTCAGCATGTTGCCGGAGCATTATTTGAAATACAAAGTCACCTTTTCGGCCGGCGCGGTGATTTTTCTCACGGTGCTGAACCTGCGCGGCGTCAAGGAATCGGTCGTCCTCTGGGTGCCGGTATTTTTTGTGTTCGTCGGCACTTACACCTTCGGAATCATCTGGGCGGTGGCCGCGCACTTCGGTGATTTGCCGGACATCATGCACGGCGTGAACACGGACATTCATGCCAACGCCGCCGAAGTCGGTTGGTTCGGAATGCTCGCGGTGATGTTGCGCGCCTACGGCCTCGGCGCGGGCACTTACACCGGCATCGAAGCCGTGAGCAATGCCGTCAACACCCTGCGCGAACCGCGCGTGCAGACCGGCAAACGCACAATGGTTTACATGGCGGTCTCGCTGTCGTTCGTCGTCGGCGGTCTGCTGCTGGCGTATCTGCTCTATCAAGTCGCGCCGGTGGAAGGCAAAACGCTCAATGCCGTGCTCTTTGAAAAACTCACGGCGGCGTGGCCTGCCAATCTTTCCAAAGCTTTCGTCATCGCCGCGATGGGTTCCTCGGCGGCGCTACTGGTCATCGCGGCGCAAACCGGCTTCGTCGGCGGCCCGCGCGTGCTGGCGAACATGGCGGTGGACCGCTGGATGCCGACGCGTTTCGCCACTTTGTCCGACCGGCTCGTCACCCAAAATGGCGTCGTGTTGATGGGTCTGGCCGCGCTCGTCATCGTGCTCTCCACCTCGGCGGCGGTCAACATCATGGTCGTGCTTTACAGCATCAACGTCTTCATCACCTTTTCGCTGTCGCAACTCGGCATGGTGAAGCATTGGTGGCAGGTGCGCGGCAAGGAAACGGTGTGGAAAAAGAAACTTGTCATCAACGGCGTCGGCCTGCTGCTCACCGGCGGCATCCTGATTTTGCTTTGCGTTGTCAAATTTGACGAAGGCGGCTGGGTGACGCTGCTGGTCACCGGCGCCATCGTTGCGGTGTCGTTCTGGGTGAAAAACCATTACCGCCAGACGCAGAAAAAATTGTTCCGCCTGAACGAGCTCGTCGCCGCCGCGCTCGCGGACGAAGCCATTGTGCAGGAAAAAACACCGCCGCCGTGCGACCCCAACGCCCGCACCGCCGTGTTTCTCGTCAACGGCTTCAACGGCCTCGGCCTGCACACGCTGCTCGCCGTCGTGCGGATGTTCCCGAAGGTTTACACGAACTTCGTCTTCGTGCAGGTCGGCGTGCTGGACGCCGGAAATTTCAAGGGCGCAGACGAGGTGGAAAATCTGCGCGTCCATTCGCGCGAGCAGGTGGAAAAATTTGTCGGCTACATGAGCAAGCGCGGTTTTTATGCCGAGGCGCATGTCACGCTCGGCACGGACATCGTGGACGAGGCGGCGAAATTGTGCGTGGTCATCGCCGAAAAATTTCCGCAGGCCCAGTTCTTTGCAGGCCAGCTTGTGTTCAAGGATGAAAGCTTTGCCACGCGCTGGCTGCACAATCATACCGTGTTTGAATTGCAGCGCCGGCTCTACCAAAACGGCCGCGCGATGCTGATTTTGCCGATTCAGGTGTGAACACGCCTGTAGTGTTTGCTGGCCACCGCAACGCGACAAATTTCCACTTAAAAATATCTTGGACAGGAATTTATGACCGAAATAGAGTCAAACCATGAAAAAGGATAGGCTACATAGGCCGTCATCCATTATCTGTTAGGCCACATTCACACCACAAACAAAAAGGAAAATTATGTCAGAAGGAATATACAGAATCTGCAAGTTGATCGTCATGGCAGTATTTGTCATTGGAGCATTGAGCATCGGCGGAAAGATTGCCGACAGTGTGAGACAGCTTGCCGAAAATGGGCGCTACATCCAATATGACCGCAACAAGGACACGACGACCACAGGAAACTCCACGCAGCTTTTTCCCACCAAGATTATGGATACGCGGACTGGTGATGTTCGTCAGAATTGAGTGTGACCATGTGGCCTAACAAGTCGCCGGAGCCAACCGCCGTTGGCGCGGTCAGTTCCGCTGTCGCGGTTCACGTCGCGAGTCGGCGGTGGCTCAGCTTTTTTCGTTAGGCCACAACGCATGTCTATCCAACAGCCAAGTAACCGTGCAGTTTTCATAGTTCTTGTCGCGCTCGTTCTTTGGCTCATTTTGCTACTGTATTTACCGCAGATTTGGGGATTACTGAATGCCGAGCTGATTGGTGGCTTTTTGCTTTACGTTGCATTTGATGCGCTCAAGACTGGTTCAGTAAGAATCAGGGCGGCATTTGACATATCCGAATATGATTGTCGCCGTAACCCGATTGCATTTTGGTTTTATGTTACTTTGTTTTCATTTGTCGGGTTGTGCGCTTGCGTGCTTCCTGTTTACTGGTTGTATTTTAGAAAGAGATGAGTCTGTGGCCTAACAAGTCGCCGGAGCCAACCGCCGTTGGCGCTTGCAGTTCCGCTGTCGCGGTTCACGCCGCGAGTCGGCGGTGGCTCAGCTTTTTTCGTTAGGCGACAAGTCCACCGTCATGCGAAACCTGACACAGAAAGCAGCAGCGTATTACGCAGGAGCGCGCCACAGAGCCAAGCGGCGCAAGAGTGCATGGAACGCTTTGCTTATCCTTTTGTGTTTTGGTGGATGGCTTGGAGTTTGGTATGGGCTGTTCAGGCTTGTCTGGCTATTTCACGCCACGATTTATCCAGAACATCAGTTACGAGACTTTTGGCAGACGGGCATCAGTTTTCGGAGTTTCGTTCCGAGCTTTCTGATGGTTTTCTCGCTGATGCCGGGCGCGATAGTTACCGGTTTTATGCTCGGCAACATTTTACTTTGGCTGATTACTCCGGTGCGTCGGATTTTCGAGGCTGAGTCTCACGGTTATGCTGGCACGAGTTTTCGAGATTCGATGCGAGGACTTTTCAGATTTGGAGTTTGGCTTTTGCCAATTGGTCTGGTTATAGCATTTGCAGCAGCTTATTTTCTGAAGTCGTTACGATGAAGTTGTCGCCTAACATGAGGATAGGCTACAAAGCCTAGCTTCTGAAAATTCCAAAACAAAACCGCCCGCAGCCAATGGCCACGGGCGGTTTTTGAATTTCAATCGGCTTACGCCACTTCCGCGCCTTCGAGGAAGCCCTGCAAGTGCCGCACGCGCGTCGGGTGGCGCAGCTTGCGCAGCGCCTTCGCCTCAATCTGGCGGATGCGTTCGCGGGTGACGTTATACATCTTGCCGATTTCCTCGAGCGTGCGCTCGTAGCCGTCGGCCAGACCAAAACGCATTTCCAAAATCTTGCGTTCGCGCTCGGTCAAAGTGGTCAGCACGTCGCCGAGTTTTTCCCGGAGCAAACTGTAGCTGGTCACGTCGGACGGATTTTCCGCCGACTTGTCCTCGATGAAATCGCCGACGCTCACGTCGCCGTCGTCGCCCACCGGCGCGTGCAGCGAGACCGGCTGCTGCGCCATCTTGAGCAGCGCGTGGATGCGCGCGACGGGCATGTGCATTTCATCGGCCAATTCCTCCGGCGTGGGTTCGCGACCCATTTCCTGAGTGAGCTGCTTTTGCGCGCGCCAGAGCTTGTTCATGATTTCAATCATGTGCACCGGAATACGAATCGTGCGCGCCTGATCCGCGATGGAACGCGTGATAGCCTGACGAATCCACCAGATGGCGTAGGTGGAAAATTTGTAGCCGCGGCGATACTCAAATTTCTCGACGCCCTTCATCAAGCCGATATTGCCTTCCTGAATCAAATCCAGAAACGACTGCCCGCGGTTCGTGTATTTTTTCGCGACGGAAACGACGAGGCGCAAATTGGCTTCGGCCATGTGCGTCTTGGCCTTGAGCCCGCGATCGGCCGCGCCTTTGAGTTCCTTGAAGGTCTTGTAAAATTCCTCGCGCGGCTGGCGGACGAATTGTTCCAGCGTGGCGATTTTCTGCTGCTCAGCCTCGACGGCGGCGCGTTTTTCCGCCGAATTGCGCTGCGCTTCCAACTGCTGCAAGTGCCGGTAGCTGGACTGAAATTTTTCGTGGATGTTGCCGGCCACGACAATCATTTCCTCAACGACCTTTTGCTTGTAATAAAATTTGGCGAAGGTTTCCTGCAGTTTGGCGCCCGCCTTCTTCAGCTCCTTCTCGAGCTTTTCCCGGCGGCCCTTCTGCTGCGCCTTCTGCCACGCGAAATACTTTTCGTCCACGTGACGGTCCATCGTGTGGACTTTCTTGATAAGCTTGCGCATGTCCTTCAGGTGACCTTCGCGATTGGCGATTTTTTTATCAACAATCACGCGGTCAAAACGCTCCTTCGGCGGATCGGACAACAGTTTTTCCGCGATGGCGATGTGTTCCTTGGCCGTGAAACCAAGGCTGTAAACAATGCGCTTCATGTCCACTTCCGCGTCCTCGATCTTTTTGCAAATCTCGACTTCCTGTTCGCGCGTGAGCAACGGAACCTTGCCCATCTGGTTCATATACATGCGCACCGGATCGTCCAGAATTTCCAGACGCGAATCGTCTTCGGGTTCCTCGGCCTGCGCCTGTTCGGGCTGTTTGCGCTCGGCGCGCTCGGCCTCGGCCTGATCCATCACGATTTCCACGTCCAAGCCGCGCAATTTGGAAAGCACCGCGTCCAAATCTTCCGGACTCAAATTGTCCGGCAGAATATCGTTGATGTCGTCGTAGGTGATGTAGCCGTGCTCCTGCGAAAGATGCAGCAGCGTCTTGATGGTCTCGGTCAAATCCACCGAGGTTACGCCCGCAGACGGAGCGGCCACGGGCGGCTGGGCATTGGCGGGCGATTTTGCCGCCGCCGTTTTGCCGAAAGCTTTGGGCGCAACAGGCGCGGGCTTCGCCGCTTCCGGTTTGACCGCCTTGCTGGAAATGACAAATCTCCGCCGGGCGGGCGGAGTTTTAATTTTCGCTACCTTCGAACTGGTGCTGCGTTTGTTGCGCGATGCCTTGGGCACCGTGATTTTGCGTTTCGACATAAATAATCAGACTGATAAACCGTGCGCCGGTTCAGAAATAATGAACACCGACCTTAAAAATAGCGGCTTCTGAAAACCCACCCGCGTTCTCGGCTGTGAAGCTGAACTGCGAACACCAGAAGACTGACGCGCCGTCATGCTACCTTTTTTGTGGCGAATTTCAAGGAAAATCTTTGTTTTTCCAGCGTTTTGCGGCCTTTTTACCGCCAAAACTGCCGTATCCTCAACCCCGCGCCCGCACCGCCACTACATCGCGCCCAATCTGCTCACGCAATTCCGCCGGCGAACCGAACCGCCGTTCGTCGCGTAACTTCGCGCCGATTTCCACCTCCAATTCGTCACCGTAAAGCTCGCCGCTGAAATCAAGCAAATGCGCCTCCACCCGCAACTGCGCCTGCGCCGCCAGCGTCGGGCGCGTGCCGATGTTCAGCGCGACCCGGAAAAATTGGCCCTCGATATGCGTGCTGGCCGCGTAAACGCCATTCGGCGGCAGCACCAGATTCGTCGTGTCCAGATTCGCCGTCGGAAAGCCGAGTTGCCGGCCAATCTTGTCGCCGACCAGCACGTGACCGCAAATCGCATAAGGCCAGCCGAGCATCTGACTTGCCGCGTCCAGATTGCCTGTGCGAATCGCCTCGCGAATCCGCGTGCTGCTCACCAACTCGCCGTCCAGCGCCACCGCCGCATGGCCGTGGACTTGAAAACCCAGTTCCGCGCCGAGCGTTTTCAGCAGCCCGACATCGCCGCTCCGCTTGCGGCCGAAAACAAAATCCGCGCCGACGCAGATGGAGAAAATTTGTCCCAAATCGCGGAATAGTTCGCGGACGAATTCCTCGCCGGATTTTTCGCTGAAAGACTTGTCGAAGGGAATTTCCAGCAGCGCGTCCGCGCCAAGCGCTTCGATGGCGCGTAGTTTTTGCGGACGCGAAAAAATCTGCGGCGGCGTCTTGTCCGGCGCGACCACCGCGTTGGGGTGCTTGTCAAAAGTGACGACCAGCGCCACCGCGTCGTGCTGCCGCGCGTCCACCGCCGTCTGTCGGATAATCTGCTGGTGGCCGAGATGCACGCCATCAAACACGCCGATGGCGAGGCAGACTTTGCGGCTGCCGTTACCAAGTTCGTTTGCGGCGCGGATGACTTTCATGCGTCAGGCATTGGCGGCGAGCTTCAAAAACGGCATCACGCGCTTTTCCAATTCCGCCGTCGATAGTTTCAAGATTGCATCAAGTGGCAACGCGGCCGCCACGTCGAATTTTCCCGACGCGCTCCGCCGCAGCGTGGTCAAATGCGCGCCGCAGCCGAGTTTTTGGCCGAGGTCGTGCGCGAGGCTGCGGATGTAAGTGCCCTTCGTGCAGGCCACCCGAAATTTTCCCAGCGGCTCGGTGTATTCCGTGAAACGATAATTGTAAACGTGAATCAGGCGCGGTTCGCGCTCCACCTCGATGCCCTTGCGCGCGAGCTTGTAGAGCGGCACGCCATTTTTTTTAATCGCGGAAACCATCGGCGGCAATTGCATCTGGTCGCCGATAAATTTAGAAGCTTCCTCGTTCAACTGATCCAGCGTCAGCAGCGGCACGGGCAACGAGCTGGTAATTTCACCGTCGCAGTCATAGCTGTCCGTCGCCTCGCCAAACTTGATCGTGCCTTCGTAGACCTTGTCGTCGCCCATCAGCCGCTCAGACAATTTCGTGCCGCGACCGAGCACGATGATGAGCAGACCGGTGGCGTTCGGGTCGAGCGTGCCGCAATGGCCGACCTTCTTGATGCCGAACTTGCGGCGGATGGCGTCCACGACGTCGTGCGACGTCGGGCCGGCCGGCTTGTCGACGAGAATGGCGCCGTCGAGCGCGGAAAAATCTTGCATGGGAAAATAAAAATTACTTCGCGGCCTTCAGCGCGCGTTTCACCGCCGCGATGACCTTGCGCTGCACCGCCAGCGGCGTGCCGGGAATGCGCGCGCCCGCCGCCGCCGGATGGCCGCCGCCGCCGAACAATTTGCAGACTTCACTGACGTTCACCGCCGCGCTTTTGGAACGCAGGCTGATGCGCGTGAGTTCGGGTTCGACCTCCTCAAACACGCACGCGACGATGACCGGCTCGATGGCGCGCAGATGATCAATCAAACCTTCGGTGTCGTCGGTCTCCGCGCCGGTGCGGACAAAATCTTTTTTCTTCAGCCAGAGCCACGCAATTTTTTCGTCGGGTGACAAACGAAATTTGGAATAGACGTGCTTGAGCAGTTTCGCGCGAGAGAGCGGATACGACTGGTAAACCTCGTCGCAAATCTTTGCAAGGTTCGCACCGCGCGTGACGAGTTCCGCACCGGTGTGAAAAGTGCCGGGCCGCGTGGTCGCATATTGGAACGAGCCGGTGTCCGTCGAGACGGCGGTGAACAGCAAATCCGCCATCGGCTTGGTGATGGGCCAGCGCGCGACCTTGAGCAAACGGAAAATCAATTCGCCGGTGGAGGGTTCGCGCGGCGAAACCCAATTCACGTCGGCGTAGCGCGTGTTGCTTTCGTGGTGGTCGATGTTGATGAAGATTTTCCGCGCGCCGATGCACTCGCCGACCTTACCGAGCCGCTCGAAGCTCGCGCAGTCGGTGGCGATGACGCAGTCGAATTTTTCACCGCGCTTCGGTTTTTCAATCAATCCGTCACCAACGAGAAATTTGTATTTCAGCGGGATGGCATCCTGATTCCAAACCGTGACGCGTTTGCCCTCGTTGCGCAGAGCGAGCGCGAGGCCGAGCTGCGAGCCGATGCAGTCGCCATCGGGACGGACATGGCCGACGATGCAAAAAGTTTTGTGCTCGCGAATGATCTCGAGAATCCGACCAATGATTTTCGGATAACTTTTCACGGTTATTTGGCGGGGCCGTTTTCGGAAGGCGAAGTTTTCTCCAGCTCGTCGAGAATTTGCAGGACGCGATTGCCGCGCACGATGGAGTCATCCACGATGAATTTGAGCGTCGGCGTAAATTTCAAGACCACGGACTTGGCGATGAGGCCTTGCAGGCGAATCCGGTTTTGCTCCAAAACTTCCAGCCCGTGTTTCTGCTGGCCGGCGTTGCCGAGGATGCTGATGAAGACCACGGCTGACTTCAAATCGCCCGCGACATCCAAGTCGTTGACCGTGATGAGGCCGACATCGCTGACGTTGAATTCGCGGCGGATGGCTTCGCCCAACGCGCGCTTGAGCAGCTCGCGCACCCGTTCATGTCGGAGATTGGGCATGGCAATTAAACTTTAATTGCGCGGCTCACAATTTCGCCGCAATTTTTTCAATGGCGTAACACTCAATCGCGTCGCCGACCACAAAGTCCCCAAAGCCCTCGATGCGGATGCCGCATTCCATGCCGGCGCGAACCTCGTTGACTTCGTCCTGAAACCGGCGCAGCGACTGCGTGACGCCCTCGTAAATGATGTCTTTTTTGCGGCGCACACGGACTTTGCCGCGCACGATGCGGCCGCTGCTGACCATGCAACCGGCGACGGGAATACCCTTGGACAATTCAAAAATCTGCCGCACTTCCGCCGAGCCGACGACCACGTCCTTCGTGTCGGGATCAAGCAAGCCCGCCATCGAATCTTTCACCTGATCAATCAATTCGTAGATGATCGCGTAAAGTTTGATTTGCACGCCGGCGTGTTTAGCTTTTTCCGAAGCCGTGCTGTCGAGCCGCGTGTGGAAGCCGAGAATGACCGCCTTCGATGCGGACGCAAGCGCCACGTCGTTTTCGGTAATCGTGCCGACGTCGCTATGCAATACTTCGAGCGAAACTTTGTCCGACTCGATTTTCTTGAGCGCCTCGACAATCGCCTCGACGGAACCCTGCGTATCCGCCTTCACGACGACACGCAGCACTTTGCTCGCTGCCGCCTCGAGTGACGCGAACAGATTTTCCAGCGTGACCTTCGAGCGATTTTCCAACTCCTGGCTCTTGGCCTCCATCTCGCGCTCTTCGGCCAGTGCGCGGGCGGCCTTCTCGTCGTCCACCGAGCTGAATTCCCATCCGGCTTCCGGCACACCGTTCAAGCCAAGGACACTGACGGCGACAGACGGGCCAGCTACCTTTAAGCGCTGGCCTTCCTCGTTAATCAACGCGCGAACCTTGCCGTAAAATTCACCACAGATAACCACGTCGCCGAGATGCAACGTGCCTTTGCGCACGAGGACGGTCGCGGTCGGACCACCGGGCGAGACGCCGGATTCGATGACGTTGCCTTTGGCGTTGCGGTCGGGATTCGCCTTCAACTCCAGCAAGTCGGCCTGGAGCAAAATCATTTCAAGTAATTTATCAATGCCCTGTTTCGTCACCGCCGAACATTCGACGAAAATCGTGTCGCCGCCCCAGTCGTCCGGCACGAGACCCTTTTCCTGCAACTGCTGGCGCACGCGCAAGACGTTCGCATTCGGATGATCGCACTTGTTGACCGCGACCAGAATTGGAACTTTTGCCGCCTTCGCGTGCGCGAGCGCTTCCAAAGTCTGGGGCATCACGCCGTCGTTCGCCGCGACGACGAGCACGACGATATCCGTGACGTTCGCGCCGCGAGCGCGCATGGAACTGAACGCCGCGTGGCCGGGCGTGTCGAGAAAGGTGATTTGCGCGAGTTCCTTTTTGCGCTCGGGATGCGGCACGGAAATCGTGTAGGCGCCGATGTGCTGCGTGATGCCGCCGGCCTCGCCGGCGACGACGTTCGCCTTGCGGATGACGTCGAGCAAACTTGTTTTGCCATGGTCGACGTGGCCCATAATGGTCACTACTGGCGCGCGCGGCTTCAAATCCTCCGGCTTGTCGTCAATGTCCAGCTCGACTTTTTTCTCCGTGGTGTGAACGACGCCCTGACCCTTCTCGCGCTTTTCCGCCTCGAACTTGAAACCAAAATGCGCGCAAACCTGTGCGGCGACTTTTTCGTCAATCGTCTGATTCACCGTCGCCATGACCTTCTGCTTCATCAACTCGGCGATGATGGAGAACGGCTTCAGGTGCATCGCTTCGGCCAACGCGCGCACGACGATCGGCGGCTTGATGGTGATGACCTTGGCGTCGGACGGCAGGGAAATCTTCGGCGCTTGCGGCGCAGCCGGACGCGGCGTCGGCGAGCTCGGCAGCGGACGACCATCGCGGCCGCGCTGCGGAAATTGTCCGCGCCCGTCACCGCGCGGCGGCGGCGAACCGGGACGACCGCCGGCTGGCGGACGCAGCGGAGAGGAACCGCGTTCGCCCGGACGGGATGAACCGGGACGCGGAGACAACTGAATGAATCCAATCTTGTCGCCCATCTGCGGCTTCGGCGGCGCGGGCGGCGCAACCGGAGCCGCGAGCTTGGGCGCTTCGGCGACGGGAGCCGAAGTTGAAAATTTTTCCGCAGCGGGCGCGACTTCAGCCTCGGCGATGGCGGGTGCGGGTTCCGGTTCTACTTCGATGACCGGGGCGGGCGGAGGTTCCGGCGCGTGGATGATGACGATTTTTTCCTCGACGGGCTTGGGTTTGGGTTTTTCCTCGACGGGCTTGGGCGCGAGGCGCGCAGCGACCGCAGGGTTAGACTTGATGATTTCTTCCTCAAGCCATTCGGCGCTGATTTTATCAAGCGAGCTAGAAGCGACCTTGGCGGCAGCAATGCCCAATTCCTTGGCCTTTGTGAGAATTTCTTTGTTCTCCAGGCCAAGTTTCTTCGCAATGTCGTATACACGAACGGGCATAAATTTCTTTCACCGACTCCGACCGCAATGGACGATTCGCCTTCATGGTCAAATCGCGAACATCAACACTGTTCCGGTCGCCACCATAAAATCAGCTCTTCACAGACACCGCGCGGCGTTCCCCTTCGGCGCGTGCGGCTTCCAAAATGGCCGCTGCGCTTTCACCGACTCCGGGGATGTCCGTCAGGTCGCCGGCTTCCGCCGACAATAAATCTTCCAACCGCGTCACACCGGCGTGCACGAGGGCGTCCGCCTGCTCGCGCGTGATGCCGGGAATGGTCGCAATCGCCGCCACGGCTTTCGCCACCTTCTCATCAAAACCTTCCGTGACAATCTGCTCGGCATCGATGTCCACTTCCCAGCCGGTCAACCGCGCCGTGAGCCGCGCGTTCTGGCCACGCTTGCCGATGGCGAGTGAAAGCTGGTCTTCCGCAACGAGCACGTGCACGCGCTTGGTGGCTTCGTTGACTTCGATGCTCTTCACCTTCGCGGGTTCGAGCGCCTTGGTGACGAACGCTTTCACGTCCGACGACCACGGAATGACGTCGACTTTTTCGTTGTTCAACTCGCGGACAATATTTTTCACGCGCTGGCCGCGCATGCCGACGCACGCGCCAACGGGATCCACTTTGGAATCGCGGGAATAGACGGCCATCTTGGTGCGGAAGCCGGGTTCGCGCGCGATACCTTTAATCTCAATCGTGCCGTCGCCGATTTCCGAGACTTCCACCTGAAAGAGTTTCACGATGAATTTCGTGTCGGCGCGGGTCAAAATGATTTCCGGTCCGTGCGGGCCTTCCTGCACGGCCTTGATAAGGCAGCGGATGCGTTCGCCAACTTGATATTCTTCGGTCGGGACGCGTTCCTTGTTCGGCATGATCGCCTCGAACTTGCCGAGGTCGAGAATCACATCCGAGCGGTCAAAACGGCGAACTGTGCCGCTAACGATGTCGCCGACGCGATCCTTGTATTCCGTCATGATCATGGCTTTTTCGGCCTGACGGACTTTTTGCATCAACGCCTGTTTGGCGTATTGCGCGGCGATGCGGCCGAAACCGGCGGGCGTAACTTCTTTTTCGATTTCGTCGCCGACCTTTGCGTCCGCCTTGATCCGGCGCGCGTCGAACAGGGAGATTTGATCGTGCTGCGAAATGACTTTTTCCGCCACGATGAGCTTGGCGAACGCCTTGATATCGCCGCTTTTCTGGTTGATTTCCACGCGCAATTCACGCGCCGGGCCGACCGCTTTTTTGGCGGCTTGGAGCAAAGCCTCTTGCACCGCGCCCATGAGGACTTCGCGGCTGACGCCTTTTTCCCGTTCCCAGAATTCTAATCCGGCAATAAAATCTGCATTCATATCAGTCAAATGCGCGGCTTCGGCTCCGGTTCTGGCGAACAAAAAAGCCGGAAAGACTTTTGTCTCCGACTTTCGCACGCTGGTGAACCAGCCAATACCGCTTTGAGCAGACACAATAGGTTTTTCCAGACCAAGGTCAAGCTCAAAGGCAGCAGCCAAACCTGCCGAACCGGAAACACAATTGGCAGGAGATTCTGCAATCTGAGTTCCATCCGCATCCATCTGCGGCTAAATTAAGCGCGTGAAACTGTTTTACACCGGCCCGGTCATCAACACCGAGATGCTCGTCATGATGCTCGAGAAGCACGGCATCGCCGCCATGCAGAATTTCGTGGACGCCACCGCGCCGGACGACGGCGACCTGAACCGCCCCGCCCAAGTCTTTGTGCCAACCGCCGATTATGACCGTGCCTACCAGCTCTTCTACGCCGAACGCGAAGATGAGCTTTGAATTTATTGCCACCGATAAAACGCAGGTTCCGCGCTTCCATCCATCGGCGGCAAAGAATATTTACCGCGTCCGCTGAAATTTCTCCGGTGGTAAATTAGCCATCGCCTCACTCGCCGCACGCACGACTTCCGTCTTTCCCAGCGCCAGCGCCGCGCGGGCGCGATGCAAGTGCGCCTCCACCATGTGCGGGTCAATCGCCAGTGCGCGCTCGGCACAGTCCAGCGCGTGCGCGTGGCGATTGAGCTGGCCATTCATACTCGCGAGATTCGTCCAGCCATGCGCGTTGCCGGGATCTATTTGCAATGCCTGCACCAGACATTTTGCGGCGTCAACCGGCCGGTTCATCGCCTCGAACAACAGCGCCGCGAGATTGTTCCAAGTTTTGAAATCGTTCGCGTCCAGCGCCAGCGCGCGGCGATACGCCGTCTCCGCTTCAACGAGCCGACCGAGCGAGGCCAACGCCGCGCCGCGATAAAAGAGCGCCTTGGCCGAGGCGGAATTGCGAACGCTCCATGCCTCCGCGAAGGCCAGCGCTTCCGGCCATTGACCGGCCTCGCACAACGCGCGGGCGCGGGCAGTTTTTTCTGGTTCGTTGATGTCGGCACGACTCATACCACAGGGGATTAAACCAAAAACAATTTCGCAAACAACGAAGTTTTATTCACAAAATCGCACTGCCCGCTCGCGCGGAGCAAAATCGCCGCTTTCCTTAATCCGGTAAATTGCTATTCTTTTGCATGGCTTTTAGCAAATTAGGTCTCTCCGAGAAAATTCTCGAAGGCGTCAAGGCGATGGGTTACAGCGACCCCACACCCATCCAGCTCCGGGCGATTCCGCTCGTGCTCTCCGGCAAAGATGTTATCGGCAGCGCGCAAACCGGCACGGGAAAAACGGCGGCGTTTGCGTTGCCGATTCTTTCCAAACTCGGCGGACACAATCCTGTCGGCCCGCGTGTGCTCATCCTAGAGCCGACGCGCGAACTTGCTGCGCAAGTTGAGACCGCTGTCCGCGATTACGCGCGGTTCACGGATTTGAAAGTCTGCGTCGTCTTCGGCGGCGTGGGCTACGGCAAACAGAATGATGAATTGAAAGCCGGCGCGGACATCGTGGTCGCCACGCCGGGACGCCTGCTGGATCATCTCGAACAAGGCACGCTGAAATTGGACAAGGTGGAATTTCTCGTCCTCGACGAAGCCGACCGCATGCTCGACATGGGATTTCTCCCCGACGTCCGCCGACTCGTGGAAAAATGCCCGCGTAAACGCCACTCCGCGCTGTTTTCCGCCACCGTGCCGCCGCAGATCGAAACACTTATCCAATGGGCGATGCACGAGCCGGAAACCATCGAGATCGGCGCGCGCCGCACGCCGGCGGAATCCGTGAAGCACGTCATCTATCCCGTGTCCGACACGCAGAAGACCGACCTGCTACTCGAATTGCTCAAGCGCGTGAACTACGATTCCGTCATCGTTTTCTGCCGCACCAAACATGGCGCGGATCGCTGCGCTGCGTTGCTCAAGCGCGAGAATCACGCCGTCGCCGTGCTGCATTCCAACCGCACGCAGAAGGAACGCGAACAGGCGCTACAAGGTTTTCGCGATGGCAAATTTGAAGTGCTCGTGGCCACGGACATCGCGGCGCGCGGACTGGACATCGCGGACGTGAGCCACGTCGTGAATTACGATGTGCCGCAGCATCCGGAAGATTACATCCACCGCATCGGGCGGACGGGCCGCGCGGCGGCCACCGGCGACGCCTTCACCATCATGGTCGCCGAAGATGCGCCGCACGTGTTCGCCATCGAACGCTTCATCAGCCAGAAAATCCCGCGCGTGAAATTGGAAAATTTCGATTACCGCTACACCGCGTTGTTCGAGGAGCCGAAGGCGGGTGCGCCGGCGGGTTTCCCAGGCAAAGTGCGCGGCGGCCGTGTCCACGGCGGCTACCACTTCGCGCCCGGCGGTCGGAGACGGTAAATTTTCGCAACGGCAATTCAGTGATTTTAGCGCATTGCCCGCGCCGCCCGACTTTTGTAGGCTCCGGCCATGCTGTCCAAGGTTTGTTCAGCCGCGCTGAACGGGATTGACGCCTACGCCATCGAGGTTGAGGTGAATTGCGGCTACGGCGAGACGTTCATCGCGCTCGTCGGTCTGCCCGACGCGGCGGTCAAGGAATCCAAAGATCGCGTCTCCACTGCACTCGCCAATTCCGGCTACAAATTTCCGATGGGCAAGACCACCATCAACCTCGCGCCTGCCGATGTGAAAAAAGAAGGGCCGAGCTTCGACTTGCCCATCGCCATCGGCATGCTCGCCGCGAGCGAACAGATTGAGACCGACCAGCTCGATAATTTTGTCATCGTCGGCGAACTTGCGCTGACCGGCGGCGTAAGAAATTGCAAAGGTGTTTTGCCGATTGCACTCAAAGCCAAGACGGATGGAAAAATCGGCGTGCTCGTGCCCGCCGAAAACGCCGCCGAGGCCGCCGTCGTGAACGGATTGCAAGTCATCCCTGTGCAAAATCTCCGCGAGGCCGCGCAGTTTCTGGAGGGGGAAATCCGCATCGCGCCGGCGAAAGTGGACATCGAGAAAATCTTTGCGCACACGCAGGACGACGAAAATGATTTTTCCGAAGTCAAAGGTCAGGAGAACGTGAAACGCGCGCTCGAAATCGCGGCGGCGGGCGGACATAACGTCCTTCTTATCGGCCCACCCGGCACGGGAAAATCCATGCTCGCAAAACGGCTCGCGACGATTCTGCCGCCGCTGACGCTTGACGAGGCGCTGGAGACGACGAAGATTCACAGCATCGTCGGCCTGCTGAAATCCGGTCAGGCGCTCGTCACGCAGCGGCCGTTCCGCGCGCCGCACCACACCGCGAGCGATGCCGGACTTTTAGGAGGAAATATAAATCCCACGCCCGGTGAAATTTCCATCGCGCACAACGGCGTTTTGTTTTTGGATGAATTGCCGGAGTTCAAGCGCAGCGTTTTGGAAACCATGCGCCAACCGCTGGAAGAAGGGATCGTGACGATTTCACGCGCGGCGGGCACGATGACTTTCCCTAGTCAATTCATGCTGGTCGCCGCGATGAACCCGACAGGTTTCGTTGCCTTTTTGTGAGTTCTTCAGAAGAAGGTAAGTATGACCATGTTACGTCAAATTCATCGTTTGAAAGAGTGATCCTTTCGACGATGCTTTCGATGATTCGACGCTTTTCCTCTTTTCCGAATTTAGGCCAGCGCCGGTGCAAATCCGACGCCTCCGCCAGCACTTCTTCGGCTGAAAGCTGCCGCATTCCTAGTGCGTCAACTTCGGCTTGGAGCCTCGGCAGTTCGGCGCTCAATTCCTTCATGCGCTCTTCGAGTGGTTTGTAGATTTTGCCGAAGCCTTCGGGGGTGATTTGGTCTTTTTGGTAGAGCTGGTATGTCTTGTCCATTTCGGCTTGGACTTTCTCAATCTGGCGCTCGTGGGCGACAAGCTGATTTTTCTTGTCCGTGAGGTTTTGATTCGCGCTTTCGAGGTGCTGTTTGATTCTGTCCGCCGACACGAAAAACTCTTTCAAGGCGTCTTGGAAGACTGCCTCAATCGTCTCAATCGGGATTTTGTTCCGACACTCAGGGCAAACGTATTTGGGGGAGCGGGAAAAGACATACATCTTTTGGGGCTTCTCTGGATTGCACCCGCAATGAAGCAAACCGGCGAACATGTGGACGGTCTTCGGACCGAGCGGCCTGTCCGCCTTGCGCGCGTCCAACGCATCGTTGCATTCTTTCCACAATTTTTCGGAGACGATTGCTTCGACGGGGGTGAAAATCCATTCCGATTCTGCCTTCGACAACAGTTTGCCCGCGCCGTCGCGGTATGTGTGATTCGAGCGATACAGCCCTTTCGCCGTCGTGTCCTGCAAAAGCCGCACGACGGTCGTGTCGGTGAACTTGCTGCCGTTCCTCGTTCGGTATCCTTGCGCGTTCAACATGCGCGCGACGCTCTTCTTGCGCTTGTGTTCGGCGAAGAGCTCATACATGAGCTTGCGAACGGGAGCTTCGACGAGGCTTTTGACGAGCTTGTTGTCTTTCCATTCATACCCGAACGGCGCGGCTCCACCCAAACTCTTGCCGAGTTTCGCGCGGATTTTGATGGATGCTTTCACACGATCCGCGATTTCTTCCCGTTCCCATTGCGCCATCGCCGCAATCATGGTGTAGAACAAGCGACCTGCGGGGGAGGACGTATCAATATTTTCTTGCAACGACATCATGCCCGCTTCATGCAGCCGAAAAAAATCGGCGAACTCCAAAAGCTCCTTCGTGTTGCGAGCGAGGCGGGCGAGCTTGGAAAAAATCAGAACGGTGATATGGCCGCGTTTGATGTCAGTCATCATGCGCTTGGTTTCGGCGTTTTCCATCACGGTCTTCCCCGACACGCCGGCCAAATCATACACCTCGACTACGTTCCATTCTCGGAACGCGGCGTAATCGCGGGCGCGCTGTTCGTGGTGTTGCGGGCTCTCGCCTTTGGCTTGGTCTTCGGTCGAAACACGAATCCAAATTCCAACGCGTTTTTTCATGGCACTATTTTCCCTCATAGCACTACTTCATGGCAAAGAACAAATGGTGAAGCAAGAAAGAAAAGTTTTTCCATGCAAAAAACCGGCACATGCTAGAAATGTGTCGGCTTTTCGCGTTTCGCTTTCGCGGTTTGCGTTACGCCTGAATCGTGTGAATCACGCCTTCGGATTTATGTCCCTGTTTGAGCATCACCCAGTCAATCGTATTGCGATGCGGCGCAAATTTTAAGCAGTATTGCACCGGCTCGCCTTGCGCGTCTTCGGTGATTTCCAAGACGACATAACCGACGATTTTCCCAAAGGCGGAAAGTTCGACTTGCAAAAACTCGTTGCCGCCCTTTTTCCCGGCGCGGCCGTCGCGTTCGCTGGTGATGGTTGCGTAGAATTTCATTTTTGGGACTTTATGGCTTTGTTAATCCACTCGACCGCCTGTTTGTCATGGCCGCCGACTGACCACTGCGTTATCTGCTCAACCGGCGTTCCATTGCCCTTGCCGTTGTAGCAATCACCCTGTTTCCAATCGTATATCGCAGCGATGCCCACCGGCGTATAAACTGTCCACTCGGCTTGGGTTTTATATCCGTCGCCCTCGCTTGGTGAACCAAACAAGGCAACCAAATGCGAATATGAGCAGTCAATTTTTCCCTGTCCGCTCGTTCCCATGATTAGCGATTCAAAGTCATGGCAATCTGCCACACTGCCGTCGCGACAAATCATTTTGATTCCCATGTTATTTTTCACCGATTACAACTTCACTGCCGTCTTCGACCATAAGACGCAGATTTTGTAATTCTGAATTCAATTCCTTTTCGATTTCAACTAGACGGCCAAGGATGTTTTTTTCTACGGCAATGATTTTTTCCTCCAGACGTTCAAGCGAACGGCTGATAGATACTGCAATGTCATCCCCGTTCCGATAAATCACGCGCTCAATCGCTTCCAAGTCGGCCGTTTTCAAAACGGCATTTACTTTTTGTGTCATGTTTTCAATGAGCACCGCCACTAGCAAGCGGCGGGGAGGGACAACATTATGATAATTCGGTCATGCCTCCCGTGAGCGGCACAATTCAGCTTGCGCTGCCGGGGGAAAATCAACCAAAGAAGCCAGAATAACTATAACAAAAATACACAACTATTGCAAGGGCACCAAAGGCAATAACCCTTGTATAATATGGCTTAAATGAATTTCCGGCGTGTCCTTTTCATGTCCCGCCGCGCCGCAAGAGTTCGGTGTTAATTTCGGAAAGCTCCGCGAGCTGGCGCTGTAGTTTTAGATGCGCTGCAATGCCCGAGCGGGCCTGTTTGCGCTGCGCCGGAGTCTTGAGCAGAAACTTGCGCACCCGGCCTGTGCCCAGGCATTGCACCAGATAGAAAAATGGACCGTGCTTGAAACCCCGGCGGCAGCGGCAGTTCGCTTTGCCGCATGTCAGGTATTGTTTAACGAATGATCCTCGCAGGAAATGGGCAGGCGTCTGCATTTTGTGCAAAATGGCGGCTCTTCTTTTTTGCAATCGGCTCGCCGAAGTCGTTTGCAAATATTCCGTCTTAACCATACTTCTTAATAGGATATATCCCGTCCTTGGAAATTGCTACGGAATTATGCCGCATCGTCTAGGCAGAAAATCACGGCTTTTTCTTCTTTTTTCTCATTGATTCCGCGATGGCGCGGATGGCGGCATCTTCTTTCGTTTTCTGCGCTTCTGTGGAACCTGATGCTATTGAGCTTTTGATTTTGTAGCCGTGGCTGATGATCTCATCCTTTTTCTTGGGAACCGGTGGCAGCGCCCTCAAATACGCAAAAAATGATTCTGGCGAGAAATATTCGACGCGGGTCGCAAGTTCTGGACTGACAGAATCAGAGACTGCATCGGCGATCTTTCGCAATTTCTTCGCGTCGTCGCAAATCATCGCCACCTGCGCGTCGGTGCCTTGCAGGCATCTCGCGATTTTCTCACTCTCGTTGCCCTCGTCGTTGGTAAATGAAAATTCGCACGCAATGACGCGGTCTTTGCGGGCAAGCCAGACATCAATCTTGTTCTTTCCGCCCAAAATCTCTTTCTCAATATCGGCGCGGAAACCGATGCTCTCGGCTGCGGCTTGGATGCGTCTCTGGAACGCCTTGTGTTCCGGACCGCCTCGGCCAGGACTTTGCACGTGATGTGACTCGGCTTTTTCAGGCCAGTTGATGTGTTAGTCTGGGCCACAAGAAAGGACCAGACGATGAAAGGCAAACGGTATACGACGGAAGACAAGATTCGCATCCTGCGGGAGGCGGACCGTGGTGAAAAAAACG
>CAIXFY010000009.1 GCA_903918885.1 uncultured Verrucomicrobia subdivision 3 bacterium
GAAAAACCGCTGGAATGCGGGATGTCACCCTCAAGGAAGCGTCGCAGAATTGAAATCGAAAAATGACCGGACAGCGAGAATAGCCAGATTTTACCGAAATAAAATCGCTGTCAGCAAAACCTTAACCGGACAGTAGTGATAATTAATGATTACTAACTATCAAAATTGGTGGGATGAACGATTTGTCTAGAATTCTGAGTTGCCCGACTGGAACAGTTTTTCATTCAGCCGCCGTTACATAATATTAGAGCTGAATTTCGAGCCAGAGTTGCTGCGGTTTTTGGGGCGCGTTTATGTTGTTATTTAATTTCAGCAAACGCGTGCGACCTCTACTTTCAGTAGTTTGCCCAGTTTGTCGATCTTGTCGGTCATGTGGCCGACGCCGACCGCGCAATGATGAGCCGGGCCGTGTGTGTTCCAGTCGTTCATAAATTTCCGCGCACCGATGGGAAATTTATAGCGGCTATTCGTGTTGCCGATTTCCAGAATCGGGCCAGAAACTGATTCACCTTCTGCAACCAGCAGCTTAAGTTTTCCGTCTTTAGTTTCGACAACGGATAATAAGGTCACTGGCCCGTGCTTCACCGACATTTCCACGGACAAGCCGCGACCGACTTTGCCGTGATAGACTTTAAGCGGACGCACTTTCGTTTTTCCTTCCGCAATCGCGATGTGTCCTGGACCGTCGTGCCCCATCAAAACCACGTCGTCCTTGAAATCCATCGCGTAGTATTCGGTGAACGAGCCGCCGACCCCAAACGTGTCCATGATTTTCATCGCCTGCACATTTTTTACTTCGTATTCACCGGCGACGGGAATATTGCGTGCCGTCAAAAGCGAATTGCCTAAAATAATCGAGCTAATCGCGTCCTCGTTTTCCGCGTTGCCGGTGCCGCTGTAAAAATACGCGAGCGAACCGAGGTTGTGCATTTTCACCAAACGATCAAGCGCGACCGAAGTTTTCGCCGCGCGCTCAAGTTCCGCCGCCGAACAATCGGGCTGCACGGCAAAAACCTTTTTGAAATGCGCCACGCGTTCTTTAATTTTTTTTGCGCTCACTTCGCGCCGCAACGCCGCCAGTTCGTCCACTTCCAAAATTTCCAGATGGCCGCCGAAGGTGGCGCATTGCAGCGTCGTGTCGGAATAAATATCCAGCATCCCACCGTAATAATGCCCCATCAAACCAAGGCGATTGTGAAACATCGTGTGCGCCACGCGCGCAGCTTCAATCCACGCGTCTACTTCATTCCAGCAAACCGGGTCGTCGTGCAGCATGCCGGTGACCTGATGAAAATCAATGCCCGCACGGCTGAAGACGTTGGCGATTTCCGGCACGGGACACGCCGCACAATACGCCAACCAGTCGCCAGTCATCGCCGTGCGGTTACCAAGTTTGTTGAATTTTTCGTAGTCAATTGCGGCGGCGGGCGCAAGATTCAAAATGATGACGGGAACCTTGGCGCGTTGGACCACCGGCAAAACCGTCGCCGATAAGGCGTAGGTCGTGACGTGGAGAAAGATTACATCCACATCCGCTTCGCGAAATTGATGGCCAGCTTCGAGCGCTTTCGCCGGGTTGTCGATGAGGCCGAGGTTGACGACTTCAACGCCGGGTCGCGCGAGTTTTTTCTCAACCACGCGGGTGTAGCTTTCGAGCCGCGGCTTTAGCTGTTTGAATTGCGGCCAGTAGGTGTCAAGACCGATGCCGAATAGTCCGACCTTAAGTTTTCGATTCACAATTTTTTTGGCTTTCCTAGTTGAGTAGGATTTTTTCGTAAAAGTTGGTTGAGAATATCACGGCAATAATTTTAGCGCCAGCCAGAGTCTTGTTGATGCGGATAAAGCGGGTTTGCGAATGAAAATACTGTGTTTGCCAGTGGATGGCAACTCGCTAGCGATGTGGGTAGCGGGTTGGTTTTACTTCATCCCATCCATCTGCGTAAGTAATCGAAAAGGATGGTGGAGCCAAGGAGGCTCGAACTCCTGACCTTCTGAATGCCATTCAGACGCTCTACCAACTGAGCTATGACCCCATCCATGAAACGGAAGCGCAGTTTAATTTTTTTGCGCACCAAGTCAAAACATTTTCATCGCCGCTACAGAATATTCCTTCGACAAAAACATTTTGCGCTTTGAAGCGAAGCGTTCGGCCCGTAATTTCCCCCGCGTGAGCCAGCCGCCCATCGTCACCGTCATTATCGCCGCCCCGCCGGACATGGCTGAAGTGCGGGCGCTGGCGGCCGTCCGGCAACTGGACTGTCCGCCCGGCCAGCTTGAAATCATTATTGCGCGCGGACGCCAACCGTCCGTCCAGCGCAACGCGGCCGCCAAAGTCGCGCGCGGCGAATGGATTTATTTTCTCGACGACGATTCCATGCCCGACCGCGAAAATTTCCGTCGCCTTGAAAAATATTTTTCCGATGCGAACGTCGCGATGGTCGGCGGGCCGAACCTGTGTCCGCCGAACGCGCCCGCGCTGGAAAAGGTCTTCGCCGTCGTCCTCGCGAGCTGGCTCGCGTTCGGGCCGAGCCGCGCGCGCTACGCGGCCGTCGGCGCGGTGCGCGACACCGGCGAAAAGGAATTGATCCTGTGCAACCTCGCCGTCCGCCGCGCCGACTTGCTGGCGCTCGGCGGCTTCAACGAGGCGCTGTATCCGAACGAGGAAAACGCGCTGATGGACGGTTTGCAGCGGAAAAACCGGCGGCTGGTTTACGACCCGGAATTCGTCGCGCAGCGCCGTCCGCGCCGGACGCTCAAGGCGTTTTGCAAGATGCTGAAAAACTACGGTCGCGGCCGCGCTGAACAATTCCGGCTGCACCCGACGCTCGGCTCGGCGCTGAACTTCGTGCCGCCGCTGTTTTGTTTGTATCTTGCGCTACTGGCGGCGCTGGAAATTTTCGGTGGTGACAAGATTTCTCCGGTGGTGAAATCCGTCGCCGCGCTGCCGCTGGGATTTTATCTGCTGGCGATTCTCGGTCAGACGGTGGTTTCAATTTTTTCCGCCGGTTTCGTCCGCGCGCTGCTGGCGATGCCGCTGCTCGCGGTCAGCCATGTTTTTTACGGAATCGGATTCTGGCTCGGTTTGTTCACGAAGCTGAAAACCGGCGGCAGCCAGCCGCGCCCGGAAGTCGTGCTGGAAAAAATCGAGCTCTGATTTTTGCCACAGAGACACAGGGTGAAATTTTTACAGCTTTGGTTTTCTCTGCGCCTCTGTATCTCTGTGGCCAATCAGCTTTTCCCGCGCTGCCGGTTCACCTCGTAAAAGAACGCCGCCGCCGCCGCCGTGACGTTGAGCGAATCCACTTCGTTCGCCATCGGAATCGCCACAGCCTCGTCGCACGCGGCGAGAATTTCCGGAGAAATGCCGTGGCCCTCGCTGCCGAGCACGACGCAGACGTCGCCGGTAAAATCCGCGTGCGAAAGGACTTTTTTGTCCGTGTGCGGATGCGCGGCGACGCAGCGCACGCCGCGTGCGCGCAACTCGCGCAGCGTCTCGGCAAGATTTTGACCGGTAGGGCGCGCCACTCCGTGCGCGCCGTCGGCGGGCAGGGGACTGCCCGCCCCACCAAGTTCCAGCACGGGCAGTTTGAAAATCGTGCCCATCGAGTTGCGGACGGTGCGGCGCAGGAACGGGCTGCAGCAGGTCTCGCCGGCGATGAGCGCCTGCACGCCGAACGCCGCGCAGTTGCGCATGAGCAGACCGACGTTTTCCGCGTTGGACAATCCGTCCATCGCCACGAAGAAGCGCGGAGGCGGACTGGCGGCCAGGATTTTTTCGAGCGACCAGGTTGCGGGAATTTTCCCGATGGCCAGCACGCCTTGGTAAATTTCAAAGCCGACCAGTTCCATCATCACCGATTTTTCGCAGGTGAAAACGGCGATTTCTTTTTCCGTTCGCGCGCGGAGCAGCGGTTCGAATTCCGCCAGCCGCGTTTCCAGCAGCAGCACGGAGACGACGCCGAAATCGCTTTGCAGCATGCGGTGCAAAACCTTGTCGCCCTCGACGACGAAGATGCCGAGCTTGGCGTGCTCGGCGGAACGCTTGAGCGAGCGATACGGCGCGAGTTCCGGCAAATCAAGCGAGGCAATCCGTCGAATGGCCAATTGTGACATGTCGCAAGACGATAATTTGCCGCGCGCGAGCGGCAAGCAAAACATTGTCCCGCAACTTGTCGGCAAGTTGCGTTAAAAACTTCTCGACTTGGTGGGTGGCGGTTTTATCGTTGGCGCATGACTGCCATTTTTGCAGGTGTTGTCCTCGGCTTCGTGGTTTGGTTTCTTTCGCGTTACCTCATCGGCGGCCTCTACACGGTGGATCAAAACGAGCGCGCCGTGAAGACGAGTTTCGGTCGCGCGGAACGGATTCCCGACATGACGACGATTCAAGATCCGATCGGCGAGACGCTGAACGCTGACGAGCAGGGGCGCTATTGCTATCCGCAGGTGCGCGTGATTCCGGCGGGCGGGCCTTACTTCAAATGGCCGTGGGAAAAGGTCTATAAAGTGTCTGTCGCCACGCAGACTTTGAACATGGCGTTTGATCCCGATGATTCTTCGGCGAATCAGGACGGCCAGATTCTCGAAGCGGTGACGAAGGACCAGTTGAACACCGGTTTGTCCGGGCAAATCCGTTATCGCGTCTGCGAACGGAATCTTTACGCGTATCTCTTTGGCGTAAAAAGTCCCATCAGCCACGTCATGGGCTATTTCGTTTCCGTGCTGCGCGAGCGCATCGCGAATTTTGAAGCGCCGAAAACCGCCGAGTCCGAAACTGCCGCCGTCATCGGCATTTCCATCAACGACCTGCGGAAAAACCTGACCGACATCAACGAACACATGGATCGCGAATGCCAGTCGGCCGAGGCGCGCTACGGCATCGTGTTGGAAGCGTCGCTCATCACGGGCATTGATCCGCCGCCGGAAGTCGAATCCGCGTTGGCCGCGATCAACACCGCGCACAATCAGGTTTCGTCCGACATCAGCCTCGCGCAGGCGACGGCCGACCAGAAAATTGAGCAGTCCAAACGCGCGGTGGAAATTGAGACGCTCAAGGCGCAGGCGGAAGTCGAGCCGCTGCGCCAGATGACCGCGCAGCTCGCCGACTTGAAGCATTCCGGCGACGGCGCGCTGGAATCGTATCTCCGCAACGTGCGGCTTTCGCTCTACAACCGCGCGCAACAAGTCATTCTGGAGGCCAAATAATATGGCACATTTCGCAATCGCCTTCGTGGCCACCTTCATCGGTTGCACCATTCTCGTTCCGCTCGTGCTGGGGCTGTGCCGCGCGTTCGGGCTTTACACCATCGTCAACGAAGGCCGCTGCAAGGTCTACATGCTCTTCGGCAAAGTCGTGGCGATTCTCAACGAACCGGGACTGCATTTTCTGCCCACGGCGCTCGGGCCGAAAGCATTCATCGTGAATTTTCTCGGCAAATGCTTTGAACTCGATTTGCGCCTCGACCAGGCCTATCTCCGCAGCCAGCCGGTGAATTCCGAGGAAGGTGCGCCGATGGGCATCGGCATCTGGTATGAAATGTTCATCAGCGATCCCGTGGCGTATCTGTTCAAGAACGCCGACCCGCGCGGTTCGCTCGCCGCGAATGTCAGCAACTCCACCGTGCGTTGCTTGAGTAATCTGCCGCTCGACAAGATGCTCGAAGACCGGCACACGATGAGCCAGACCGTGCGCGAGGAAGTTTCGCCGAAATCCAACGACTGGGGCTACCAGCTCGGCTCGGTCTACATCCGCAAGGTGCATTTCCGCGATGTCGGCATGATCAAGCAGATCGAGGAAAAAGTCGTGAACCGGCTGCGGCAGGTGACCTCCGCCATCAAGCAGGCCGGCGCGAACCAAGTAAGCATCATCACCAGCACGGCGGAACGGCAGGCCGCAATCGAGTTCGCGAAAGCCGCCGCCATGCGCCCGCGCATCGTGGGCGACGCGTTGCAGGAAATCGGCAAGGACAAGGAGGTTTCCGCCGCGCTGTTCAGCATTCTGGAAGTGCAAAACCTGCTCGCCAGCAACGCCGGCATCACGCTCATCCCGAAAAACAACGAGCTGCTTTCCGCGCTCGTGGCCGGCCGCGCGGAGCCGAAGAGAACGAATTAAGCCAGCGTCAAAGTCTCACACGGCACATCCTGTCCGGCGATTTGCAGGCGGATGTGCTTGGCGCCGATGTGGTGGAGCTGTTCGGCCATGACGTTTTCCGCGAGCGCGGGCGTGTTGCATTCGCGACTCAAGTGCGCGAGGTAGAGGCTTTTCAAATCGGCGGAGATGATTTGCGCGACGGTTTCGGCGGCGGTCACGTTGGAAATGTGGCCGTGGCGTCCGAGAATACGCTGCTTGAGCGCCCATGAGCGGCGCGGACAATCCTGCAACATCTTCACGTCGTGGTTGGATTCGAGGACGAGCACGTTCGCGCGGCGGATACGTTCCAGCACCAGCTTGGTGACGTGGCCGAGGTCGGTTGCAAAACCAATCGTGCCGCTCGCGGTGCGGAGAATGAATCCCACCGGATCCTGCGCGTCGTGCGGAATGGAAAAAGTTTCGATACTGACATCGCCAATTTCAAAGCTCGCGCCGGTCTCGAACAGCCGCCAGTCAATTTTTGATTTCAGGTTCGCCGTGCCGTCGGTTCTCGCGAACGCCGGTTTCTTTTTGGAATCCCACTTGGCTTTCATCGCCCAGATTGTTCCGTCCTGCGTGCCGCGATTGCAATAAACGGGAATATGAAATTTATCCGCGAGTCCGAGGATGCCGGCGATGTGGTCGGAATGTTCGTGCGTGACTAAAATCGCCGAAAGATTTTCCGGCGTCCGGCCGAGGGTGGCGAGGCGCTTGCGGATTTGCAGCGGCGAGAAGCCGGCGTCCACGAGGATGCGCGCCTCGGCGGTTTCGAGGTAGGCGCAGTTGCCGGCGGAGCCGCTGCCGAGGATGGTGAACTGGACGGACACGGCGGCAATTTACCGCGTCGGCGCGGGTCGGTAAATGGTTTTACGCAAATTGACTTTGCGATGGTTTGACGTAAGTTTAGCGAAACACGCCACCGAGTTTTGGAACGGGACGTGCTTTATTATTTTAAACTACAATTTTTGACGAAACACTACGTGCGAATGTTTAGGAAAACCAATCCAAGCGGTCGTTTTGCATTGTTGGCGGTGCTTTTACTTTTTGGCGCGTGTCCTGTTTTTGGCGCGGGATTCAAGCAATTGCACGGCCATGTGCCGGAAGCATCCAAAAGACTGACCTCGACCGGACGGCTGGCCGCGACGAATGAATTGCATCTGGCCATCGGCGTGCCGCTGCGCGATGCGGTGGGGTTGGACGGATTTCTGGCAGATGTTTATGACTCGGCGAGTGCAAACTACCGGCACTTTTTGACGCCAACGGAATTTACGGCGCGGTTCAGTGCCACGGCGGCGGACTACGCGGCCGTAAAAAATTTCGCGCGGACGAACGGCTTCAAAATTTCTGGTGAACACGGCAACCGGCTGCTGCTCGACGTGACGGCGAAGGTGGCAGATGTAGAACGCGCGTTTAATTTTAAGCTGAACAAGTTCAAGCATCCGACGGAGAACAGGGAATTTTTTGCGCCAGACGCGGAGCCGACAGTGGATGTGGCGTTGGCGATAGTGGACATCCAAGGATTGAGTGATTATGCCCGTCCACATCCGAAATTGCACAAAATGGATTCAAAGACGTTTGCACCAAAGAACGGTTCTGCCCCGGACGGATCATCTTATTTTGGTGACGATTTTCGGAATGCCTATGCGCCGGGCGCGCCGTTGACGGGTGCGGGACAACAGGTCGGGCTGTTGCAGTTTGACGGCTATTACGCTTCGGATATTGCGGCTTACGCGGCGGCGGCGGGCGGCGGGCGGACGAACATTATTATCCAGACTGTCCTGACGGATTCCTATGATGGCACGCCGACCACCGGAGTCACCAGTGGTAATGGCGAAGTGTCGCTGGACATCGAAATGGCGATGGCGATGGCGCCAGGATTATCTAAAATAGTGGTCTTTGAGGCTGATCCAAATAGCGGTAATGCCAACACTGTTTTTGCGGCGATGGTCACAAATACAGCCATCAAACAGTTCAGTTGTTCGTGGGGTTGGAGTGGTGGCGCTAACACGACCACGGAAAATTATTTCAAGCAGATGGCTTCGCAAGGCCAGTCGTTTTTTAATGCATCGGGTGACAGCGATGCTTTTCTGGCTGGACAGATTGATGATTCGACGCAGACCACTTATCCGTCCGGGAGTCCTAACATCACGCAGGTTGGTGGCACGACGTTGACGATGAACGGCACCGGCGCTTCCTACGCTTCAGAGACGGTTTGGAACTGGGGATTGCACAATGGCAGCTATGTTGGCAGCAGTGGTGGTATCAGTTCAAACACGATTCCGGTCTGGCAGCAGGGCATTAGCATGACGGCAAACGGTGGTTCGACGACGACGAGAAATGTTCCTGACGTGGCGCTTACGGCGGACAGTTGCTATGTGAAATACGGTAACGGCTCGAGCAGTTCCTTTGGCGGCACCAGTTGCGCTGCGCCGCTGTGGGCGGGCTTCATGGCATTGGTGAATCAGCAGGCGGTGGTCGATGGAAAACCGTCGCCGGGGTTTTGCAATACGGCAATCTACGAGCTGGCACGTTCATCCAGTTATAACAGTGTGTTTCATGACACGATCATCGGTAATAACACATGGCCTTCCAGTCCCAACCAGTTTTATGCCGTGCCTGGCTATGATTTGTGCACCGGGCTCGGCACGCCGGCGGGAACTAATTTGATTAATGCACTTGTAAATCCGGATTCGCTAGTGGTCATTTCCAACGCCGGTTTTTCCGCGAGTGGAAAATTCGGCGGGCCGTTTTCGCCTTCATCCCAAAATTTTGTCCTGACCAATTCAAGCGCGACTTCATTGGACTGGGTAATCCTCACGCCATCTTGGTTGAGCACTTCGGTTACGAATGGAACTCTGACAGCCGGAACCAGCACGTCCGTGACGTTGAGTGTCAGTGCTGCCGCCACGAATCTGCCTCCGGCTGTTTACACGGGGAATGTCTGGTTCAGCAATGTAACTGCGCAGGTGGCACATTCAAGATTGTTTGGCTTGCAGGTGACGGATTTACTTTTGCTGCTGACCACCAATGGATTTACCGCCTATGGTCCGGCAGGCGGGCCGATTTATCCGGCCACGCAAAGCCTTGCTTTTACGAATCTGGGGACGAACGTGATCTCGTGGAGCCTCATCAACACTTCCTCCTGGCTGTCGGTCTCTGCCAACAGCGGATCCATTTCTGCCAACAGCTCGGTTTCAGTGACTGTTACTACCAATAACGGCGTGATGAACCTGACCGCTGGAAATTACAGTGCCACGCTAGTGCTTTCCAACAACGCCAGCCATGTGACCCAAAACGTCACATTCACGGCACTCATTGAGACTAGCATCGTTCAGAACGGCGGTTTTGAAACCGGTGATTTCAGCAACTGGACGTTGGTGGGAAATACGGTTAGTGGAAATACTGCCTATAATGCTGTGGAAAGTTTAAGTGCTTATCCGGATGTGGTTCATACTGGAAATTACGGTGCATTTTTAGGGGATATTCAATTAGCGACGCTGACTCAATCATTGCCAACGGCTATTGGCCAAAGTTATTTGCTATCGTTTTGGGTTTCTAATCGGACGGGTGGAAGCAATGAAAAATTCAAGGTGTATTGGAATAACAATCTCATATATAATTTGTCCAACCCTTCTTCCTTCGCCTTGACCAATCAGAAATTTGTTGTCACCGCCACAGGCACAAACACGACCCTGCAATTTGCCGTGCAGAACAATCCCGACCACTTCGGCCTCGACGACGTCACCGTCACGCCCGTATCGGCGCCTTCCATTATTCAGCAACCGGTTAGTCAGACCAATCTAGTCGGGAGCAACGTTGTATTCACCTTGATGGCGAATGGGACAATCCCATTGAGTTACCAGTGGCGCACCAATGGCGTCAAACTTGCCAACAACACGGTTGTCTCCGGCGCAACCAGCAACATTTTGACGCTTACCAGTATCACCGCCACCAATGGCGGCAACTATACGCTCGTCGTCACTAACGCCTACGGTTTCGCCACCAGCAGCGTGGCGATTCTGGCCGTCGCGTCGCCGCCCAGCTTCACCGGCAATCTCACCAACCGAACCATCGAGTGCGGCGCGAACACCAATAATTTTTCCATCATCACCGCTGGCACGCCGCCGCTGGGTATCCAGTGGAAATTGAACAGCTCGCCCGTCGCTGGTGCGACGAATGCCAGTTTCGGCATCACTAATTTGTTTTACCCCGCACCCGGTGGCTCCAATTACACAGTCATCGTCATCGTCACGAACCTTTACGGATCGGTGTCCAGCAACGTTACGCTCACCGTGCAAGACACCCGTCCGCCGGTCATCACGATACTCGGCGCGAATCCGTTGACGAACGAACTCGGCTCCGTTTTCATTGATCCCGGCGCGACCGCCAGCGATACCTGTTCTGGTCTGGTTTTTATCTCCACCAATGGCGCGGTCAACGTGAGCGTGGTCGGAACAAATATTCTGAAATACATCGCCGCGGACGGCGGCAATAGCGCCACGAACACCCGCACCGTCATCGTCCGCGACACCACGCCGCCGACCATTTTGTGGAGCTTCACAAATTTGATTATGGCGGCGAATTCCAACTGCGTGGCGTTGATGACTAATGTCACGGGAACCAATTTTATAATCGCCACCGATTTATCCGGCGCGCTGACGATTTCGCAAAGCCTTACGAATAATGCCACGTTGCCGCTTGGCACCAATCTCGTCGTCCTCACCGTCGCCGACGCTTCGGGAAATAAGTCGTATTCCACCAATCGCATCGTCGTGCAGGATCAGACGCCACCCTTGATTTTAAGCCAGCCGCAAAGCCAGACCAATTTTATTGGCACCACCGCGACTTTCAGCGTCTTTGCCACCGCCTGCACGCCGCTGACGTTCCAGTGGTATTCCAACAACACCTTGACAATTTTCACTAACAGCACGCTGACGCTATCCAACCTCGCCGATTCAGCGACGGGAAATTATTTTGCCGTCGCCAACGCCGGTGGCGGTTCCAGCACCAGCCTCGTCGCCACGCTGACCGTGAATTTATTGCCGCCAGCCATCAGCGTCACCACGCTCAATTTCAACAGCGGATTCAACTTAAACCTCTCCGGATCGCCCAGCCACACTTACATTTTGGAAGCCGCTACCAATCTGCTGCCGATTGGAAACTGGCTGCCCGTCGCGACGAATACGCTCGGCACGAACGGCGTCTGGTCATTTACCGATGCGTCCGCCACCAACTTCCCGTTCCAATTTTATCGGCTGAAATTTGCGCAATAAATTCTTGTTGTGGCGAGCCGCTTGCCGTGCGCGCAAAAAAAAAGCAGACTGATTGCGTGAGTGAATTTCTCCAGCGCACGGAAAACACCGTTGAAAGACGGCATCTGTTCGCGCGCGGTCAAAAAATCCTCGTCGCTGTTTCCGGCGGCGCGGATTCAATGGTGTTGCTGCACGTTCTGAATTCGCTCGCCAAAAAAAATCGTTGGCAAATTTCCATCGCGCATTTCAACCACCAGTTGCGCGGCCGCGCCAGCGACGGGGATGAAAAGCTCGTCCGCACAACGGCCAAAAATCTTCAATTGAAATTTTTCGGCGTCAGTGCGGATGTGAAAGCCTTTGCCACGCAATCAAAGCTTTCAATCGAGATGGCCGCCCGCAAATTACGCCACGAATTTCTCGCACGCGTAGCGCGGGAACAAAAAATTCCCGTCGTCGCGCTGGCGCATCATGCGGACGATCAGGTGGAACTTTTCTTTTTACGTCTCCTGCGCGGCGCGGGTGGTGGAGGGTTGGCGGGTATGAAATGGCAGTCACTTTCGCCCGTTGATAAAAAAATCATGCTCGTGCGTCCGTTGCTTGGTTTTTCCAAAAAAGAAATTTTGGAATTTACGTGTGCGAACAACATCGAGTTTCGCGACGATGCTTCAAATTATTCCAGCAATTTTCTCCGCAACCGGATTCGGAACGAACTGCTGCCGTTGCTCCGCAAAAAATATCAGCCCGCCGTGGCTAGAACCGTTTTGCGCCTAATGGATATCGTCGGCGCAGAAGCGGAATTTGTTGGCGCCACCGCCGCTGCGTGGCGGGCGAAGCCGAAAATCGCGTTCACCAGATTGCCCGTCGCCGTGCAGCGCCGGGTTTTGCAGGCGCAACTGGCGGAGTTGGGCGTGGTCACGGATTTTGAGTTGGTCGAACAGTTGCGCGAAGCGGCGGATAGGCCGGTGAGTATTGTGGTGGGTGTGTCGGCGGTTCGCGATCCGTCCGGAAATATTTCCTGCCTCCATACTGAAAAAGCCGGGTTCAATTCCGCCGAGCTGAAATTAAAATTGTCGGGCCGGGCCGGGCCGGTAAAGTTTTCTGGCCGGAAATTTTCTTGGGCGGTGAAAAAATTTAGCGGCTCGCGAGGATTAGGCTGCGTCCGACTTCGCCCTGACAAGTGCTCGGCACAACAGCCGGGAACGGAATTTTTTGACGCGGACAAAATTGGCGGGGAAATTATTTTGCGCCACTGGCGGGCGGGCGACCGGTTTCAGCCGATTGGAATGAAGTCGGCGGTGAAGTTGCAGGACTTGTTTGTGAACGCGAAAATCCCCGCCGCGCACCGGCGTGGATTGGCGCTGGCCACGACGGCGGAAGGAGAAATCTTTTGGGTGGCAGGCCTGCGCATTGGCGAACGGTTCAAGTTGACGCCGGGAACGAAGCGGCGGTTGCGCTGGGACTGGACAAAAATCCCGGCGTAATTCGCTTTACAGCGTTAATGCAAATAATTATCTTCTCGAACTCATTTAATTATGGAAGCAAAGACGAAAACGATCGAACAATTCAAGACGCACGCCAAGGACACTGGTTCCGCCGACGTGCAAATCGCGCTGCTCACACACCGCATCAACCATTTGACCGAGCATCTGCAGGCCGCCAAGAAGGATCACCACTCCCGCCGCGGTTTGCTGATGATGGTCAGCCAGCGCCGTCGCCTGCTGGACTATCTTGCTGACACCGACGTGAGCCGCTATCAGGCCGTCACCAAGAAGCTCAAGCTCCGCAAGTAATTTATCAATTTGCGGAAGGCGCGGCTCGGTTTTTACTTCAAGCCCGCCTTCCGTTTTTGGAATCTGGTTGTCCGCGCGAATGCCCCGATTCCACCACCAAAACCTCGCGTAAAAAATCCGCCTTCGGGAAATTTCATTCAGCTCCGAAAAATTTTCGGGGTTCACTGAAGTTCCTCGGGAGGCGGTGAAAGAAAGTTAGTTATGTCACATAAAATTACCGCCCAGATTGGCGATAAAAGCATCACCATCGAATCCGGCAAGTTGGCCAAGCAGGCCGACGGCGCCGTGACCGTCCAGATGGGCGAAACCATCGTCATCGTGGCCGCCGTGGCCGCGACCAAGGCTAAAGACGGCCAGGACTTCTTCCCGCTCACCGTGGACTACCGCGAGAAGGCGGCTGCAGCCGGCAGATTTCCCGGCGGCTACTTCAAGCGCGAAGGCCGTCCGACGGAAAAAGAAATCCTCACCTGCCGCCTCACCGACCGTCCGATCCGCCCGCTCTTTCCGAAAGGCTGGTATAACGAAGTTCAGGTCCAGACCGTGCTGTTGAGCGCGGACGGCGAGAACGATCCCGATATTTTGAGCATCGTTGGCGCGAGTGCCGCGCTGATGGTTTCCGACATTCCGTGGGCCGGCCCACTGGGTGCCGCCCGCATAGGCCGCATCGGCGGCAAGTTCGTCGCGAACCCGACTCATGCTGAACAGGCCGAGAGCGATCTCGACCTCGTCTACGTCGGCAACGAAAAAGACATCGTCATGTATGAAGGCGCGGCCAAGGAAATTTCCGAAGCTGATTTTGCTGCCGCGTTGAAATACGCGCAGGAAGTCATCCAGCCGCAAATCGTCGCGCAAAAAGAACTCGCCGCGAAAGTTGGCAAGACCAAGCGCGCGATTACGCTGAAGATTGTTCCGGATGAAATTCTCGCTGATGCGAAACAACTCGCTGGCGACCGTTTCGTGCCTGCTTTGCTCACGCCTGGTAAGCTCAACCGCGAAGGCGCGTGCAACGCCATCAAGAACGAAGTCGGCGCGAAGCTCGTCGAGAAATACGGCGCGGAGAAAGTCACGCAATTCGTCATCAACGACGCGTTCTACTACATCCAGAAGGAAGCCGTCCGCAAATTGATTCTCGAAAGCGGCAAGCGCCTCGATGGTCGCGCGTTTGACGTGGTGCGTCCAATCTCCAGCGAAGTCAGTATTCTCCCGCGCGCCCACGGTTCCGCGTTGTTCGCCCGTGGCGAAACGCAGGCCGTTTCCCTCGTCACGCTCGGCACCGGCGATGACACGCAGGAATTTGATTCTTACACCGGCGGTTCGAACGAGAAGAAATTCCTGTTGCACTACAACTTCCCGAATTTCTCCGTCGGCGAAACCGGTCGTATTACCGGCCCTGGCCGCCGCGAAATCGGTCACGGCGCGCTCGCCGAACGTTCGATTGAATCCATGATTCCGGCGGTGAATTATCCTTACACCATCCGCGTCGTCAGCGAAATCATGGAGTCCAACGGCTCCACCTCGATGGCGTCCGTCTGCGGCGGCACGCTCGCGTTGCTCGATGCGGGCGTTCCGATGATTCGTCCGGTCGCCGGCATCAGCGTCGGCATCTGCACGGAATACAGCGGCGACAAGATTTCCAAATACGAACTGCTCACCGACATCATCGGCTGGGAAGACGCGTATTGCGATATGGACTGCAAAATCGCCGGCACCGAGAAGGGTATCACCGGCTTCCAGCTCGACTTGAAGCTGAAAGGTCTGCCCCACGCCATCATGGAGATCGCGGTGGAAAAGGCCCGCGTTGCCCGTCTCGGCATTCTCGCCGAAATGGCCAAGACGATTTCTGAACCCCGCAAGGACATCAGCAAATACGCCCCGCGCATCACGACGCTCAAAATCAACCCCGAGAAGATCGGTGCGATCATCGGGCCAGGCGGCAAGAACATCAAACGCCTCGTCGAAGAATCCGGTTGCGAAATCGACATCGAGGACGATGGCACGGTCAACATTTTCTCCGTCTCGGCGGAGGGCATGAAGATTGCCGTGGATTCCATCAGCGGCATCACTGCCGAAGCGGAAATCGGCAAGATTTACCGTGGTAAAGTTGTAACCGTCAAAGAATTCGGCGCGTTCGTCGAATTCCTGCCGGGCAAGGACGGCCTCGTCCACATCAGCGAACTCGCGAACTTCCGCGTGAAGCGCACCGAAGACATCGTCAAAGAAGGCGATGAAATCACGGTGAAATGTTTGGGCGTGGACGAAAAAGGCCGCGTGAAACTCTCGCGCAAAGCCGCGATGGAAGACCGCGACAAGGAAGAAGCGGCGGCGGCTCCGGCCCCGCAGGCTTAAGTAAAAACAATTCAAAAGCGCGGATGGCGAAAGCCGTCCGCGCTTTTTTTGTTTTCGGAAAATTGTCAGGCGTGTGTGTAGCCTATCCTCATATTAGGTGGCAGTTTTACCATGTCGAAACATACTTCCCATCTGTGAACTTGCCGTCTGATAACTGTGCCATCTCGAAACCATCCGCAAAACGAACGCGAACCCAAATCGCCTTCGGACTCGACTGGTCGCCTCCAAGCGAAACAGTAACCACGGCATTGCTAAATGCTGCCACCTCGCTGTTCGAGAGATAGCGACCCGAAGCAAGCTCGCTGAAAGTCACGCTGTCAGGAACAGAAATCCCATGAGTCTTTCGATCTCCCGCAAAAGCTTGGGTCGCTGCCTTGAGCCGGCCATGAATCTCCAAATCAGAGAGCGCGCAGCCAGCATCAATCTGCCGCAAATTGTTGATACAAGCCTGCGCTGACGATGTAGAGCGAGACCGAACAAAGCTAGGAATGGCAATGGCAATAAGAATGCCAACCACAGAACCGACAATAATCAGAATTTTTGCTTTGTGCGACATACGCTCTGCCACCTAACGAAAAAAGCTGAGCCACCGCCGACTCGCGACGTGAACCGCGACAGCGGAACTGTAAGCGCCAACGGCGGTTGGCTCCGGCGACTTGTTAGGCTGCTCGTCGTGCAATTTCATATCTTCTTCCGCAAACCAAGAATCATAAAAGCCACCGCTGAAATAATGATGGCATTCAGCACCAAACCAGCAAAACAAGCAACCGGATTCGGGCCGGATGCGAATGGATGCCAAATCTGGTGGAACAACGGTAAAGACCAATAAACCACCGGCTCCAAGCTTTCAGGACAAAACCTGAAAGCCAAAACCATCGGAACTATGCCGCAACAGATGGCTATAAAAATCCTCATGCGCTCAAGCAGCCTAACAGATAATGGATGACCGCCTATGTAGCCTATCCTTTTCCATGGTTTGACTTTATTTCGACCATAAGTTGCTGTCCATCCTATTTTTACCGCAGAAACAAGCCGTGATTCTGGTTTAGCAAAGGCGACGCGTTCCACCGTTTCCGTTGGTCGCGTCAACTTCCTCGTTACTAGATTATTTCTTGAACGGATTCAGGTCGCGCCATTTGTCCCGGCTGGTGAAAATGTCCAGCGGCATTTCCACCAGGAACGCGCCTTGCACGAGGTCGGGATGGTTGCCGGTGGTGTGATCCCAGAGGCCGCGCACGAGGTAGCGGATTTCGCCGTTGTGGCTTTGGAAAATGGGCAGTTCGGCGGCGAGTTGTTGCCGGACGCCGGGGAGATTTTCCGCGCCGCCAAAGGTGTATTCGAGGTAGCCGTCGCGGTTGATGGTCAGGCGCACGCCGCCGTGGCTGAAGAGCTGCGGCGAAGTGCCGTCGAACAACTGGTCGAAACCACCGTTGAGCGTGGGGCCGAGCGCGAGCGCCACCGGACCGCTGAACGGACAAGTGGAATTGGTGTGCTGATTTGAAACCGTCCAATGTTTCCAAGGCCAGAACAAGCTAGCCTGCAACTGCACGCCTTCGTCCGTGTCGCCATTCGCGCCGCTGGATTTTTTGGCGAGGTCTTGGTGGGAAAATTCTGCATCGGCATCCGGCACGAGCCAGCCGTTTTTACCGGCGCGCTGACGCCACTGGTCGGCGTTGACAGAACCTTTGGCGCTCAACCACGCAGTGCTGTTGTTGTTGCCGTGGTTCGCGTGCTGGTAGCCGACGCGGAAATGGAGGCTATAAAATTTATTCGTCGCGATGTCGCCGGGATAAAAATTCGCGGGCGGCGGCGGCGTGGTGGCCGGCATTTCAACCACCTTCGTGACGGTCATTGGCGCGGATTGCGGCGCGGGGGTCGGCTTGGCTTCCGGCTTGGTCGGCGCGGGGGCGTCGGGAACTTTTTCTGGCGCAACCGGCTTCGCGACGGGCGTGGTCGCAGCCACCGGAGTCGCGGCTGGTGTCTCGGTCGGGGCGGCGGCGACGGGGGCGGTGTTCGTGTCCGACACCGTCGGCTGAATCACGACTGATTTCGGCGGTGTGGAGTTTCCGGGAATGAGGCTGAAGGCCGCGATGGCAAACAATAGCAGCAGGGCAATCAGCGGAACAATTCTGGATTTTTTCATTGGATTCAGGTGGCCGGAAAAACTCCGGCCAGCGCGTATGTTGAGGTTTTTTCGGCTCAAAAACAAGTTCAAAGCCGCTCACCAATGGTCGGCTTGGATTTTATTCTGATGACGACAACAAGTTTGACTCATCTGCGTGGCGAAAGTAAAATCAGGGAGATGCTGGCTGCTGAAACCAAAGTGGGCGACTCCCATTCGATTAACTCTTCAGATCCCGCCCGTTCCTGGAAAATGATTGTGGAACCGGTGGAGCCGTTTCTCCGTGCTGTGACGCAGCAGTTGACGCGGCAGGCTCATGAGTTCGATCCACAGATCGTGCCCTATGCCGAACACGCGCTGAACAACGGCGGCAAACATTTGCGCCCGACACTGGTTGCGCTGGCGGCCGGTTGCTTCGGCAAACCCAATGAATCCCACGTCACGGCGGCGGTCATCATCGAGATGATCCACCTTGCCACGCTCGTCCACGACGATGTGATGGACGAGGCGGAAATCCGGCGCGGCAGTCCGACGGTGGCGGCGAAATGGGGCAACGAAATCGCCGTGCTTTTCGGCGACTGCCTTTTTGCGCAAGCACTGAAACTGGCGTCCAACTATCCCACGACTGAAGTCTGCCGCGCGGTTTCGCTGGCGACGAACACGGTTTGTTCCGGTGAAATTTTGCAGACGCAGCAGCGGCGAAATTTTGCGGCGGCGCGTAAGGATTATTTTCGCGTCATCGAAATGAAGACCGGCGAGCTGTTCACGCTATCCTGCGACCTCGCGGCGTTTTTGAGCGCTGCGCAGCCGGAGCAGCGCGCGGCGCTGAAGGAATTCGGCGCGGCGGTGGGCACGGCATATCAGATTTATGACGACTGCGTGGATTTGTTCGGCACGGAAGCGGATGCGGGCAAATCGCTCGGCACGGATTTAGCGAAAGGCAAACTGACCTGGCCGTTGCTGCTCGCGTGGGAACGTGCGTCGTCGACTGACCGGGCGGCGTTGGAAAATTTGATTATCCATTGGCAGCCAGAAAATCTAGCGGCGGTCAATGCACTGCTGGCGAAATACCAAACCTTTGCGCCGTCGGTGCAGGAGATTGAGCGTTGCTTGGAAATCGCGCGGCGCGCGTTGCGGGTGCTGCCGGCATCGCCGGGGCAGGCAGGCTTGCTGGCGTTGACGGATTTTCTTGCGCAACAAACGGCGGCTTTGGTGGTTCAATGATTATGTCTGAACCCGCGCCCATTGTTGATGCCAATTCGCCCACCGGAATGTTGGAAGGCGATCTGGTCAAGCGCGCCCGGCGCGGCGACTTGAAGGCTTACGACGAGTTGGTGCAGCGTTATCAGCAGCGGATTTACGCGACGATTTATCACATGACGTCCAATCACGAGGATGCCAACGACATCGCGCAGGACGCATTCATCAAGGCGTATCAAGCGCTAAAATCGTTCAAGGGCGGCTCCAGTTTTTACACCTGGCTATATCGGATTGCGGTCAACAAGACGATTAACTTTCTCAAGCAGCGCAAGAATAAGCACCATTTCAGCCTGAACGATTTGGATTTCAATACCGAGAATAATCCCGATCTGGTGGCATTGATTTCGGACAAAACTCCTCTGCGAGATGTCGGCCTGACCGAGCTGCAAAAAAAATTGAACGAGGCGCTGCTCAAGCTGTCAGAACCTCACAGAATGGTCGTGGTGTTGCACGACGTGCAGGGGCAGTCGCATGACGAAATTGCCGAAATCATGGGGTGCAACATTGGCACGGTGCGGTCGCGGCTTTTTTATGCGCGCCAGCAGTTGCAGGGCTTTCTAGCCGAATACATAAAATAAACATGAGCGAAAAAGAACAAAATTTTGAGGCGCTAAAGCAACTGCTGAAACTCAAGCAGCACGAGGTTCCGCCGCCGGGTTATTTCAACAACTTTTCCGACCAAGTCATCTCGCGCATTCGTGCGGGTGAGGTCAGCGGTGCACAGACCTTCACCGAACAATTGGAAGCAACCGCGCCATGGCTGGTTAATTTTCTGCGGATTTTTGAGACGCGTCCCGGCGTGATTGGCGCTTTTGCCACGAGCCTTTGCATCCTGCTGGTTTTGTCGGTGGTGTTCGCCGAGCGTTCAGACGAATCTTCCAAAGCCGTGTTCTCGCTTACCGACCCGACGACGTCTGCTACCGACGGTTCCGTTGCCGCCGTGAGTGCGCCGCCGCTGCTGGCGGCCAGTGAATCCTACGGCATCGCGGTCAGCACTAATCCTGTGGCCAGCCTCCAGCCGACGACGACGCTGTTTGGGCAGTCGGCTAATGCCGGTTTGTTCCAGTCCGCGAGCTTCGCGCCCGCCGGACAGTAAGATAAAAATTTTCGCTTTGACGCGGTGTGCGCTTGAAACGCCGCCGCGTTTTTCATTTAATCCTGCGAGTGCCAACCAAAGTCATCGCCGTCGCCAACCAAAAGGGCGGCGTGGGAAAAACCACCACCGCCGTCAACCTCGCCGCCTGCCTCGCGGCGGAAGGGCAACGCGTGCTCCTCTTCGATCTCGATCCGCAGGCCAACGCCACCAGCGGCGTAGGTTTGGAAAAGATTGACGGCGCGAGTGCCTATCAAGTTTTGCTGGGCGAAGGTTCCCTGCTCGAAAAAATCAAACCCACGAAATACGACCGGCTCGAAGCCATTCCCAGCGAAGTGGACCTGTGCGCCGCCGACCTCGAACTCGCGCGGTTGGAAAACCATTTGCAGCGCGTCGCGCTCGCGCTCCAGCCCGTGCGTGACAGTGGGTGCTACGACCTTGTGCTGCTGGACTGCCCGCCGTCGCTCGGCATTTTATCGCTGAACGCCTTTGCCGCGTGTGACGGTGTTTTGGTTCCGCTGCAATGCGAGTATTACGCGCTCGAAGGCATCTCCATGATGAACCGCGTGCTCGACCAACTCCGCGCCGCCGGGGTGAATCCCAGTCTAAACATTTTCGGCGTGGTGATGACGATGTTCGACGGTCGCACCAAACTTTCCAACGAAGTTGTCGAGGAAGTTCGTCGGCTGCTCGGCGAAAAGGTTTTTGAAACGCTGATACCGCGCACCACGCGCCTCGCCGAAGCGCCGAGCCACGGCCAGCCAATCATTTACTACGACCAATACAGCAGCGGCGCAGCAGCGTATCAATTGCTCGCGCAGGAAGTGATGGCGCGGCTGGCGATTTGATTTGGTAATTCAGAAAATTGGGCGAGCGAATTTTGGATTTGTTTGCTTTTGCCTTTTGTCCGCGCCGGAAAAAGTGTTTCTTGGTTGCATCAAGTTATGTTGAAGCGCACCGCACTTTTTTCCGCCCACCAAAAACTCGGCGGCAAGCTAATTGATTTCGGCGGCTGGGAAATGCCAGTTCAATACACCAGCATCACCGACGAGCACCTCGCCGTCCGCAGCGCCGCCGGTATTTTTGACATCTCGCACATGGGCGAAGTCACCGTCAGCGGTCCGGGCGCGGAAGCGTTCCTGAATTCTGTTCTGACCAACGACGTTCGCAAGCTCGTATCGGGGCAGGGGCAATACACCCTGATGTGCAACCCGCAGGGCGGCGTGATTGACGACCTTTACGTCTATCGCTTGTCGGTGAACGTTTATCTGCTCGTCATCAACGCCTCGCGCATCGAGGCGGACGTGGCGTGGCTCCGGGCGCAGGCCGCGAAATTCACCGGCGGCGAACTGAATCTCACCGATGCCTCGCATCATTACGCGGCCATCGCCGTGCAGGGGCCGAAGGTGAAAGATTTCATTTGCCAGTGCATTTCCGGTGCGTCGGCTTCGGTTTTTTCGGTGAACGCCGTCACGGACTTGAAGAAAAACCAGCTCGCCGGTTTTAATTTTGAGCAGCACAGTATTTTTGTCGCTCGCACCGGCTACACGGGCGAAGATGGGTTTGAGATTCTCGGCCCGGACTCCGCCGTCCAGCATCTCTGGGACAAAATACTTTCCGTCGGCCAGCCATTCGGCATCAAGCCATGCGGCCTCGGCGCGCGCGACACGCTGCGCACGGAAGTTTGTTATCCGCTTTACGGCCACGAACTCGATGAGCAGACCACGCCGATTGAGGCGGGCGTCGGATTTTTTGTGGCGCTCGACAAAGGCGAATTCAATGGCCGTGCCGTGCTTGCGGAGCAAAAGGCCAACGGCGTGAAGAAGAAACTGGTTGCGTTTAAAATGACCGACAAATCGGCCCCGCCGCGTCCGCATTATCCGATTTGGGTCAACGGCGTGAGCTTCGGCATCGTCACCAGCGGCACGCAAAGCCCGTCGCTGAACTGCGGCATCGGCATGGGTTTCGTGCCGATGGAACTGGCCAAGCCGGACACGACGATTGAAGTGGAGATTCGCGGACGTCGCTTTACGGCCGTGATTGTGCCGAAGCCAATTTTTAAGCCCGGCAAATGAGGTGATTGTGCGGTGCGGGTTGCATTATTTGATTCGATAATATTGCGCTCGCCTAAAATTGGCGTGCTAATGGCAAATTTGGGGCGGTAAAAGCTAATTTAGGTGAATCGCCGGTGCGGACGGTCTGGTATTCGTGTTGATGTCCTTGAGCTTTTGAAGCATTTGGGATCGGTAACAATGCAATCGTCCAACCCATATTTGGTTCTCCTCCTGCTGGCCGTAGCGGCTGTCGGCTTCGCGCTGACCCCGCTCGCGGCGGCGTGGGCTTGGGCGCATTTTTTTTCGCCGAACAAACCGGGCAAGGACAAGAACGCCATTTACGAATGCGGCCTCGAATCCAAAGGCGATGCGTGGATTCATTTTCGTTCGGAATACTACCTTTATGCCATTATCTTTCTGGTGTTCGACGTGGAGACGATTTTCCTGCTGCCCTTCGCGGTGTCATTTGCCGGCCTGCCGGTCGGCGCGTTTGTGGCGATGGTGATTTTTCTCCTGCTCCTGGTCGAGGGGCTGGTTTGGGCGTGGCGCAAGGGATTTTTGAACTGGAAATGAAAAATCATCGTCATCGTCATCGTCATCCTCATGAATCGCTTTTGAGCATGAGGTTGAGCATGACGATGAGGAAGAATAGATTTTGCCATGATTGACGAAGGTCTAAAAAGCGAACTCCAGAAACAAGGCGTCTATGTGACGACCTTGGAGGATTTGTATAACTGGGGCCGCGCGAACTCCGTGTGGCCGCTGACATTCGGCCTCGCGTGCTGCGCCATCGAAATGATGGCGGCGTCCATGGCGCGCTTTGACCTCGCGCGCTTCGGCGCGGAAGTCTTCCGTCCCTCGCCGCGTCAGGCGGATTTGATGATTGTCGCCGGCACGGTCACAAAAAAAATGGCACCGCTCGTCGTGCGGATTTACAACCAGATGCCCGAGCCGAAATACGTCATCGCGATGGGCGCGTGTGCGATTTCCGGCGGGCCGTTCAAGCAGGGCTATAACGTGCTCAAGGGCGTGGACCGTTATCTGCCGGTGGACGTGGCGATTCCCGGCTGTCCGCCGCGGCCCGAGGCGCTGATTCACGCGATCATGACTTTGCAGGAAAAAATTCTGGCGCAGAAACTCACCGGCCCCGACCGTCCGCGCCATCTGAACGCCGATGTCGCCAGCGAATTTCCCGTGCCGGCTTATGGCCCGCATGATTTGGAACCGCCGAAGAATGACGCCGTCTGGCATCCGACGGTCATCAAACGCTAAACCGTGGAAACACTCGAACAAATCAAGGCGCGCCTCGAAGCCGCACTGCCGTCCGCGAAAATTGAAGTTCTCGCGAACGAATGCGCCGCCGGTGAACGCTCGCTGCTCGTGGATGCCGCGAGCGGTTTTACCGTGGCAAAATTTCTCCGCGACGACGCGCAGTTGAAACTGGATTACTGCTCGAACGTCACCGGCGTGGACTGGCCGGACAAGGAATTGACGGAGAAAATCAAAGTCAAACAGGTTGTGGATGGCGTGGAAAAAGAAGTCGAGGAAGTGAAAAAAAACATTCGCCCCGGTTATCTCGAAGTCGTTTATCACCTTTATTCAATGGGATTGAAACACGGTCCGGTGGTTTTGCGGCTGCGCACGGAAAATCGTGCGGACAAGACGCATTTGCCGTCGCTCACGCCGCTCTGGCGTGGCGCGGAATTTCAGGAGCGCGAGGTTTACGATTTGTATGGCGTAATTTTTTACGGCCATCCCGATCTGCGCCGCATTTTGATGTGGGACGAATTTGTCGGTTTTCCGATGCGCCGTGATTACATCGCGCCGGACGATTTTGAATACGAGCCGACGCCGCACGACGAAGTTTTGGTCGAGGCGAAAAAGCATTATCCGGCAGAGCCGAAAGCGGAGGTGAAACCGTGAACGCCCTCGCCACGCCGCCGAAAAATTTTGAAGTGAAGCCGAAGCTCGCCGCGAACGGCGAGGAACTCGGCGAACTGCTGGAAGTCTCCATGGGACCGCATCATCCGTCCACGCATGGCGTGTTTCGCATGGATGTGGTGCTCGACGGCGAAAAAGTCGTGAAGCTCAAGCCGGTGTTCGGCTATCTGCATCGCAACCACGAGAAGATTGGCGAGAATATTTCGTATCTCGCCAACATGCCTTACACCGACCGGCTGGATTACTTTTGTTCGATGACAAACAACTGGGCTTACGCGCTGACCATCGAGAAGCTCGCCGGCTTGGTCGTTCCTGAACGCGCGGAATACATCCGCGCCATCATGGCGGAACTCACGCGCCTCCAGAATCACACCTGTCTCATCGGCTTTTTCGTCCAGGACATGGGCGCGCTCGGCACGCCGATGATGTATGCCTTCCGCGAACGCGAAAAAATCCTCGACCTGTTCGAGGAGGTCAGCGGCGCGCGGATGATGTGCAATTACATGCGTTTCGGCGGCGTGCGCGTGGATGTGAACGACGAATGGATCGCGAAGACGAAAAAAGTTGTCGCCGACTACAGCAAGTTTCTCGACGAATTCGGAACATTCCTCACCGAAAACGAAATTGTCCTCGCCCGCACACAATTTGTCGGCGTGTTGCCGAAAGATTTGGCGATCAATGCGTCCATCACCGGCCCGATGCTCCGCGCCGCCGGCGTGAATTACGATCTGCGCAAGGTGGACAAATACGGCATTTACAGCCGGTTCAATTTTCAGGTGCCGGTTGGCGAACACGGCGACATTTACGACCGCTATATGATCCGCGTTTTGGAAATGCGCGAGAGCATCAAGATTTTGGAGCAGGCGCTGCGTGACATTCCCGTCGGACCGGTCATGGACCCGAAGGCGAAGTTGCGCGGATTCCGCCCGAAAGCTGGTGAAGTTTACGGTCGCGTTGAGGCGCCAAAAGGCGAACTCGGATTTTATGTGATCAGCGATGGTTCGCCGAATCCGTATCGCTACCGCGTGCGTCCGCCGAGTTTCATCAACCTGACCATTTTGGAAGACATGTGTCTCGGCCACAACATTTCCGACGCCGTCGTGATTCTCGGCAGCGTGGACATCGTGCTCGGTGAAGTGGATCGCTAAAAAATATTTTTATGCTCGGTGAGCAAATCATTAAAGGCATGGCGGTGACCGCCAGGAATTTCTTCGGAAGCTACTTTTCGAAGAATCGCCTCACCACCGTGCAATATCCCGAAGAACGCCTGCCGCAAAAGGGCAACACGCGGCAGTTCCCGTTTCTCGTGTATGACGGCGACGACGCGGAGAAGGGCCTGCGCTGCGTCGCGTGCCAGATTTGCGAAAAAGAATGTCCGCCGAAATGCATCTACATCGTCAAGAGCAAGGACAAGAAGCCCGATTACAAAGGCCAGCCGCAGATTTATCCGCTGACCTTCGACATTGATATTTCGGTGTGCATGAGCTGCCAGATTTGCGTCGAGGTCTGCCCGTTCGAGTCCATCAAGATGAACACCGAGTTTGAATTGAGCACGGCGGATCGCTTCGGCGACCTGCTGCTGACCAAGGAAAAACTCGCGAAGCCGAACAGCTATTACCAAAAGATTCATCCGGCGGACGCGGCTGAATCGGACGCCGTCATCGCCGCCGAAAAAGCCAAGGCCGAGGCCAAGGCCAAAGCCGCCGCCGAAGCAAAAGTGAAAGCGGATGCTGAAGCCAAAGCCAAGGCTGCTGCGGCTGCCGCCGCCGCGCCCATCGCACCGCCGCCGGCCAACCCGCCAACCACGACTTGAAAATGTTTGACCAGCTCGACCAAATTTTTGTGAACGCCCTGCACTGGCTCGTGGGCTTTGTGCCGGAAGTGCTGCGTCCGCTGGTAACGCCGCTCATCTGCATCAGTTTCATTCTAATGGTATTCCCGGCATTTTTTTCCATCATCACGATTTTCGAGCGCAAGGGCATTGGTCGTATCCAAAATCGCTACGGCCCGAACCGCGTCGGCATACCGTTCACCAAAATCCGTCTCGCCGGCTTCGGCCAATTTTTGCCGGACGGCCTGAAAATGCTCACGAAAGAAGACATCGTTCCGCGCGCGGCGGACAAGCTGGTTCATTTCCTCGCGCCGGTCGTGATGCTGATTCCGGTGTTGCTCTCGTATTCCGTTTTGCCATTCGGCAAGAACATGACGCTCGCCGATTATGACGCCGGTTTGTTGTTTTTCTTTGCCGTCGGTGGCGCGGTGGAGATCGCCGTGTTCATGGCCGGTTGGTCGAGTCGCAATAAATACTCGCTGCTCGGCGCGATGCGCGCCATCGCGCAGATGGTCAGCTACGAAATTCCGCTCATCCTGTCCGCCGTCAGCGTGGTGATGATTGTCGGTTCGCTGAAATTGACCGACATCATCGCGCACCAGAACCATTACACCTTCGGCATTGCGCACTGGCATGTCTTCACGCCGTGGGGTTTCATCGGCTTCGTGCTGTTTTTCATCGCGTCGCTCGCGGAATCCAACCGCACGCCGTTCGATTTGCCGGAAGCGGAATCCGAAATCATCGCCGGTTATTTCACCGAGTATTCCGGCTTCAAGTTCGCGCTGTTTTTCCTCGGCGAATACCTCGGCATGTTCGCCATCATCGGCCTCGGCATCACGCTGTTCCTCGGCGGCTGGACCGCGCCGTTCTCCTTTCTGGCTTGGATTCCGTCGTGGATCTGGTTTTTCGGCAAACTGACCGCCATCATTTTCGTGTTCATCTGGATTCGCGCCACGCTGCCGCGCTTGCGTATGGATCAACTGATGAATTTCGCCTGGAAATTCATGCTGCCGCTCGCGCTCATCAACATTCTCGTCGCCGGCATCTGGCATTATATGGCCGCCGATTGGCAACGCTGGCTCGTCTGCGGCGCGCTCATCGCTGGCGCGTATGTGCTGCTCGGTCGCGGCCTGATGCAGAATCAAAAACTCGGCAAACGCATTTATCGCTACGCGGAATAAAATGACTCTCGCCCTCATCATCACTGCGCTTGTGACCGTCCTGGCCGCCGCCACGGTCATGAGCCTGCGCAACCTCGTGCATTGCGCGCTCGCGATGGCGGTCGCGTTCTCCGGCGTCGCCGCGCTGTATTTGCAACTCAACGCCGAGTTCGTCGGCTTCGCGGAAATCTTGGTCTATGTCGGCGCCATCGCCATCCTGATCGTGTTCGCAATTTTGCTGACGCGCAGCGGCGAAACGCCGGAAAAAAGCGTGCTGACTTCCGGCTGGCTCGCTGGCGTCGCTGTCTCTGCGATGGTGTTCACGCTGCTCGGTTGGGCGGTTCTGACCAGTTCCGCGCTGCCAAAGGAAATTGCCATCGCGCCCGCCGCGCCGGTTAAAAACATCGGCGACGCGCTGATGTCGAAATTTGTTCTGCCGCTGGAAATCGTCGGCTTGGTGCTCACCGCCGCGATGATTGGTGCGGTCATCATCGCTTTGAAAGAAGACAAAAAAGACAACTCCGGAGGCCAGCCATGACGCCGCTGCAAGTCTGCCTGCTCGTCTCGGCATTTCTATTCGCCATCGGCTTTGCCGGTGCTGTGACGCGCCGTCACGCCATCCTCGTGCTGATTGGCATTGAACTGATGCTCAACGCCGCGAACCTGAATTTCATCGCGTTCTGGCGCTACGGTGCACATCCCGAAGCGCTGACCGGCATTATCTTCGTTTTGTTCTCAATGGCGCTGGCCGGTGCGGAAGCAGCCGTCGGCTTGGCGCTGGTCATCGCGATTTACCGGCACAAGAAGACTTCCAATTTGGATGAAGTGAAGGAGCTGAAAGGATGATCTGGATCGTCAAAAATCTCTGGCTGATTCCTGCGTTGCCGCTGCTGGCGGCGGGCATCATCGCCGTGAACAAGCAGCCTGCACGCAAGCTGGCGGCGGGTTTGGCCATCGGTTCGATGGCGCTCGGCTTTTTGCTTTCACTCTGCGCGTTTGCCGCCACGCTCGGCCAGCATGGCGAAGGCGCGTTCCGCGAAACCTTCAGCTTCAACTGGATTCAATTCGGCGGGCAATGGATGAGCATCGGCTGGGTGCTTGATCCGCTCACGGCCATCATGCTCGTGATGGTGACGTTTGTCGGCATGTTGATTTTTATCTTCAGCGTCGGCTACATGGCGCACGACAAAAACTTCATGCGCTTCTTCAATTTCCTCGCGCTGTTCGCATCTGGCATGCTGGGCGTCGTCATCGCCAACAACCTGCTGCTGCTGTTCGTCTCGTGGGAAATCGTCGGTCTGACCAGCTATCTACTCATCGGCTTCTGGTATCACAAAGCAAGCGCGGCGGCGGCGGCGAAAAAGGCCTTCATCACCACGCGCATCGGCGACCTCGGTCTGCTGCTCGGCATGGTCTGGCTCTACGCGCAGACCGGCACGCTGAATTTTTATACGCCGGAACACACCGGCTGCCTGGAAGCGAGCGCGCTGGCTGGAATGGTTTCGAAAACAATTTTTGGCGGCATGATGGTTTCAACGGCGATTGGACTTTTGATTTTCCTCGGTGCCGTCGGCAAATCCGGCCAGGTGCCGCTGCACGTCTGGCTGCCCGACGCAATGGAAGGCCCGACGCCTGTTTCCGCTTTGATTCACGCGGCCACGATGGTCGCCGCCGGCGTGTTCCTCGTCGCCCGCGTTTATCCGCTGATGGCGGCGGGAGCCGCACCGGTGGAACATGGTGCGCCGATCACGACGGCGTTGACTGTCGTGACATGGGTTGGTGCTATCACCGCGATTTTTGCCGCGAGCATCGCCGTCGCGCAAAACGACATCAAGCGCATCCTCGCTTACTCCACCGTTTCGCAGCTCGGCTACATGATGATGGGGCTGGGCGTCGGCGGCGTGGCGGTCGGCATGTTCCACCTCATCACGCACGCGTTTTTCAAGGCGCTGCTGTTCCTCGGTTCCGGTTCCGTCATCCACGGCTGCCATGAAGAGCAGGACGTGCGCAAAATGGGCGGACTGAAAAAATACATGCCCATCACGTTCGTGGTTTACGCGATTGGTATGCTGGCGCTCGCTGGTTTCCCGCTGTTCTTCTCCGGTTTCTGGAGCAAGGACGAAATTCTCCATCACGCGTCGCTTTGGTCGGTGTCGAAAATTCCGTTTTACCTCGGCTGCACCGGCGCGTTGTTCACCGCGTTTTACATGACGCGGCAAATGGGTTTGGTGTTCTTCGGCAGCTATCGCGGTCATGAAAAGTCTGCCCACGGCCATTCCTCACACTCTTCCGAATCTCACAGCCACGATCCGCATGAAAGCCCCGCCGTCATGACCGTTCCGTTGATCATCCTCGCGGGGTTCGCCATTTTATTGGGCGTCATCGGCACGCCGGCGTGGCCGTGGTTTGACGCCTATCTGAACGGCGAACTCGCCGAACTGCAAATCAAATTCAGCAACCTCGCCGAGAGCGCCGGTTTGATGGGCGCTTCCGCGCTGATCGTGCTCACCGGCATCACTGTCGGCTGGATGCTCTACGGCAAACGCCAGCGCAAAACGGCGGCGGAAAAAGACGTGCTCGAAGCCGCGCAACCGGCCATTTTCAAGCTGCTCGAAAACAAATATTTCATTGATGAAATTTACGAAGCTACGGTCATCCGCTTCAACGCCTTCGCCGCGTGGCTGTGCGATTTCGCCGACAAATGGGTTTTCGGTGGCGCGGTTTTGCTCGTTAAATATTTTACGATTGGCTCGTCTTGGCTCTACCGGCTGACCGATGAAAACGTCGTCAACGGCGGCTTTGATGCCGCCTGCGGCTCGATTCGCGGCAGCGGCGGCATCCTGTCGAAGCTGCATTCCGGCCGCGTGCAAACTTACCTCCGCATCATCGGCGTCGCGCTCGTCGCGCTCATCATTTTCCTGATTTGGGGGCGCAAAGCATGAATCACTGGTTAACCATTCTTACTCTCGTCCCGTTCATCGGCGGCATCATCATCGCCGGCCTTGGCGCGGAACGAAAAATCCTTGTTCGCGGCGTGGCGCTGGTGACCAGCCTGATCGGACTTGGCGGGGCGATTTGCCTATGGCTGAATTTTAACGCCAAATCCGGCGATCTGCAATTCGTGGAGAAATTCGACTGGGTGCCCACGCTCGGCATCCAATATTTCCTTGGCGTGGATGGCCTCGGTGCGCTGATGGTGCTGCTCACGGCCATTGTTACGCCGCTGGCAATTCTCGCCTCGTGGAACGTCGAAGACCGTCCACACGTTTTTCATGCGCTGGTGCTGTGGTTGCAGGCGGGATTGTTCGGCACCTTCACCGCCCTGAATTTTTTCCACTGGTTCCTGTTCTGGGAACTCGGCCTGATTCCCGCGTTCTTTCTGATCAAACTCTGGGGCGGACCGAAACGCAGTCCGGCGGCGACGCAGTTCTTTATCTACACCATGGTCGGCAGCGTGGCGTTGTTGTTGAGCTTTCTCGCCCTCCGGCTGGCGACCGGCAGCTTTGATTTCATCGAACTCGCCGGTATGGCCAAGAGCGGTGTGCTCACGACCAAGTTGCAAGCGGCCTTTGGCTGGAAAAATATCGGCCTGATCGTCTTCTTCGGCGCATTCCTCGGCTTCGCGGTGAAAGTGCCGGTGATTCCGTTCCATACCTGGCTGCCCGCTGCGTATTCCGAGGCGCCCAGCCCAGTGACGATGCTGCTGACTGGCGTGATGTCCAAGATGGGCGTGTATGGTTTCCTGCGCATACTGCTGCCGATTTTTCCCGACCAAATCCGGCAGGTGCTGACGCCGTTGCTCTGGCTCGCCGTCGCGACCATCGTCCTATCAGCTTGTGCCGCGTTTGCGCAAAAAGATTTGAAGCGCATGCTTGCCTACTCGTCCATCAACCACCTCGGCTACTGTCTGCTGGCGATGTTCGCCGCGGTCAGCATGGCGACGGGTGTGAAAGATGCCGCACTCCAAAAAGCCGCCGCACTCGACGGTTGTCTGCTCCAGATGTTCAACCACGGTCTCACGGCGTCCGCGTTGTTCCTCTTCATGGCGCTGATTGAAAAACGCAGCGGCGGCTTGCGCGGATTGGAAGATTTCGGTGGATTGCGCAAAGTCGTTCCGGTGTTCACCGGCCTGATGGGCATCGCACTGTTCTCCTCGCTCGGTTTGCCCGGCTTGAACGGCTTCGTCGGGGAATTCCTGATTTTCAAAGGCGTGTTCCCGCTCGCGCCGTGGGCGGCGGCGATTTCGACCATCGGCATCTTGGTCACGGCGATTTTCCTGCTCACGCTCATCCAGCGCGTTTTCTGCGGTCCGCTGAATGAGTGCTGGGCCAAGTTCCCCGACCTCACCACCGGCGAACGTCTGCTGGTCCTCCCGAGCATCGCGCTGATGTTCATCCTCGGCATCTGGCCGCAATTTATTTTGGGCGCGGTGGACGCGACCATGATGAAACTGGTGCAACAACTCACTTTCTAAAATGCTCGCCTGGACCATTTACATTACGTTTTTCGGGGTGCTGGTGCTGATGCTCCTGCCGCGCGACAACGCGCGCGCGGCCCGCATCGTCGCCTTGCTCACGGCCATCGCCGGCTGCGTGGTGGCCTTGGTCGGCGCGATTCAGCAAACGAACCCCGGCGAAGTCACCACGATTGTCAAAGCGGATTGGATTCCCGCGATCGGCGCAAATTACTATCTTGCGGCGGACGGCATCAGCTTGGTGCTGGTTGTCCTGACCGGTCTCGCAGCGGTCAGCGGGATTTTATTTTCCTGGAACATTGAGAAGCGGACGAAGGAATTCTTCGCCTTCTACCTCGTGCTCATCGGCGGCGTCTACGGCGTATTCTTGAGCTTCGATTTGCTGCTGCTATTCGTGTTTTACGAGCTGACGATTATCCCGAAATATTTCCTCATCGCGCGCTGGGGCAGCACGCGGAAAGAATACGGCGCGATGAAGCTGGCGTTGTATTCCTTCGTCGGCAGCCATCTCGTGCTCATCGGCCTCATCGCCGCGTGGGTGGTGGCGAAAGGCCAGCTTGGCCATGCGTCGCTGGATTTGATCGAGCTGTCGAAAGTGCATTTCTCCGCCGGCTTCCAGCACTGGGTGTTTCCGCTGGTGTTCGTCGGCTTCGCGATTCTCGCGGGCATGTGGCCGTTTCACACCTGGGCACCGACCGGACACGTCGCCGCACCCACCGCCGGTTCGATGCTGCTCGCCGGCGTGGTGATGAAGCTAGGCGCTTACGGCTGCCTGCGTGTGGCGATGTTGATGTTCCCCGAAGGCGTGCGCGAATGGCAATGGGCTATCGCCGCGCTGGCCGTCGGCGGCATCGTGTATGGCGCGGGCGTGGCGCTGGTGCAGAAGGATTTCAAATTCGTCATCGGCTATTCTAGCGTGAGCCACATGGGCTTCGTGCTGCTCGGCCTCGCGACGCTCAACACCATCGGCCTCGACGGCGCAGTATTGCAGATGTTCTCACACGGCATCATAGCGGGCCTTTTGTTCGCCGTGGTCGGGCGCATGGTTTACGACCGGACGCATACCCGCGACTTCAACGACCTGGAAACGATGCAACTCGGCAAAGTCATCCCGTTTGCGGGCGTGACGTTTGTCATTGCCGGCATCGCCTCGATGGGCCTGCCCGGTTTCAGCGGCTTCATCGCCGAATTGCAAGTGCTCATGGGCGCGTGGCAGGTCTTCCCGAAAATGACGATTCTCGCCGGTGTGGGCATTCTGGTTGGCGTGGCCTACACGCTGCGCGCGATGCAAAAAGCATTTTATTCCGACGCCCCGCCGAAACCGGTTGATCATGACCATCCGATGGAGCCGATAACGGTTGCCGAGCGTTTCGGCGCGGTGATGCTCATCAGCGCGTCGCTGGTCATCGGACTTTTCCCCAACCTCCTGATGAACTGGATTGAACCGTGTTTCAAATCGCCGCTGTTCGCGCGGCTGTTGAGCGGAGGTGCCCAATGAACTATCTGCAACTGCTCCAACTCTCCGCGCCGGAAACCATCGTCACCGTCACGCTGTTCGTGGTGCTGGGCGCGGATCTGACCGTGCTGCGCGGCAAATCCCTCGCGGCGCGTTTCAACGGCGGCGCGCTGATTTCCATTCTCGGCTGCGTCTCTGCCGCGCTGCTGGCGTTTGCGCGCCACACCGAAGCCAATCTGTTCAACGGTCTGCTCGTCGTGAATCCGTCGTCTGATTTCGTTAAGGTCGCCATCCTCGCGCTGACGATTTTCACCATCCTGATTTCCACCTCGGCCAAGTTCACCGACCACGTTGGCGAATATCTTTCGCTGATACTGCTCGGCACCATCGGCCTGATGTTTCTCGTCAGCACCGAGGATTTGCTGATGATCTTTGTCTCGCTGGAACTCGCCAGCTTCTCGCTCTACATCCTCACCGCGTTCAACAAGCACAACGAGAAATCTGCCGAGGCCGCGTTGAAATACTTTTTGTTCGGCGGTATGTCGGCGGCGTTCATGCTCTTTGGTTTCAGTCTGCTCTACGGCATCGCCGGTTCGACCAATCTGCGCGACATCGCCACCGCCATCGCCGGTAAGGGATTCGATCCGCTGCTGCTCGTCGCGCTGGTGACGACCGTCATCGGCTTCGGCTTCAAAGTCGCCGCCGTGCCGTTTCATCTGTGGGCGCCCGACGCCTATGAAGGCGCGCCCACGCCGAGCGCGGCGTTCATCGGTTCCGGGTCCAAGGTCGCGAGCTTCTACGTGCTCGCCAAGATTTTCACGCTTGGGTTCGTCGGTGCGGAAGGCAATGCGGCTTATCACAGTTTCCTGTCTGGTTGGACGCCCGTTATCGCCATCATCGCCGCGCTCTCGATGATGCTGGGCAATCTCACCGCCATCGTGCAATTCAGCGTCAAGAGACTGCTCGCGTATTCGGCCATCGCCCATGCGGGTTATATGCTCCTCGGGGTTTTGTCGAACACGCCGCTCAGCGCCAGCGCGATGATGTTCTATGTCATCACCTATGCGCTGACGACGATTGGTGCGTTCGGCGTGGTCATGGTCGTGGAAGACGCCACCGGCAGCGATGCGCTTAAAAACTTCAACGGCTTGAGCAAGCGCGCACCGGGACTGGCGCTTTGCCTGATGATTTTCCTGCTGTCGCTCGGTGGTATTCCGCCGCTCGCGGGCTTCATTGGTAAATTCTTTTTGTTCAGCGCCGTCGTCAGTGCCGGGGCGAATCTCGGTCTGCTCTGGCTGGTGATTCTCGCCATCGCGATGAGCGCGGTATCGTTCTACTATTACCTGCGCGTGCTCAAGGCGGCTTATGTGGAGGATGCCGCCGCCGATGCGCCCGCCATCCGGACGCCGCTGGTGACTTTTCTGGCGCTGGCCTTGCTCGCGTTGCTGGTGATTTTGTTCGGCGTCGCGCCGGGATTGCTGACGCAGTATTTGTAAAAAAGTTTATCCGTGAATTGCGCCAATTTTCGCAAATTGATTTTTAATTGGCGTCAATTCGTGTAATTCGCGGAAAGAATGGAATTGAGAATTTACCTAGTCCGCGTAATCTCTCCGCACAATTTATGAGCAACATTCCTTCCGATTTGAAATACGCCAAGTCCCACGAATGGGTCCGCGTCAGCGGCGACACCGCCACCGTGGGCATCACCGACCACGCGCAGCATGAGTTGACGGACATCGTGTTTGTGGAATTGCCCGCCGTGGGGCGCCAGGTCAAAGCCGGCGAAGCTTGCGCCGTGGTGGAATCTGTCAAGACCGCCAGCGACATCTATTCGCCCGTCAGCGGCGAAATCACCGCCGTCAATTCCGCCGTGGTGGACAATCCCGCGCTGGTGAACACCGCGCCCGACAGCGACGGCTGGTTTTACAAAATCAAATTGAGCAACCCGGCGGAACTGAATGCGCTGCTCTCGCCGGAGGATTACAAGAAGCAGATTGGCGGGTAATTTTTTTATGGCACGGAGTGTTTATTTGATGTTGTTAAGCTGTTTATTTTTTCAAACTGCCAGCAAAGCAGATGATGAGGAGCTTAAGACAAAGCAATTTCATGTTGCTGACGCGATTGAAAAGACTCCGGTTTCTAAAATTAAATTGTTTTTTTATTCTCTCGATCCGAACGCCAAAACAGAATTTGACGGTAAGTTACAGGAAGATACCCGCAAATATTTCTGTGGCTTTAAAGTTTTAGGACGCTTTGAAGTGGTTTCATTTCAAGAAAAGACCAATTTGATGGAATCTTTCACTGAAGGAGTTCGCGAAGGCAGTAGAGGAATGTATTGTTTTGAGCCCCGCCACGGCATTCGCATGGTTGATGGAACAACCACGAATGATTTTGTGATTTGTTTTGAATGTCACCAGGTTGAAGCGTATGGCTCTTTTCCTGAGAGTGATTTTGCCATGAGCAGTTCTCCCGCATCCACGTTTAATGAGCTTCTAGATAAACACAAAATCAAGAGGGCAGAGTGACTTCATGAAAATCCGCCTCTCGTATTGCCCGTAACACCACAAGGCGCAGCACTGGCTCGATAAGCCAGCCTTTGATTTGTAGAAGACGGCATGTGGAGTCTCTAACTTTTCCTCTTTAATTTGAGTCTCGTCACCTCGACTCCTACAAGGTTTGACTTACCAATACTCTTCAACATGGACGTTGCCGGGATTCTTGGCGTCGCCGCGCTTGAAACCCTTTTTCTCAAGCATCTCGGTAACGACCTTGATCATTTCCGGATTGCCGCAGAGGAAGACATCGGCGTGTTCCGGATCGAGTTGGACGCCGGCGTCCTTTTGCAGCGCGCCCTGTTCGAGCAGCGCCTGAATGCGGCCGATGCGTCCGAGAAAATGCTGATCTTGGTCGGGCCGCGTGATGCTGGGGATGTAGGTGAAGTTCGGGCGCAGGCGTGCGAGCGATTCCAGTTCGCCGCGATAGCCGAGATCCCAACTGTAACGCGCGCCGTGCAGGACAACGAATTTGCGCTGGGTTTCGGTGGTCAGAATCGTCCGCAGCATGGAAACGTAGGGCGCGAGGCCGGTGCCGGTGGCGATGAGCACGGCGGTTTTGCCGGGCGGCGTGCGGTCGAGTGTGAAGGTGCCGCTGGCTTTCGGGCCGAGAAAAACTTTGCTGCCGTGCTTCAGATTGAACAGGCGCGGTGTGAGCGAGCCGCTGTTGACGAGCGTGATGAAAAATTCCACATAGCGGCGCTCCACGCTGGCGGAGGCGATGCTGTAGGCGCGGCGGATGAGTTTGTCGGGTTCGGCGCTCGGCTGTTCTAAATCGGCGGTCGCGACGCGCGGTGCGGAGCCGGGCAGTCCGAGCACGGCGAACTGGCCGGGCTTGAACTCAAACAGCTTGTCGTCCGGCCGGACGCGGAGCACGAGCAGGTCGCGGTGGATTTCCTCGCGGCCGATGACGGTGGCGTTTGATTGGCTGGCGGTGGCGGTGCTCATGGCGGTGACGAAAGTTTTTCTCGAAAATTATTTTTGGTTCGCGTCGTTGCGTGCTGCGAAAATTATAGGGATGCGGCGGCGGATATCAATGCCGACCTTGCTGCAGTGATTGCCAAATTCTGCACAGGAATTGGCGTTTTGTTTTTTGAATTTTGGCGAATTGATGTAATTTACCAGCCGATTGCCGTATGAAAATCCGACTCTTCATCAAACCCTTTTGCCCGTGGTGTCATAAAGCACAGCACTGGCTTGACGAGCGCGGCATCAAATACGAGACGCTCGACGTAATTGCCGATAGTAAAGCCATGACCGAAATGATCAATCTATCCGGCCAACGCCTCGCGCCGGTGATTGAGGTGGACGGGAAAATCCTCGCCGACTTCGGCCCGGACGAACTAGCAAAGTTCTGGGAAAAGATTTCCGCCACCGCTGGGCAGAGCTGAAACTCTGTGGTTGAACAAAAATGAAATACCGTTGGTCATTGGCCACGCCGCAACCGCTGCTGGCGGAACAGCTGGCAGCGCAACTCAAGATTTCCCCGCTGCTGGCGCAATGTCTTTTGAACCGCGGTTTTGACGAGCCGGCGGCGATTGAGAATTTTCGCTCGCCGCGACTTAAAAATTTGGCGGATCCGTTTCTGCTGCCGAACATGGACGCCGCCGTTGCACGGCTGCTGCTCGCGCACGAACGCGATGAACCGCTCGTCATCTTTGGTGATTACGATGTGGACGGCGTGACCTCGACGACGATTCTGCTCGAAGTTCTCCGCAAGCTGGGCTGGCGCGCGGACGCATATCTGCCCAACCGCATGGACGAAGGCTACGGATTGAGTCACGACGGAGTGGAGAATTGCCTGAAGAAATTTCCCGTAAAACTTCTGCTGGCCGTGGACTGTGGCTCGACGGCGGTGGAAACGATTGCGTGGCTGAAAGGGCAGGGCGTCGAAGTCATCGTGCTCGACCATCATCAAGTTTCCCATCCCGCGCCCGAAGCGGTGGCGTTGGTTAATCCGCAACTCTCCGAGAAAATCGGAAATCGGAAATCGGAAATCGGAAATTTTCAGGAGCTTTGCTCCGCCGGCCTCGCGTTCAAGCTCGCGCACGCACTGGTGAAACGCGGGCGCGAGACTGGTCTGCCCGGTGCGGCGGATTTTGATTTGAAGCCGCTGCTGGACTTGGTCGCGCTCGGCACGATTGCGGATTTGGTTCCGCTGATTGGCGAAAACCGAATTCTCGTCACCGCCGGTTTGGAAAAACTGAACACGACGAAGCGCCCGGGAATACTTGCGTTGAAGGAAGTTGCAGACTCGCCGGAAAAGCTCGGCACGCACGAAGTCGGGTTCCAACTCGCGCCGCGTTTGAATGCGGCTGGACGATTGGAAACGGCGGAGGAATCCTTGAACCTACTGCTCGCGGAAACTTTGGACGCCGCACTGCCGTTGGCGCAAAACCTCGACGCGCGGAATCGCGAGCGGCAGAAAATCGAGAAGGGCATTACCGAGGAAGTCAGTGGCGTGGTGCGCTCCAAGTTCGACGCGAAAAAGGATTTTGTCATCGTCGAGGGCCAGTTGCTGTGGCACATCGGCGTCGTCGGCATCGTGGCGTCGCGCGTGCTATCTGAATTTTATCGTCCGACCTTTATCATCGGCGGCGAGAACGGCGAGATGCGCGGTTCCGGGCGCAGTATCGCGGGTTTTGATTTGGCGGCGGCGTTGCGCGATTGTGACGACTTGCTGCTGCGCCACGGCGGGCACGCGATGGCGGCGGGCTTGAGCATTTTGCCGGAGAAGATTGATTTACTGCGCGAAAGGTTGAACGAACTGGCGAAGCGTCAACTGAAGCCGGAAGATTTACAACCGCCGTTGCGGCTGGATGCGGAGATTCAATTAAAAGATTTGAATCTGGATTCGCTGGCGGAGCTGGAGAAGTTGAAACCGATCGGGCAGGGGAACCCAGCGCTGCAATTCTGCACACGCGGGCTTTCGCTAAAAAAGCCACCGTTCCGCATGGGCGCGAACAAGCAGCATGTCAAACTTTCAGTGACGGATGGCACGGCGACGCATGAAGCGGTCTGGTGGAATGTTGGCAACGCGCCGTTGCCTGACGGGAAGTTTGATCTGGCGTTCGCGCCGGGTGTGAATGAATACAACGGCCGGACGACCGTGCAATTGAAGTTTTTGGACTGGCAGCCGGTAGACAATTAAGGGTTAAAAAAGCGCTTGCCAAGTTTGGACACGCGGCTACCATTTCCCAGTCTGTAAGATAAATTGACCTTTCGACCATGGAAAATCTTCAAGTGAACTTCCGTTCAGTGATGATTTGAAACCCGATAGTCGGGAACAGACGAAAACGGTTAGTATTGAGCAGCAAATCATCGAATGAGCACGAAACTGTTTGTGGGAAATCTTTCCTTCAACACCACGGAAAACGACCTGCAGGAGGCTTTTGCCGCCCACGGTCAAGTCGTCGAAGCGAACCTTATGATGGACCGGATGACCGGTCGTTCACGCGGTTTCGCGTTCGTCACCTACTCCACCCCCGACGAAGCGCAGAAAGCGATTGCGGCCATGAACGGCGCGCAGCTCGATGGTCGCGCTTTGACGGTCAACATCGCCCGCCCGAAGGAAGAACGTCCTCCCGGTGGCGGTGGTCGCGATCGCGGTCCGCGCCGTGAATACGGTGGTGGTGGCGGTGGCAGCCGTGGCGGTTACGGCGGTGGCGGCGGTGGTGGTGGCCGTGAACGCTATTAATTTTTAAGATAATCACTGGCTTGGGCAGCATCCTCAAAAAATGTTGCCCAAGCTTTTTTGCTAGAAAAGTTCAATGGAAGAGCACATTGAAGTTGAAGGAAAGATTTTAACAGTTCTCGCGGGAACAATGTTCCGCGTCGAGCTCGACAACAAGCATCAAGTGCTGGCGACCATTTCCGGCAAGATGCGGAAACGCTTCGTCCGCCTCACTTCCGGCGACCGCGTGAAAATGGAGATGTCCCCATACGACCTCAACAAGGCGCGCATCGTCTGGCGCATCGGTTGAACACCAGTTCAAAGTCTCAAGCCCAAAGTCCAAAGTCGCGCGTTTTGACTTTGGACTTTGGGCTTTGGCCTTTAGACTCGCAAAATGATTTCTGCCATTATCGTTGCCGCCGGCAAGGGCACGCGCATGGGCGCAAACGTGGACAAGCTTTGGCTCGAAGTCGCCGGTCGTCCGGTCGTCGCGCACGCTTGGCAAAAATTCAACGACGCGACTTGCGTGGATGAAATCATTCTCGTTGTCCGCGACGGGATGCAGCCGCACTTCACGGAACTTGCGGAGAAATATCAATTTCAAAAGCCGTTCCGCATCGTCGTCGGCGGCGCGGAACGGCAGGACTCGGTTTGGAACGGACTCGCAGCACTTTCGCCGAAAACGGAAATCGTGGCCATTCAGGACGCCGCGCGACCGTGCACGACGGCGGAGTTGATTGCCGACACCATCCAAGCCGCTCGTGAAACTGGCGCGGCGGTTGCGGCGCAGCCGGTGACGGACACGATCAAGGAAACCGCCGACGGCAAAACGATTGCCCGCACGGTGGACCGCTCGAAATTGTGGTCGGTGCAGACGCCGCAGACTTTTCGCATTGAAGTCATCCGCAAAGCCATCGCCATGGCGCGCGAGAAAGGCTTGCAGCTAACGGATGACACGGCGGCGTGCGAACTAATTGGCCAGCCGGTCCGGCTGGTGCAAAGTGCGACGCCGAATCCAAAGGTCACGGTTCCGGCGGATCTACCGTTCATCGAAAACCTGCTGCGGGCGTAATTTGAGATTTTTCCACAAGGAAAGCAGGAAGGCAGGAATGAATTTTCCTCAATTCCTGCTTTCTTTATTAAAAACTCAAAAACTTTGTGTCTTCGCCGCTTCGTGGTAGAGTTCCGCCGCTCATGAAACGGCGTTTCATTTTCGGTCTTGTGCTCGTCGCGCTGCTGCTCAATCTCGCAGTCGGCACGAAGATATATTTGAGCGCTGTCCATGCCGGTAATGACGAGGATAACATCCACACCAACCTAGACTTGTTCACCGATGTGCTCCGGAAAATCCGCAGCGAATATGTGGACGGCACGAATCTTACTTATCAGGCGCTCGTCTATTCCGCGCTCAAGGGCGCCGTCGGTAAACTCGACCCGCACAGTGAATTTCTCGACGCCGATTCGTTTCAGGAATTGCAGGACGACACCGAAGGTCAGTTCGGCGGCCTCGGCCTCGTCGTCGCGCTGAAGAACGGTTTCATCACCGTGGTGTCGCCGATGGACGACACGCCGGGTTTTCGCGCGGGCATTCTGGCGGGCGATTGCATTACCAAGGTCGAGGGCAAAAGTGTTGAGCATCAAGATCTCTCCGATGTCGTCAAACAACTCCGCGGCGAACCCGGTTCCACCGTGACGCTCACCGTTGAACGACCGTCCACCGGCGCGGTGAAAAACTTTACGCTTGCCCGCGCCATCATCCAGATGACGATGGTCAAGGATATCCACGGGCGAAAAGAATTTTCCCTCGACGCGAATAAAATTGGCTATGTTCACATCACGCAATTCGGCGACAACACCGGCAACGAACTGGAATCGGCTTTGGCCAAACTGAATCAGCAAGGCATGAAGGGTCTTATCCTTGATTTACGCTGGAATCCCGGCGGTTTGTTGGAACAGGCCGTGGAAGTCTGCCAAAAATTTCTCCCGCGTGGCCAGTTGGTCGTCTCCACGGAAGGCCGGCGCACGGTGGATAAATATTTTGCAAAAGGCAACGGCGACGAATTGAAAAATATTCCGGTGGTGGTGCTCGTGAACCTCGGGACAGCCAGCGCGGCGGAAATCGTCAGCGGCTGTTTGCAGGATTTGCACCGCGCCGTGGTGCTCGGCGAAAAAACTTTTGGCAAAGGCTCCGTGCAGACAATTTTTCCGCTCGATGACGGCTCCGCGCTCAAGCTGACCGTCGCCAAATATTATACGCCCAGTCACAAGGTCATTCATCAGCACGGCATCATGCCGGACATCCTCGTGCCCGTCAGCGACCGCGAAGAGGCCGCGCTGCTGCTGCAACGCTCGCCTGGCGGTGTGGCCGCGCTGCCCGACAAGGAGCGCGCCGCCGTTCAAGCGGTGCACGACGAGCAGTTTGAGCGCGCCGAGGATTTGCTTAAAGGTCTGATTCTTTACAACCGTCTCGCCGAAGTCCGGCCGCCGCAAAAAATAGCCGTAAAGTAAATGACCCTCCTCGCGCTTGAAACTTCCTGCGACGAAACCAGCGCTGCCGTCGTGCGTGACGGCGCGGTTCTGTCCAATGTCGTTTCTTCGCAAATTAAATTGCACGCGGAATACGGTGGCGTCGTCCCGGAACTTGCCGCGCGCGAACATCTGAAAAATCTCCTGCCCGTCGCACAAGCGGCGTTGACTGAAGCCAAAATTTCTCCCGCACAACTCGACGCAGTGGCCGCTACGCAGGGGCCAGGACTCGGCATTGCATTGCTCATTGGATTCAAAGCCGCGCAAGCGGTGGCGTTTGCATTGAACAAGCCGTTCATCGGCATCAACCATCATGAGGCGCATCTTTATTCGCCGTGGATTCAAAATACTTCTCCCTCGCCCCTGCAAGGGGAGAGGGCTGGGGTGAGGGGTGGACTTTGTGCCGATTTCAAAAATTTCCAGCCCAACATTTCGCTCATCGTCAGTGGCGGGCACACGATGCTTGTGCTGGTGGAATCCGAGCTGAAACATCGCGTGCTTGGCGGCACCATCGATGACGCCGCCGGCGAATGTTTTGACAAGACCGGCAAGCTCATGGGTCTGCCGTATCCCGCTGGACCATTGATTGACAAGCTGGCGGAGCGGGGGAATCCCAGTGCCTACGACTTTCCGCGTCCGCTGCTCAACGAGCCGAATGACGATTTCAGTTTCAGCGGACTCAAAACTTCCGTGCGTTATTTCATCCGGGACAATCCGACCATTCTCGACGACCCGCTAAAAAGCCGCGACCTCTGCGCCAGCGTGCAGGCGGCGATTGTGGAAGTGCTCGTGAAGAAAACTATCCGCGCCGCCAAGCGCGATGGCGTCCGCTGCGTCACCGCGTCCGGCGGCGTGACCTGCAATTCCGGTCTACGGAAGGAGCTGGAACGCGCCTGCCGGAACAACGGTTTCACCTTGCGTCTAGCGGAAAAGAACCTCTGCACCGACAACGCCGCGATGATTGGCATTCTCGCCGAACGGAAATTGCTCACCGGCGCGCCCTTGCCGCCGCTGGACGAAGAAATTAAACCCGGCTGGCAACTTGCTTGATTTCATGGCTGACCGTCTGCCCATTTACGAAATCGAGCGCGACATCATCGCCCGGCTGCAAGCCGACCGGCGACTAATTTTGTCCGCACCCACAGGTTCCGGAAAATCTACGCAGGTTCCGCAGATGCTGCTCAAGCACGGTCTGCTCGGCGACGGCCAAGTTGTCGTTTTGCAACCGCGCCGGCTCGCCACGCGCCTGCTCGCCAAACGCGTCGCGTCGGAACTCGGCGTCAAACTCGGCGAAGAAGTCGGCTACCAAATTCGTTTCGAGAACTTCACTTCCGCGAAGACGAAAATCCGTTTCGTGACCGAAGGCGTCTTGCTGCGCCAGATGATTGACAACCCGAAGCTGCCGGGTGTCACCGCGATTTTGTTCGATGAATTTCACGAGCGGCATCTTTATGGCGACATCACACTCGCCCGCGCGCTGGATTTGCAGGAGCAATTTCGTCCCGACCTGAAGCTCTGCGTGATGTCGGCGACGCTCAATGCGGGTGAGTTGGAAAAATATCTTTCGCCGTGCGCCACGCTCGCCTCCGAAGGCCGCACATTTCCGGTGGAAATCGAATACCTGCCGCATCGTATCGGTCTCAACGGTCCGCCGGTGTGGGAACTCGCAGCGGAAGAATTTTCCCGCTACGTCAATGCCGGCGGCGAAGGCGATGTGCTCGTCTTTATGCCCGGCGGCTTTGAAATTTCTCAGACCATCGAAGCCATCCGCAGCACGCGCGAAGCGAAGGGTTTTATCGTGCTGCCGCTGCACGGCGAACTTCAGCCGAAAGATCAGGACGCCGCCGTCGCGCGTTACGACCGGCGCAAAGTCGTCGTCGCTACTAACGTCGCGGAGACGAGCATCACGATTGACGGCGTGCGGTTGGTGATTGATTGCGGTCTTGCGCGCATTGCTCGCTACGATTCCAATCGCGGCATCAACACGCTGCTGATCGAAAAGATTTCGCAGGCGAACGCCGACCAGCGCACCGGTCGCGCGGGACGCACCGCACCGGGAACGTGTGTCCGGCTGTGGTCGCGCCCGGAACATGACGAACGCGCGCCGCACGAAATGCCGGAAATTCGCCGGCTAGATTTGTCCGAAGTCGTGTTGACGCTGAAGGCATCGGGCGTGGATGATTTGCGGAAATTTCGCTGGCTGGAAAAGCCGGATGAAATTTCGCTGACGCATGCCGAGGAATTGCTCGAAGACTTGGGCGCGATTGGCCACGACAAAAAGATCACGCCGGTCGGCCGCAAGATGCTGGCGTTTCCGCTGCACCCGCGTTACGCACGAATGCTGCTAGCGGCGCAGGAATACGGCTGCGTCTATCAGGCGTGCCTCGTTGCCGCGCTGACGCAGGGGCGCGATTTGCTTTTGCGGAACTGCGGCAAGGATGTGGAAACGTTGCGCGAAGATTTGCTTGGCGAAAAGGCGAGTTCCGATTTTTGGATTGTCATGCGTGCGTGGAGCTATGCATTCAACAACCAGTTCCGCGTGGACGCTTGCCGCAAGCTGGGCATTCATGCCGTGACGGCGAAACAAGTCGGACCGCTGTTTGAGCAATTTCTCCGCATCGCAAAGGATGAAGGTCTCGACACGCGCCCGAACGAGGTGAAGGACGAGAATTTGCAGAAGTGCATTTTGATCGGCTTCAGCGACCGCGTGGCGCGGCGTATGGATCAAGGCACGTTGCGCTGCGAACTCGTCCACGGACGGCGCGGTGTGCTGGCGCGCGAGAGCAAGGTGCAGGACAATCCGCTCTTCGTCGTCGCGGAAATCCGCGAAGTCGAAGGCCGCGACCGCGAAGTGAACACCATTTTGTCGCTCGCGACCGCGATTGAAGTTGAGTGGTTGAAGGAATTGTTTCCCGATGACATCAAGAGCGATGTTCATGTGCAGTTTGATGCGCGCGAGAAACGCGTTTTGGCCGCAGAATTACTGCGCTTCCGCGACTTGGCGCTGGCGGCGAAACGCATTGACCCGCCACCGGCGGAAGCGGCGGCGCGTTTGCTCGCGGATGAAATAATAGCCGGACGTTTGTTGCTGCCGAACTGGGATCATTCCGTGGAGCAATGGCTCGCGCGTTTGAATTTGTTGTGCAAGGAGTGCGCGGATTTGCAACTGCCCGCCATCACGGACGATGACAAGAAGGCCATCATCGAACAGCTTTGCCACGGCGCGGCGAGTTACAAGGACATCAAGGAACGCGAAGTGAAACCCATCGTGATGTCGTGGCTCTCGCACACGCAGCGCGAGCTGCTGGACAAACATGCGCCGGAGCGGCTCACGCTGCCGAACGGTCGCACGCCGAAGGTGAATTACGAGCCGGGCAAGACGCCGTTCATCTCGCTGCGCATCCAGGAACTTTACGACGTGAACCAAACGCCGAAGATTGCGCTGGGGCGCGTGCCGGTGACGGTGCATATTTTGACGCCGGGCATGAAGCCGATTCAAGTCACGCAAGATTTGGCGAGCTTTTGGCGTGAGCACTATCCAAATATTAAATCAGAACTCGCGCGGAAGTATCCGAAGCATTTATGGCGATGAATGGTATTGAACAACTTTGTCCGAATTGCGGTTTATGCTGCGACAGCACGCTGTTTGCGGACGTGGAATTGCGCGCCAGCGACAAGCCGGCGCGCTTGAATCAGCTCGGGCTGACGCTCTTTAGAAAAACCAAGACGACGACGGCCTTCACCCAGCCGTGCGCGTGCTTTGACGGCAGGCTATGCAAAATTTACGCCGATCGGCCGAAGCGTTGCGGGCTGTTTGAATGCGGATTGCTCAAGCGGGTCGAGACGGGAGAAGTGACCGTGAGCGCCGCGCTGAAGAAAATTTCCACGGCCAAGAAACAGGCGGAGCGGGTGCGCGGGTTGCTGCGTTCACTCGGCCAGCGCGAGGAGCGGATGGCGTTGACGCATCGTTACGCGGCGGCGATGAGTGCGCCGATTGACCTAGCGGACGAAGCGGATGCAGAACAACGCGGGGAATTGATGCTGGCGGTGAATGATTTGATGACCGCGCTGCAACGGGATTTTCTGCGCTGACTTCAACTGATGCCGACGTCCTTGGAAATTTTTTCGGCGGCGGCAGGATCCACCCATTTGGCGAGCGCGATGAAATTCACCAGTGCTGGGCTGTCGGCTTTGACCTTGAAAAGATTTTTCAGCGCGTGCACGACCTTGGTGTAGGTGGCCGCGTATTTTTCGTGCGTGAGGCGGGATACGAAAGTTTCCAAAATTGGACGGGCAATCGGATCGGTTGAGCCGTCGGCCAGATAGGGAAATAGGCAGAACACGCGGACAAAAACCATCGCGTCGACCTCGGTAAGAACGATCCAGCAAGCTTTCAACTCTTCGGCATCGTAGTGGGATTGAAAACGCTTGCGGATGACGCCGATGATTTCATTCGGTGTGGCGCGGCTGCCGATCAGATCCTTGATGTGGTTCCACGCCAGCTCGCGCTCCTTTTCCGGGGAAAGATTGGAGTGCTGGCTGATGCGCGAGACAACTTCTTCCTGACCGAGTTCCTTGGCGAGGGCTTTGGCGATTTTTTCCGCTTCCTCCTTGCGCAGGCGGTCACAATTGGCGATGGCGCGGAGGCAGGCTTGCTGCATGTGCGGATTAAAAAAGCGCAGGACGCCGGCGAGTGCTGCGGGCGTGGGCGTTTGGCCCTGCGGAATCAAATGCTTCACGCACTCCATCGTCAGCGGATCAATGTCGGAAAGTTTTTCCGCGCGGAACGTGAGCGTGTAACGCAGAGTGCGCGCGAGGCCGCCGGGCTTACCGATGTTATTGATGACGGATTTGCGTTGGTCGGGTGAAATCACCAGCGCAAGCATTGCCTCGGCGGATAAAATCAATTTTTCGTCCAGCGCATCGCGATCCACCGGAATGGCGACCTGCTCAATCAATGGCGGCAACCGCTGCGCGAAAACCACGTCCGGCGATTCGGTGCTTTGGTTCTCGTAGTAGTGCAGCAGTTCGAGAAAAAACGAAAGCCGCGCAAAGGCGTTTTTCTGGGCGCGCGCCAAATCCGAGTTTTCGCGGCTGGCGCGGATTTTTTGCTGCAATGACTGGAGTTCGCTTCGTTTGGCGGCAACGGCGTTCGGATTCTGCTGGAGCAGCTCGGCAAACTCCGGCTTGAACGCCAGCATGATTTCCTCCGGCTTCGGCCGCGGATTGAACTTCACGTCCGTCGTCACGTCCTTAAAAAACAGCAGCGCCTCTTCGCCGAATTCCCGCAGGATGCGCTCGCGCGCGACCTGGCCCTTGACGAAACCGCGATTCGCGCGGCTGAATGCGGGCGAGAAAAAATGATCCGGTTTTTCCAGCAGCGACTGGAGCAAGCCCGCTTCATACGGCGCATCAGCTTTGATCAACGCTGCCACTTCCGGTTGGTAAGCCGCCGCAAGATCGCGTTTGGTCTTGTCGAGTTGCTTGAGAATAGCGGGCTGGAGGAGATTGTCGTCGAGCTTGCCTTTGACGAGCTTGGCACAGACTTCGTTGACTTGCTGGTTGTGTTCCACGAGCCGCGCGACGACGACGCCGATGTCATTGATTGGCAACCGGCTCACAAGCGTGGCGAGCAGGTTGACCAATTCGCTGTGGGATTTCTGGCGATGCTCGATGACGCGTTCGACGAGCGAGCGCAATGCCTTGTTCTCCTGTTCCAGCGCGGCGTTGCCCGTTTCCAATTGCGCCACCCGCAAGGTCAAGTCCTGCCAGCTCCGCTGAATTTTATCAACGGACACAATGGCAATGGTGTTGTCTTGCGGGTCGGACATGAAAACAATTTAACAACCGCCGGGATTCTTGCCATCCAATTTTTTGCGATTCGGCCAAATAAAAAAGCCGCGATTGCTCGCGGCTTGAAAGGTGGCGGCAAAAATTATTTTACCAGCGCCTTGCAGAATTTTTCGATGCGGTCGAGACCCTTCTCGATGTTCGCCATGCTGGTCGCGTAGCTCAACCGGATGTAATCGTCCGCGCCAAACGCGATGCCGGGCACGGCGGCGACTTTTTCCTGCTCCAGCAATTTTGCGCAGAACTCGGCGGACTTGAGGCCGGTCTTGGAAATATTCGGGAACAGGTAGAACGCGCCCTTGGCGTTCACGCAGGTCAGTCCGGGCATGGCGCTCAACTTCGCGTGGGCGTAGCGGCGGCGCTTGTCGAATTCCGCGAGCCAGACCGGCAAATGTTCTTGCGAACCGGTCAGCGCGGCCACGCCGCCTTTTTGCGCAAAGGAAGTCGGATTGCTCGTGCTGTGCGATTGGATGGCGTCAATCGCCTTGGCGATCGGTTCCGGCGCGGCGAGAAAGCCGAGGCGCCAACCGGTCATGCTCCACGCCTTCGCGAGGCCGTGGACGATGATGGTGTGGTCGTAATGCGCTTGCGAGAAGCTGGCGACGCTCTTCACTTTCGCTCCATCGTAAAGCAGGTGCTCGTAGATTTCGTCGCTCATGATGAGCACGCCTTTTTCCACGCAGATGTCGCCGAGCGCCTTGGTTTCTTCGGGCGTGTAAACGCTGCCGGTTGGATTGCTGGGCGAATTCAAAACGAACAGCCGCGTGTTCGGCGTGATGGCAGCGCGAAGTTGCGCGGGAGTGACTTTGAATTCCGTTTTGTCGGTCGTTTCAATGATGACGGGTTTCGCGCCCGCGAGCTTGACCATTTCGGGATAGCTCAACCAATACGGCGCGGGAATAATCACTTCGTCGCCGGGTTCGCAAGTGGCGAGAATGACGTTGTAGCAGGAATGTTTGCCGCCGCACGAAACGATGCACTGGGACGGTTTGTAAATCAGGCCGTTGTCATTTTTGAATTTGGCGGCGATGGCCTCGCGCAATTCGGGAATGCCGCTGCTCGGCGTGTATTTGGTGAAGCCAGCGGCCAGCGCTTTGGCGGCGGTATCTTTGATGTGCTGCGGCGTGTCGAAATCCGGTTCGCCCGCGCCGAAGCCGACCACATCTTCGCCGGCTGCTTTCATCGCCTTGGCCTTGGAATCAATAGCTAAAGTGAGGGACGGAGCTAGTGACGCGGCGCGTTGAGAGATTTTGTAGTTCATAAAATTTGAGCGCAAAAAGAATAAATCGAATCAGCTTCCTTGCAAGAAGGGAAATTGCCGCGCCCGCATTCCGAAAAATTCTCCGCGCGAATCAGGAACCCTTCGCGGCCTCGATGAGTTGCCAGAACTTCGGGTTTTCCTGCAAAGCCTGATCTTCGCCGACCTTGATGCCGGAGCGGAAGAAAAAATCCTTTAGCGTGTGCCGGCTCATGACGCGATGGACAAGCACGCCGAGCGGATGGCGTTCAAAATAAACCCGGTAATCGCCGACGCGGAAGCGGTGGAGGATGTGGCCGTCGCTTTCCAGCTTGCCGAAATCTTCCAGTTCGCTGCCGACGACCTGCTGCGGCAGACCGCGAAAGTCACCGAGAATTTGCAGTTGCAGTTCCTTCGGCATCCGTGCCAGTTCGGACGCGGCGGTCGGGGTGAAGATGATTTGAAACGCGGTCATGTTGTCTTGAGGAAAATTATAGGGCGTGAACGCGGCGGAGTTCAACTCTTCATTGTGGTGGTAGGGCTGACCTGCCGGTCAGCCGGGGAAGGCGGCGCAGCAACGCCGCCCTACCAAGTTTCAGCCGAGCAGTCCCTTTTTCAGGAAATATCCGTAAGCCGCGACCAAGGCAAAACCGGCGATTCGCGGCAACCGCCCGAACAGCGCCACGAATAGCATGTGCAGCGCCGTCGCGCCGAGCAGCAGGAACATCGCCGTCTGGAAATACGCCGGCACGGCCATCTTGTGGTAGAGGCAATAGACGCCGAGGCACAGCGGAATGGAAACGTGCGCGTCGCCGACCTGCGAGGCGTAGACGATCTCCGGCTGTTTGCGCCATGCGTAGTAAAACGCCAGCACGGCGTTCGGCAGCACCATCAGCCAGCCGCTCAACCAGCCGAGATGTTTCGCGCTGATGAAGCCGGCGTTTTGTTGCTGCACCCAAGCGACCAGCCAGTCCGTGCTGACGTAAATCGCATACGCGCCCACGGCAAGCAGCGCGAGATTCACCGGCAGCATCAGGCTGAAATGAGATTTTCCCTGGCGCACATTTGCCTTGAGCACTTCAAAAATATGAAACACCTGCCAGAACAGAAACAAGCCCACCAAAACCAAACCATCGTTGAAGTTCAAACTGCCTTTGCGACCTAGCGCCCAGACCGCACCGGTGAAAAACAGAACCGCCGTCAGCGTCAGCAACAACGACAGCCGGTTCAATTCGTGTTCCTTGCCGCCTTTGCCGCCGGTCTTGGCTTCGGCTTTCGCTTTGGCCTTGGCGGAAAGTTTGACCTCGGATTTTTTCATTTTGCCCGCCGCCGATTTCTTTTGCGGCAGCACGTGCATGCCCCAGAAAATCGCCGGCAGACCGAGCACGAGCGTCATGTTCGTGATGTTGTTGACGAGCGAATTGATCATCACGTCCGCGCCGTTGCCGCCGGTCTGGCCGAGGATGAACGCAAAAATCAAATTGCCCATGCCCGAGCAGTAGGGCATCACCAGCGTGCCGAGCACCGTGCCCTCGAAACCGCCCGCGCTCATCGCCTCCAGCCGCCAAAGCATCAGGAGCGACGCCACGAGGAACAGCGCCAGAAACAGCCACGGCGTCCAATGGCCCTGGCTCTCCATCCAATGAATGAACGGCTTCAACACGCGGCGAAGTTTAAGGAAAATAAAAACGGCGCGAAGAAAATTCTTCGCGCCGTTTGTTTTGTCCCCACAAATTATTTAACCAGCAATCACGCCGAGATCCACCGGTTCCACGTTCACGCCTTGTTTCTCCAGCCAGGTGATGGCCTTGGCCACTTCGCCGTGGGTGCCGTCCAGTTCCAGACAGACAATGCCGATTTCATCGGTGATCGTGGCTTGCCGGATGTTTGTCACGACCTTGAATTTCTTGGCGACTTCCCAGATGAACGGCTTCTTGATGAGCTTGGGCGGATACATCAGCCACAGGCGCTGCTGCGTGGGTGAAGTGGATTTCGTCGCCGGTGATTTTTTCTTGGTGGCCATAATAAAATAAGAGTTCAGTTGGTGATTGGTGTAGCGTTCGGCCTGTGGCCGAACCAAGTCGAGCCACAGGCTCGACGCTACAGCCTAGCCTCCCGCGATCGCCGGGATGATGCTGATTTCGTCTCCGTCTTTGAGCGGCGTCTCGCGGTTTTTGAGGAAGCGGATGTCCTCCTCGTTGACATAGACGTTGACGAAGCGGCGCACCTCGCCTTTTTCATCCACGAGGCGTTCCTGGATGCCGGGGAAGCGCGTCTGCAATTCGACGAGCGCCTCGCCGATGGTGGCGGCGTTGATTTCGATGAGCTCCTCGTTGTTGGTCAACTTGCGGAGCGGCGTGGGGATGCGGACTTTTTTTGGCATAAATTAAATTTTAATTTTTTGATTTCTCTGAAGTCGTGCGAACCGGAAATTGCGCTGTAACTTTTTCTAGCTCTCGAACAGATGTCCCCAATTGTGACTGGTCAAATTGCAAAGTAAAGTTGAGACGATTTCCAATTCCTGCTTGGTCTGCAACTTCGCCGCGAAGTTCAATGTGTCCTTTGCCATCGCCATTTAATCGCAAACTCAATTGCTCTTCTAAAGTTGTAAATGTTGCTGTCCCATTTAGCTTTTCGTGAAGCGCTTTAAGCTCCGATAAAAACTTCTCCAATTCACTCGTGATAATTGTGGCAGACGCTTTGCCGCGAAATCCGCCTGCACGAATACTGATTTCCACATTTAGCCAATTATCGTCCCAATATTCTCCAACCGGTGCACGTTCATAATTGAGCACATTGATTTCAATGCGCTCATTCTCCGATTGGCCGAACGAAAATGGTGTGCCGTAGTTACGCATTCACTTTTTCTTCATGCGCCAGCAGCGCCTCGAACTCGCGCAGGCTCGGCTTGATTTCGCGCGGTTTGCCGCAATGACCTTGCACGGCGTCGAGCGTCTTCAATCCGTTGCCGGTAACGCAGATGACGGCAGAAGAATCGCGGGGGATTTTCCCAGACGCAATGAGTTTCTTCGCCACGCCCACGGTCACGCCGCCGGCGGTCTCGGCAAAAATGCCTTCCGTCTCGGCCAGTAGCTTGATCGCGTCGCGGATTTCGTCGTCGGTCACGTCGTCGGCTGCGGCGCTGGTTTCGCGCATCACCTTGAGCGCGTAAAAACCGTCGGCGGGCGTGCCGATGGCGAGCGACTTCGCAATCGTGTCGGGCTTCACCGGCTTGAAGAAATCGAGTCCGGCCTTTTGCGCGACGGAAATCGGCGAACAGCCCGTGGCCTGCGCGCCGTGGATGTGCGTCTCGGAATTCGCGACGAGGCCGAGCTTCATAAATTCCTGGTAGCCCTTGTGGATTTTCGTCAGCAACGAGCCGCTTGCCATCGGCACGATCGTGTGCTGCGGCAGCCGCCAGCCGAGTTGCTCGGCGATCTCATACGCCATGCTCTTGGAGCCTTCGGCGTAGTAGGGACGCATATTGACGTTCACAAACGCCCAGCCGAATTTGCCGGCGATCTCGGCGCAGAGACGGTTCACTTCGTCGTAATGGCCTTTGATGCAAATGACGTTCGCGCCGTAGATGAGCGAATTCAAAATTTTGCCCTGTTCCAAATCCGACGGAATGAAAACGTAAGATTTTAATCCCGCACTCGCGGCGTTGGCAGCGACGGAGTTGGCCAGATTTCCCGTGGACGCGCACGCGACAGTTTCAAAACCAAGTTCCTTCGCGCGGATCAAGGCGACACTGACAACACGGTCTTTGAACGAGAGCGTGGGATAATTCACCGCGTCGTTCTTGACGTAGAGTTCGCGGATGCCGAGAGCCTTCGCGAGGCGGTCGGCCTTTACGAGCGGCGTGAAACCGACGAGCGGGCCAACGGTCGGCTCGCCCGCGATGGGCAGCAGCTCGCGATAACGCCACATGGTCTTCGGGCGCGACTCGATGGCCGTTTTGGTCAGCGATTTTTTGATGCGGTCGTAATCGTAGGCGACTTCGAGCGGGCCGAAGTCGAATTCGCACACGTGCGTGGCCTCGAGCGGATATTCGCGCGCACACTCGCGGCACTTGAGCGCCTTCATGAACCCTTGATGCTTTTCACTCATAATAAATTATTTGGTAGGGCGGCGTTGCTGCGCCGCCCAAATTTTTCCACGAAGGCCGAGCGGCAGCTCGGCCCTACCGGGTTTGATCCGGGTAACAAAAAAGCCCCGACTCACAAGGAGAAGGGGCCACAAAACGGTTGTGCTCTTCTCATTTTTTCCCAAGCTAATGATGCTCGAGCTGGAATTGGCACCTGTCATTGAAATTAAATTCAATCGGTTGCCGTGGTGTCAGCGGGCCAGTCCCTCAACCACTCTTTATGAGTCCGTCAAATCAACGGATGCGGATAGATTGATGCTTAAAGATAAAAAGTCAAATGGAATTTTCTTGGCGAACAAAGCGCGTCAAAAATGTTGTCCACCGGCGGAGAATAAGTCGCGCATTTTTAATCAGGGCGGGACAATTGCCTTGATTCTATTTGTGAATAACGATTGCGTAACTTTTTTGTAAAATATTCTTGAAACATACAACCAGTGGTATCATCATGGCGTCCGTTCCCCAATTAGTAGGGGGGATGGCAATTTTAGCAAAAAACCCGTTTTTCTGTTGAAATTGATTGTTTTTGTGTTCCGGCAGGTTCTGTCTCGCTTGAAGCTGACCGGGTGAATGTTTGAAAATTAAACCTGGAGATTACCATGATTGATGCCCGTGAAGATGTCTTGTCCCCGGCTCCCAAGGCCGCCAACCGCCGCACCCCCAAAGTTTCCGCGACCCGCGCCATGAAACCTACCAAATCCGAAGCTAAAAAGTCGTTGCGCATTGAGCGCGTTTTCAGCGACGCAAAAGTGAAGCCGTTCGACCAGATTGAATGGGATAAGCGCACCGCCGAAATCACCGACGATGGCGGCAAAGTGATTTTCAAACAGGAAAACGTCGAGGTGCCGAAGTCCTGGTCCGTGCTCGCCACGAAAGTGGTCGTCTCGAAATATTTTTACGGCGAGCAGCACACCAGCGAGCGCGAAACTTCTGTGCGCCAGCTCATCCATCGCATCACGCGGACGATTTCCGATTGGGGTATTGCGGATGGTTATTTCTCCAAGGCGGACGGTGAAATTTTCTATGAAGAACTCACTTGGCTCTGTCTAAACCAATACGGCGCGTTCAACTCGCCCGTCTGGTTTAACGTCGGCTTGTATCACGAATACGGCATCGGCAAAAATTCCAGCAAGGGCAACTGGTTTTACAACCGCCAGACCAAAGTCGCCGAACGCGCCGCGACGCAATACGAATACCCGCAGGGCAGCGCGTGCTTCATCCAATCCGTGCAGGATAATATGGAAGACATTATGCACCTCGCCTACAGCGAAGCGATGTTGTTCAAGTATGGTTCCGGCACCGGCACCGATTTGACGCCGATTCGTTCCAGCCGCGAAAAATTGAGCGGTGGCGGTCGTCCAAGCGGTCCGATGAGTTTCCTAAAAGTTTATGATCAGGTCGCCAACGTCGTGAAGTCCGGCGGTAAAACCCGCCGCGCCGCAAAGATGAATACGCTCCGCGACTGGCACGGCGACATTGAAGAATTTATTGACGCCAAGCAGAAGGAAGAGAAGAAGGCGTGGGCATTGATCGAGCAGGGTTATGACGGTTCTTACAACGGCGATGCCTACGGCAGCGTAATGTATCAAAACGAAAATCTTTCCGTGCGTGCGAGCGATGAATTTTTTGAAGCCGCCCTGTCCGGCAAGGAATGGTGGACGAAGAGCGTCAAAGGCATTCCGCTCCAGAAGAAGGACGCGAGCACGTTGCTGGATAAAATTGCCCAAGGCACGCACATCTGCGGCGACCCCGGCATCCAATACGACGGCGCGATCCAGAAATGGCACACGTGCAAAGGCACCGAGCCGATTCACTCCACGAATCCGTGCAGCGAATACGTTTTCGTCAATAACACCGCGTGCAATCTCGCGTCGCTGAACTTGATGAAGTTCAAGCGCGACGACAACAAGTTCGACGTGGACCGCTTCAAAGCCGCGTGCCGCATCTTCATCACCGCGCAGGAAATTCTCGTGGACAACGCGAGCTATCCGACGAAGGACATCGCGGAAAATTCCCACATCTTCCGCACGCTCGGCCTCGGCTTCGCGAACCTCGGTTCGCTCTGCATGAGCTACGGTTTGCCCTACGATTCCGACGAAGGCCGCGCGCTCGCCGGGGCGATCACGTCCATCATGACGGGTCACGCCTACGAACAGAGCGCGGACATCGCCGCGAACATCGGCGCGTTTGCTGGTTACCGCGATGCGCGTTGCGCCGGTGTTGCGAAGACGGTGGCGAAGGACAACGTCGAATCCATGCTCGGCGTCATCAAGCTCCACCGCGACGCCGTGGAAACAATCCAGCCGAGCGCGGAATTTAATTATCTCAAGACCGAAGCCCGCAAAACGTGGGATAGCGCGCTCGCCAAGGGCAAGCAACATGGCTACCGCAACGCGCAAGTCACCGTGCTTGCGCCGACCGGCACCATCGCCTTCCTCATGGATTGCGACACCACCGGCGTGGAGCCTGACATCGCGCTGGTGAAATACAAATTGCTCGCCGGCGGCGGCATGTTGAAGATCGTTAATCGCGGCGTGCCGGACGCGTTGCACCGCCTTGGTTACAGCGAAGCGAACGTTACCAAGATCATCGCGCACATCGAGAAGTTCGACACGATTGAAGACGTCGAAGAAAATGGCCAGACCATTACCAGCGGCCTCAAGCCGGAACATCTGCCGATCTTCGATTGCGCCTTCAAGCCCGCCCGGGGCACGCGTAGCATCGGTTACATGGCGCACTTGAAGATGATGGCCGCTGCGCAGCCGTTCATCAGCGGCGCGATTTCCAAGACAGTCAACATGCCCAGCGAATGCACCGTCGCTGACATCCGCGACACCTATGTGCAGGCGTGGAAAATGGGCTTGAAATGCGTGGCGATTTATCGCGACGGCTCCAAGCGCTCCCAGCCGCTCAACACTAAAAAGACCAATGAAGCCGGTGACAAAACTGCCGTTGCCCCCGCGCTCGACGCCCGCATCAAGGAACTCGAAGCGCAGGTCGAACAATTGCAGGACGAATCCGGCAAGCCGCTGCGCCGCCGTTTGTCCGACACGCGCACGGCCGTCACGCACAAGTTCGACATTGCTGGCCACGAAGGTTATCTCACTGTCGGCCTGTTTGATGATCACCAGCCCGGCGAATTGTTCATCACCATGGCCAAGGAAGGTTCCACCATCGGCGGTTTGATGGACAGCATCGGCACGCTCACCAGCATGGCGCTCCAATACGGCGTGCCGCTGGAAGCGCTCGTCAAGAAATTCGCGCACCAACGCTTCGAGCCGAGCGGCTTCACCAAAAATCCGGAAATCCGCAACGCCGCGTCCATCACCGACTACGTGTTCCGCTGGATGGCGTTCCAGTTCATTCCCGGCTACCGCGAAAACATCACCGCCGCGCGCAATCAACCGGAACTCGTCATGCCCGGCCTCGCCGAGGAGATAAAAAAAAAGGTGAACCGGCCCGTGGCTGACCTGCCGATTTCCGAAGACACGGATTTGATCGAGCTCAAGGCCAGTCAGAAGCATGAGCGCCGCGCGGCATCGCTCACGCAGATGATTACGAATCAGCAGGACGCCCCGACGTGTCCGAACTGCGGCAACGTCGTTGTCCGCAACGGCGCGTGCTACAAATGTTTGAACTGCGGCGAAAGCCTCGGTTGCTCGTAACGGGTCAGTTGGAACCAGCAAGCCGGAGAATTTTCGAATTCTCCGGCTTGTTTCATTTTTGCGGCGGGATTATGTTCAGGCCATGAGCGAAAGCACTCCCTACATTCACGAAGATCCGTGGCGGATTTTCCGTATCATGGCCGAGTTCGTGGACTCGTTTCACACGATGTCGCAAGTTGGCCCCGCCGTGACCATTTTTGGCTCCGCGCGCACGAAGCCGAGTGACAAGTATTATCGCGCCGCGCAGGACATCGCCAAGGGGCTGGCGAAACATAATCTTGCCGTCGTCACCGGCGGCGGCCCCGGCATCATGGAAGCCGCAAACAAAGGCGCTTCGCACGCCGGCGGCAAATCCGTCGGCCTCAACATCGAACTGCCGTTTGAGCAGGCGGGTAATAAATTCGCCAACGTGCCGGTTCACTTCCATTATTTTTTTGCGCGCAAAGTTTGTTTCGTGAAATACAGTCTGGGCTTTGTTTATATGCCCGGCGGCTTCGGCACGTTGGATGAATTATTTGAAGTGCTGACGCTGGTGCAGACGCAGCGCATCCCGCAATTTCCGATCATCCTGTTCGGCAGGGAACATTGGAAAGGTTTGTTCGCGTGGATGAAATTGCGGCTTGATAAGGAAAATCTCATTAGTCCCAGCGACCTCGACCTCGTCAAAATCACGGACGACGTGGATGAAGTCATCCAGATTATCCGCGACTACGAACGCCGCGTCGGCCCGCCGGGAGCGTTGCCGGTCGCGTTTGCGTGAACCGCGCCGGATTTTCACATGAAACTGACCAACGACAGCTATGTCATTTTGATGGGCACAAAAAATTTCACCGAACGCTATTACCGTGACCAAACCGGTTGGTTGAAAATTTCTGCACGTGGCCGAACGTTTCGGATGACCGCCGAACAGGTTCTGAACCACGTTCTGCCCGCACTCGCTGGCGTCAAACCAGGCTTGGCCATCAAAGTCGAACATCAAGTCTAATGCGCCCGCTGATTCAGGAAATCCCGACCGCGCACACGCCCGAAACACTCGTCGAGCAACTGCGGGACGCCGGTTGCGGCTCGCGGCTGGTGTTGTTGCGCACCACGCAATTTGATTCGCCAGCCGCACGTTATTCGTTCATTGCCGCCAATCCGTTTCTTACTTTTCGCAGCTTCGGCTCGCGCTGCGAAATTCTTTTCCCCAACTCCCAACTGCCATCTGCCATCTCCCAAACCCAATTCGGCAATCCGTGGCATCTGCTTGATGCGCTCATGGCGCGCTACGAATTGCTCGATGAAATTGATTCGCCCTTTCCGCTCGGCGGCGCGTTCGGCTGCTGGGGCTACGACCTGAAAAATTTCACCGAACCCAAACTCCCGCGCCGCGCCGTCAACGATCTGGAATTGCCCGACTGCCACGTCGGTTTTTACGATAGCCTTGTCGTCTTCGATCATCGTCTCGGCAAGGTTTATGTCGTTTCCACTGGCTTGAATGCGGATGGTTCGCGCACAGAATCGCGGGCGAAAGAGCAATTGGACTTCTGGATCTCAAAAATTATCGGACAAGAATTGCCACAGAGGCACAGAGACACAGAGGAAATAAATAAATTCAATTCTCTGCGTCTCAATGACTCTGTGGCGAAAATTGCTTCCAATTTGGCGCGCGCCGATTTCATCGCTGCCGTCGAACGCGTCCAGCAATACATCCGCGCCGGTGACATCTATCAGGTCAATCTTTCGCAGCGGCTGACAGCGCAATGCGATTTCAATGGCTGGGAATTATTTGGCAAGCTAAGTGCCGTTTCACCCGCGCCGTTCTCTGCGTTTCTCGACTGCGGCGAATTCCAACTCGCCTCGTCCTCGCCGGAACAATTTTTGTGTTTGAGCGGTTCGCACATTGTCACGCGCCCAATCAAAGGCACGCGCCCGCGCGCGGCGGATGCGACGCGCGACGCGCAGCTCGCCTACGAACTCCAGACCAGCGCCAAGGAACTCGCCGAACTGGTGATGATTACAGACCTATTGCGAAACGATCTGGGCCGAGTCTGCGAATATGGTTCCGTGCAAGTGCCGGAGCTGGCCAAGCTGGAAAAATTCGCGCAAGTGCAGCATCTCGTTGCCACCGTCGAAGGTCGGTTGCGAGAGGACGTCACGCATTTCGCCGCGTTCGCTTCCTGTTTTCCCGGCGGTAGCATCACCGGTGCGCCGAAATTCCGCGCGATGGAAATCATTGATGAACTCGAGCCAATTTCCCGTGGCTCATATTGCGGCGCCATCGGCTACCTTGGCTTCAACCGCGAAAGCCAGTTGAGCATCGCCATCCGCACGGCAGTGTGCACGGATGGGAAAATCCATTTCAACGTCGGTGCCGGCATCGTGGCGGATTCCGATTCCGAAGCCGAATACGAGGAAACGCTGGCCAAGGCGCGCGGATTTTTGGCGGCGTTGAATCTGCAATCGCGGACGAACGGGGAAAATTTGCTCGCGAAAAATTTGCCCGTCGCGTAAATCTTCGCCACCCGGAGACGGGACTTTTCATGCAGGTTTTTTTGAACGGAAAATTTTTGCCGGAAGCGGAAGCCTTCGTGCCCGTGAGCGACCGCGGCTTTCTGCTCGGCGACGGTTTGTTTGAAACGATGCGCGTGTCGAACGGCCGGCCGTTCCGTTGCGCGCAGCATTTGGAGCGGTTGTCTCGCGGCGCGGAATTTCTGAAGATCAAACTGCCGTTTGAGCCGAAGGAAATTCAGAAATTCGCCACGCAGCTCATCGAGAAAAATCAATTGCCCGAAGCCATCCTGCGGCTGACGCTCACGCGCGGCGCGGGTGCTCGCGGGTATTCGACCAAAAGTGCAGATAAGCCCACGCTGGCAATGGTTTTACATCCGCTGCCTCTGCAAAATTCTGACGAACCGCTGTGTTGGAGCCTGGTCACGGCGTCGTTCCGTATTCCCGCAAGTGACGCGCTGGCGGCGTTTAAGACGACCAGCAAAATTCTCAATGTGCTGGCGCGCGCCGAGGCGGAGGAACGTGGCGCGGATGAAGCGTTGCTGCTGAACACCAACGGTGAGGTCGCCGAGACGGCGGGCGGAAATATTTTTTGGGTCTACAACGAGAAAATTTGCACCGTGCCGACGGGTCGCGGCGTGTTGCCGGGCATCACACGGGCGGTGGTTTTGGAAATCTGCCAGGGGCTCGGCTTGGCGGTGAACAAGTGCATCATCAAGCCGGAACACTTGCGCAACGCGGAAGGCATCTTCGTGACGCAGAGCGCACTGGGCATTGTGCCGGTCGTGGCGTTCGATGGTGTGCCGGTCGCACCGTCGCCGCTCGTGGATCAGATTGCCGGTGCTTACAACGAGATTATTCGGCGCGAGGCGGTTTAATTCGTCGAATTAGTTTTTTATAAATCGTCTGCCGGGGCTTGATATTTAGGGAGATGCGGGCGTAAGGTTAATCAGAACCAAAAGGTGATTTATGATTAACGCATCACTCGACCGCTGCCTCTCCTTCATCAACAGTCAAAGCGCCCCCGCCAAGCGCGCGATGACGCCGGTGGGTTTGCGCCGGGCCGTGACCATCTCCCGGCAGGTGGGTTGTGGCGCGGTGCACATAGCCGAAAAACTCGCCGCGCATCTCCAGCAACACGCGCCACCACAGAACGCGCCGTGGACCATTTTTGACCGCAACCTGATGGATCAGGTGCTGGCCGATCACAACCTGCCGGCGTATCTCGCGAAGACTTTGCCGGAAGATCGGATGTCGGCGCTGGAAGACATGATTGCGGAACTCGTCGGTGCACGGCCGACGGTGCAAAAACTGGTGTTGCAGACGACGGAAACGGTTTTGAAATTCGCCGATCTGGGTGGCGTCATTATCATCGGTCGCGGTGGAAATATCATCACCGCCAAATTGCCGCATGTCTTACATGTTCGGCTGGTCGCGCCGCTGGAAGACCGCATCGAACGCATTTGCCGCGACGATCACAAGACGCCAGCCGAGGCGCGGAAATTTTGCGTGGAAGAGGAGCAAGCTCGTTTGCGCTACCTCAAAACTTATTTCAACGCCGACATCAATGACCCGATGGACTATCACCTCGTCATCAACACCAGTCGCGTGGGATACGAAAACACGGCGAAGCTGATTGGCGACGCGGTGCTGCGGCTCTGACGCGAAATCAAACTTGGGTCGGCGGGCGTGGCGCGGTAGATTGGCCGCGTGCCGATTTTGGAAAAAGCCTCTTCCCGCCGCCGCAGTCGGTTCGGCGATTATTTGGCCGTGCTGCTGCTGCTGGCGGTAATCGCCGGAATCGGCTGGCTTTGGTGGCATTCCCGGCATCCGCAAAAAAATTCCCGGCGCAAAAATCCTGCCGCCGTTGCGGCCGCTTCCGTTGCCAAAACCGAAAAAAGGCGGGAGTCAAAACCCATCGTCATCGCGCCGCAGTCGCCGGCGGATTTTCCGCGCCCGGTGCGCGATGCGTTCGAGGCGCAGGTGGCGCTGGCGCGGCGGGCGATTTCGCCGGGCTCGCTGGACGCGGCCATCGGCTCGCAGACGCGCGCGGCCATCGCGGCGTTCCAGCGGGCGCAGAATTTGCCCGCGACCGCCGCGCTTGACACGAACACGCGGCCGGCGCTCACGCTGGATGCGCCGCTGCTGGCGGATTACGCGGTGACGACCAACGACCTCGCGCGGTTGCAGCCGCTGGGCAAAACCTGGCTCGCCAAATCGGAGCAAACCGCGCTGGATTACGAAACGATTTTGGAATTGGTCGCGGAAACGGCGCACGCGCATCCGCTGTTGATTCAAAAACTGAATCCGGGCGTTAATTGGACGAACGTCACCGCCGGAACAATTTTGAAAGTTCCTGACGTAAATTACCCTGAACCGGCGGAGCAAGCGTCGTTCGTTGTCATCCATCTCTCGCAGAAATTTCTCGAAGCGTTCGGCGCGGCGACCAACCTGCTGTTGCATTGTCCGTGCAGCATCGCGGCGAAAGTGGAGAAGCGGCCGGTCGGCGAACTGCGCGTGGTCGTCGTCGCGCCGCATCCGAATTACACGGTGAACCCGGAGCTTTTTCCGGAATCCGACGAGCTGCGGGCGATTGGCCACAAGCTGATTTTGCCGCCCGGCCCGAACAATCCCGTCGGCGTCGCGTGGATCGGCCTCGACCGGCCGGGCTACGGCATGCACGGCACGCCGGTGCCGGAGCAGGTCGGGCGCACGGAATCGCACGGCTGTTTCCGGCTGGCGAACTGGGACGCGGAATATTTGGTCAAACTCGTCTGGGTTGGGATGCCGGTGACGGTTGTGCCATGAGCCTTCCAACCCACTTGAAAGATTATTATTGCCCGGTGGCGTAGTTCGGTAAAACTGTCAGTGAACTTAACGAAAGAAAAATTATGATTCCAATGCTTATCGTCCTTGGTGTGCTTGTCCTCATCGTGCTGGTTATCGGCGGCAGCGTCGTCGGCATTTACAACAAGCTCGTCACGATGCGCAACCGTTACAAGAACGCCTACGCGCAGATTGACGTGCAGCTCAAGCGCCGCTACGACCTCATTCCGAATCTCGTCGAGACCGCCAAGGGCTACATGGCGCACGAACGCGGCACGCTCGAAGCCGTCACCGCCGCGCGTAACATCGCCTACGCCGCGTCGAAGGCCGCCGCCAGCAATCCCGGCGACGCCACCGCGATGAAAAATTTGACCGCCGCCGAATCTGGCCTCGGCGGCACGCTGAGCCGTTTGATGATGGTGAGCGAACAGTATCCCGACCTGAAGGCGAACCAGAACATGATGCAGCTCACCGAGGAACTCACCTCGACGGAAAATAAAATCTCCTTCGCGCGCCAGGCCTACAACGATTCCGTCATGACCTACAACACCGACCGCGAAGTGTTTCCGAGCAACCTCATCGCCGGCATGTTCAACTTCGCGGCGGCGGAACTCTTCGTCGTGGACAAGCCGGAGCAGAAGGACGCGCCGAAGGTTTCCTTCTCCTGATTTTCGTTGGGACGACGGCAAATCGTCTCCGCCAAAATGGACTTTTTCGCGCGACAAGACCTCGCCCGGCGCAAGACCAAGTGGTTGGTGCTTTATTTTGTCGTCGCCGTCGCGCTGCTCATCGTCGCCGTTTATTTCATCGCGCTGATTGCGTTTGCCGGGATTCAAGCCAAGACCCATCGCGCCTACGACGACGCGCCGGTGCAATTGGTTTTGTGGAATGCGAAAATTTTCCTCGGTGCGGTCATCGGCGTGCTGACGGTGATTTTTTGCGGCAGCGCCTACAAGACGAATGAGCTTTCCGGCGGCGGCGGTTGCGTGGCCACGCTGATGGGCGGACGGCTGGTCAGTCAAAACACCACCGACGCCAACGAGCGCAAGCTGCTCAATGTCGTCGAGGAAATGTCCATCGCCTCCGGCGTGCCGATGCCGCAGGTTTACGTGCTCGAAGACGAACGCGGCATCAACGCCTTCGCCGCCGGCCATTCGCCCAGCGACGCCGCCATCGGCGTGACGCGCGGCTGTGTCGAAATGCTGTCGCGCGACGAGTTGCAGGGCGTCATCGGCCACGAATTCAGCCATGTTTTGAACGGCGACATGCGGCTCAACCTCCGGCTCATCGGCATCATTTTCGGACTGCTCTGCATCGCCACGATTGGCCGGATTTTATTCCGTGTTCGCAGCGGTAAAAACAGCGGCGCAGTGGTCATGGGTGGGTTGGGGCTTGTGATTCTTGGTTCCGTTGGCGTTTTCTTCGGCCGGCTGATTCAAGCCGCCGTCAGTCGCCAGCGCGAATTTCTCGCCGACGCCTCGTCCGTGCAATTCACGCGCAATCCCGGTGGACTCTCCGGCGCGTTGCAAAAAATTGGCCGTTACGGTTTTGGTTCAAAGTTGGAATCCGAACACGCGCCTGACCTCTGCCATATGTTTTTCGGCAATGGCCTCGGCGAGGCGATCTTCGGTGCGCTGGCCACGCATCCGCCCATTCCCGATCGCATCCACGCGATTGACCCGGCGTGGGACGGCAAATTCCCGCCGTTGAAAGCGGAACAGATTGAAACCGTCAAACGCGCCGCGCTCGACTCGCTCCAGCCGTCGCCGCTGCCGGGAATTTTGCGCAACGTCGGAACCGCCATGATCGGCGCGGCGGTGCTGGACGAGGCCGGTCGCCCGCCCGTCATCCAATCCGCTTCCGTCATGCCGAGCCTCGGCAATCCCACGCCGCTGCATTTGCGCTACGCCGAGCAGTTGCGCGACGCGCTGCCGGAAGCGCTCAAGGCCGCCGTGCGCGATCCGCTGGACGCCACCGCGCTGATTTACGCGCTGCTGCTGGCCGCCGACGAACAACTGCGTTCGCAACAACTCGCCGAAATCGCGCGTCGCACAACCAATTCCGTTTCGGAAAAAGCTGGCGCGTTGTTTCCCGCCGTGGCCGCCGTGGCGAAGCGCGCGCGGCTGCCGCTCGTGAACATTGCCAATGGCGCGCTGCGAAATCTGACGAAGGACGAGTTCAAACGCTTTGCTGAAACACTGGAATGGCTCGTCGGCAGCGACGGTAAAATCGAGTTATTCGAGTTTGTCCTGCAAAAAATCGTGCTGCGCCACCTCGCCGCGAAGTTCGGCGACGCGCGGCCGGCGGCGATCCAGTTTTACACGCTCAAGCCGCTCGTGCCGGATTGCGCGGTGGTGTTGTCCGCGCTCGCGCACGCGGGCAGCGACAACGCGGCGGAAATTCAGAAGGCCTTCGCCGCCGGTGCGCCGTGGCTCCGCGCGCCCGCGAACGCGCCGCTGGATTTGCTGCCGCAAGAAGGTTGCGGCATTGATGCGCTGGACGCCGCGCTGAACCGGCTGGCGCTCGCCGTGCCGATCATCAAGAAGAACCTGTTGGAAGCCGCCGCCCGCGTGGTGGGCGCGGACGGCGTGATTCTGGAAGGCGAAGCGGAACTGCTGCGCGCTGTGGCCGACACACTGGACTGCCCGATCCCGCCGCTCGGCGTGGCGGTTTGAGCGGAAAAGTTTTTTAACCGCGAAATACGCGAACCACGCGAACGGGAAAATTGAATTGTAACCGTTCGCGTATTTCGTTTGGTTCGCGGTTAAAATCTCGTCGGGATTCCCACTCCTCGAAATGTCACGGCGGGGACGGTGGTGCTGCGCAAAAGAATACTCTTAATCCGCCGCTCCGCCGTTAGGCTGAAAAAAGCCTCGTTTTGCCCTGATGGGGACAAATCACCACTGACCGGACGCTCGTTTTACTCCGGTTTGGACAAATCACCACCGGACGGCGCTCGTTTCAGACTGATGGGGACAAATTACCGCCGCGCGAGGCTTGGCTTGACCTGATGGGGACAAATCAGGGCGGCACGACGCTTGGCTTGGGCAGATTGGGCCAAATCAGCATGGCGCGACGTTCGTTTGCCGCTGATTTGTGTCAATCTGTGTGAAACAACCGTCGTTTCGACCTGAAAAGTGCGGATTTGGGAAAAAATGGCGAAATATTCGAGAATTTAGTGCAATTCATTGCTCAACGACGATTGGGACGGAGCTGAAACAACCCGTAAAGAGTTGAATCCATCCGGTGGCGCGGTGATGCAACCCCGTTGGGGTTGTGATTTTGTTTGGACGATGACCCAGGGTAGCGCAGTCCTCACCCGTCCGGCTCGAACCGCGCAACCCTGGGCTGAAAGATGGAATCCCGTTGGGATTCATGGCAAACGGCGGTGACGGAGGTGAAGGCACGACACGGGACGGATTGAAAGCCAGCCTACTGCGGAGAATCAATGACTGATGTTTCCAGTGATATGCGAGTGAGTCGATAAAAGTGCAAATGCTCCTATGCTACAGCCGACGATAAAACAAATAAAAGACATCCACGGAAGTCGACGAACCCATTTCTCACCATCAACTTTTTTGTTGTCGGCTTCGATAATTTCCTCCCAAGACTTTTTGTCAGTGAAGAATTCATTTGTAAGCAACTTCCACTGATCAAAAAGACCTCTCAAGTGGTAGAATTCTCTTGCTCTGGCGAAGCCGACCAATATGACTCCCAACACAAAAAATCCGAGAGCCAATTTTGCTTCACAGCTAATTCTATCTACTCCGACCGTTCCGATGAATGCCAGAGTTGTGGCTGCGCCTCCAGAATTTGTAAGGAAGAGATATTGGAAAGCCGCTTTTCCAGAATCTTGTTGCAATTCTAAAAGCTGTTTCCAGCGGGTATCGGTATAATCAATCCGTAATTTTTTTAGAGGTTCTTGTGTTTCTGAAAATTTCATGCGGAGTTATGATTTTAGGACGCGCTGATCAAATAATTGAACTTAGTTTGCATACCTAATGACTGCGGCTTTTGTAATCTTGTTATTGATCGGATCGCTTGAAGAACCGTAATCCTGATAGGTTGTGTTTCCGTGATAGTAAGCTGTATTGCCGATTACGGATGCGCTTCCGGTCGTCGTGGCCGTGCCAATGCTTCCAGAATTGTAGAAGCCAACCAGCTCGCTATGTGCGTCAAGGATGATTATTCCATCGCCTCCAGCTTCTTTTGCTTTCTTTACCAATGCGTTTTCGTAACCAGCCATGCCAAGTGGGGTTTGACGACGTGAATCATCAATGATTCCAATAACCTTGTATTTCCGAGGAGGTGAACCATTGTTCCAAATGTCTATGCCATTGATTGTCTTTTTTGTCCCACCCGTCCCTTCAACCACGCCGCCGCCTTCATATGCGGAATAGTTTGTAGAGGCGCAGCCCGCAAAAAAAACTGAAAAGATGACCAGCAGAATGTGAATTACATTTTTCATAAGTCAAAAAACTATTTTGCTAGTTCTTTTTGTCCAGAACGTTTTACCGCATCACCGCCAGCGCCTTCTCAATCCTTGCCAGCACGCGTTCTTTGCCGAGGGCTTGGAGTAGGTGGTAGAGGCTCGGGCCGGAGGTTTTGCCGGTCACGACCAGCCGGCATCGGTTTGAACTGCTTTTCAATTTCATCGCCCAAGACCGAAAGCGCCGGGCGCGGGCGCGGATCGTTGATAATGCGTTGCCATTTCAAATCGCCATCCGTTTCGGGAAGTTGCATGGCGGAGGACATTTTCAAGCCAAAGCTTTTGCGCGGCGCAAACCCGGCGCTTCAGGCAGGCCTTGAATCAATCCCTCGACGCTCAAATGGTAGTCCAAGTCCGGCCATTCGATGCCGTAGCCCGCGCCGATGGGCTGGCAGTTGTTCCGCTCGGCGTCGGTCGCGTGCAGCAGCGTGGGATAATACGCCAGCGGCACGGTCAGCACGCGGCCATCCATCAGCTCGACGGTCAGCGTGTCGGCGGAGGTTTCGATGCGTTTGATTTTAAGGTCTGAAAAACTCATTCCATTTCTCCAGTATCAGGGTTTCGTGTTCTTCAATGATTCCGGCAATCTCCCGTAAATCATGCGGTCTGAATCCGTGATTGACCGCGAGTCGCGCGGGCGACATCCAAAATTTGGCATCAAACCCGCCTTTTGCAACGTGAATGTGCGGCGGCTCACTGCCTTCTTCGGCATAGAAATAAAACTGGTAGCCGTTAATTCTTAAAATCGTGGGCATGACGGATTGTTGGCAATTTCATCCAATGGTGGCAAGCGCCTTCTCAATCCGCGCCATGACGCGTTCTTTGCCAAGCACTTCCAGCAGGTGATAGAGGCTCGGGCCGGAGGTTTTGCCGGTCACGGCCAAACGGCAGGGATGCACGAGCACACCGGCTTTCACACCCAGCATCTTGGCGGTTTCCTTGAGCGTGGCTTCCAGCGTCTCGGCGTTGAAAGCCGGGGCGTGCGCAAAAGCGTCTCGGAGCTTTTCCAAGCGCGGCTTGGCTTCCGGCACGAAATCTTTCTTCGCCGCTTCAGCGTCGTAAACTATCTCGTCGGTGAAATAAAAGCCGGCGTAGGCGGGCAGTTCGGCAAAGGTTTTGATCTTGCCGCGACAGGTGTCGAGCGCGGCTTTGACGTAGTGAACGTCCAGCTTGTTCGTATCAATGCCGGCTTTGGCGAACGCGTGCACGCCGAGTTCGTAGAAACGGTCGCCAGCGAGTTCGCGGCAGTATTCGCCCTGCAACCACGTGAGCTTTTCGTAATCGAACTTGGCGTTGTGCCGGAGAATCTGCGGCAGGTCAAAGCGTTCGACGACATCGGCGAGCGGCATTTTTTCCAGATTGTCCTTGGGCGACCAGCCGAGGAGGCAGAGATAATTGTTCACGGCTTCGGCCAGAAAACCGTCGTCGAGATAGCTGGTGAGGGATGCGCCTTTGTCGCGCTTGCTCATCTTGGAACCGTCGGCATTCAGGATGAGTGGAATGTGCGCATACTTGGGCGGCTCCACGCCGAACGCGCGGAAGAGCGCGATGTGCTTGGCGGTGTTGCTCAAATGATCTTCGCCGCGAATGACGTGCGTGATGCCCATTTCCAAATCGTCCACGACGTTCACGAAATGAAACACCGGCTGGCCGTCGCTGCGGACAAGCACCCAATCGGGATCAGCCTCCTCGCGGTCGGTGAGCGGACGGAGAACATCGCCGACAACGAGGTCAGGAATGAGTATCGGCTCGCGCGTCATCCGGAATTTAATCGTGCCGTCGGCGTGTTTGTAGGCGAGGTTGCGCGACATGAGCGCTTCGATGCGGCGCAGATAATTTTCTTTGCGCTGGGATTGGAAATACGGGCCGCGATCGCCTTTGCTCGTGCCGGTGGCGTCGCCGGTGAGCGGACCTTCGTCCCAATCCAGCCCGAGCCAGCGCAGGCCGTTGAGGATGACGTCCACGGCTTCCTGCGAATTGCGCGCAGCGTCGGTGTCTTCGATGCGGAGCACGAACGTGCCGCCGGTGTGGCGAGCGTAAAGCCAGTTGAACAAAGCGGTGCGCGCACCACCAATGTGCAGATAGCCGGTGGGTGAAGGAGCAAAGCGGACGCGTGGTTTCATAAATTATTGCCCGCAGATTACGCGGATTGGCGCGGATAAAAAATAAAAATCACCGCGTTGTCACTTTGGGTTTCCGGTCGGCGCGGTTATGCTGGCGGCATGAAATGGATTTTCGCAGCGATTTTATATTTCGCGTTGGCGTCCGCTGGTGCGGCGGCGGAGAAGGTTTTATTCGCGGAAAATTTTTCGCGCGGCATTTCCAAGGATTGGGAGAACGTGGCGTTTTTCAAAACGCCGACGCCTTACGCGGTGGTGCGTGAGGGAACGAACTGCTTCGTTCGCGGCGTGGCGGACAATTCCTGCTCCGGTCTGACGACAAAGCTGGACGTCGCGCCGCCGGAAAAATTGAAGTTGCACTGGCGCTGGCGGATTACGGGCGTGAACACCAATGGCTCGGAGCGCGACCTGAAAAAATTTGACCACGCGGCGCGCGTGTTCGTGGCGTTTGACACGTTCATCGGGCCGCCGCGTTCGCTGAATTATATGTGGGCCAACGTCGAGCCGGTGGGCGCGGTGCTGGAACATCCGAAGTCGAGCCGCGCGCAGATATTTGTTTTGGAGTCCGGGAACACGAAGGCGGGCGAATGGATTTCCGAAGAGCGTGATGTGGCGGCGGACTGGAAAAGAGTTTTTCCCGACCGGCTGATGCCGAAAATCGTCGGGCTTGGTGTGATGACGGACAGCGACAGTCTGGGGCAGGCACTGACGGGCGATTACGCGGACATTGAATTGATTGGGGAATAAAAAAAGCGCCCCGTTGCCGGAGCGCTTCTTTGAAAGTAATAAAAAATTACTTGGTGCCGAGGATCGCGTCCTTCGCGGCTTTGGCCACGCGGAATTTCACGACGCGCTTGGCTTTGATCTGGATGGCTTCCCCGGTCTTGGGGTTGCGGCCCATGCGCGCGGCGCGGTTCTTCAAGACGAGCTTGCCGATGCCGGGCAGGGTGAAAGTGTCCTTCGCGTGCTTGTAAGCGAGCGCGGCGATGCAGTCGAGGATTTCGACGGCTTGTTTCTTGGAGAGACCGTTCTTCTCGGCGACGAGCGAGGCGATCTGAGCTTTGGAGAGGGCTTTGGCCATATATGTTCTCTTTTGTTGTTGGTTGTTGTTGTTTGTTTAGTCCGAAAAAATCACGAACTTAAGACGAATTAAAAGCCTTCGCGCGAATCGTGCAAGCGAAAAAGTAAAAAAAATCAAAGTTTTTTCAGAGGTCGTGCGCTGCGGGGCTTGACAACGCAAGACAATTTCCGACCATTTGCGCGTGCCGCTGTTCACCATCCAGAACGAATTTCGCTACGAAATCACCCGGAAAATCTTCGAGGGCGGCATGGGCATCGTGTATGAGGCAGACCAGCACGGCGCCCGCAATTTCGTCAAGCGCGTCGCCATCAAGATCATCCGGCCAAACTTCGCGAGCCAGAAAATGTTCATCGAAAATTTCGTCGGCGAGGCCAAGCTCGTCGCCAACTTGATTCATACGAACATCGTCCAGACCTACCACCTCGGCGAGGCGAACGGCGTCTGTTTCATTGCCATGGAACTGATTCGCGGCGTAAATATCGAGCAGTTCACCCACCAGCTCGCCGAGAAAAAACGCACGCTGCCCAAGGAACTTGCGGTGTTTATCACCAGCCGCGTCGCCCGCGGGCTGGCTTACGCGCACAACAAGCCGGACAAGGACGGCAAGCCGATGGGCATCGTCCACCGTGACGTGAGCTTTAAAAACATCATGATCGCGTTTGAGGGCGACGTGAAGCTCACCGACTTCGGTATTGCCAAGGCGAAAGGCTTTTTGACCGATCAGGAAGGCGAAGTCGTTGCCGGCAAGCCGGATTACATGAGTCCTGAGCAGGCGGATTTTCAGGTGACGGACAAGCGTTCGGATATTTTTTCCGCCGGCGTCGTGTTGTCCAACCTGCTGCTGGGCCGGAATATTTTCAAAGGCGCCAGCGCGGAGGAATCCCGCCAGCGTATCATCAACCAACCCGTTCCCGATTTTCGCGCGCTCGACTCGCGCATCGACGACAAGCTGAACGACCTTCTGCACCACTGCCTTTCGCGCGATTTGCACCGGCGCTATGCCACGGCTGACCAGTTGTTGACCGAGCTGGAATCCTACATTTACAGCGTGGGCTACGGGCCGACCAACGAGACGCTCGGCAAATACATCCGCGAACTTTTCGGGCAGGAACCTGCCAAGCCGTTGCCGCCAGAATTGCACGGCCAGACCATCGTCCTCGACGAAACCACGCGGCAAAACCCGCGCTAAGCTGATTGCATGAAACGCTCCGCCTCCCATCAATTGAAACTTGGGCTCATCCAAACCGATGTGTCGGCCAATCCCGACGCGAACCTCAAAAAAACAATTTCGCTCATCGAACGTGCCGCCAAGTCCGGAGCGAAGATTATTTGCACGCAGGAACTGTTTCGCTCGCAGTATTTTTGCCAGAGCGAAGACCATGCAAACTTCAAGCTCGCCGAAAAAATTCCCGGTCCGACGACCGACGCGTTGCAGAAACTTGCGAAGAAACACAAAGTTGTCATCGTCGCCTCGCTGTTTGAGAAACGCGCCAGCGGCGTTTATCACAACACCGCTGCCATCATTGATGCGGACGGCTCGCTGCTCGGCATCTACCGCAAGATGCACATTCCCGACGATCCGTTATTCTACGAGAAATTTTATTTCACGCCCGGCGACCTCGGGTTCAAAACTTGGCAGACGCGCTATGGCAAGATCGGTGTGTTGATTTGCTGGGATCAATGGTATCCCGAAGCCGCGCGCCTGACCGCGATGCAGGGCGCGGAAATTCTTTTCTACCCGACCGCCATCGGCTGGCATCCGAGCGAGAAAAAAGAATACGGCGAACGCCAGCACGGCGCGTGGGAAACCATCCAGCGCAGCCACGCCGTCGCGAACGGCTGCTTCGTCGCGTCCGTCAACCGCATCGGCCACGAAGTTATCCAAGGCGTGGGCGGCGACGGTTTGGAATTCTGGGGCCAAAGTTTTGTGGCCGGCACCTCCGGCGAAATCCTCGCCAAAGCCTCGGCGGACAAGGAAGAAATTCTGATCGTGCCCGTGGATCTCGCCAAAGTGGACACCACGCGCACGCACTGGCCCTTCCTGCGCGACCGCCGGATTGACGCCTACGGCAACCTGACAAAGCGGCTGGTGGATTGAAGAGATTATAATTATTTACAAACGGGGTTAAGTGGTAGATTTTTTGACGTTGTGAAGAACTTCCTTGTTTCAGTAGTAATGCTTCTCGGTTTTTTCATTTCATTACAGGCCGAAACTTTCTCGACCTCGACGAATTCTGTTCAGACTCTAACTATTGGGACAAATGAGGCAATTTTCATAACAACCCTAAAGCACACTGGCAATCTTTCAGACCCATTGTTGGCAACAGTGACGCAAAACTTTAATACATCTGTTCTGCCGTTGTTAACAAAGTTGGGATGGGGAACTACTCCGGCTTACGCCTTTGCAGGGCCGATGACTATCCAGTTTCAACAAGCAAACGTAGTCATGGAGTTTCAGAGGGTTCAAACCACAAATGTGTTTACAACCATCTTCAACGCTTCGAACGGTGTGGTAATCAATGTGCCTACAAACAAAACAGTGAAATTCTTACAGCCGATTTCTTGGTTTTATTTGAATGATGTGGATAATGCCTATCCGGCAGCTTTGCTGACCCTCTCAAATAGCACCACGGTTGTTAAAGACTCACTAGATGGCGGTGAGAACTTTTCTGAACCTGTGGATATTACACTCATTGCTGGTTATTCTGGCATTGGCAATACATTTACCAACGGATGGGTTACCTATTATTTTACCGAAGAATTCGCCGCGCTTCCTATTGTCGGAGCTACGACTGTTCCTGCTGGAACTAGCATGATAGCCATCGAAAAGTCACAAGATTTAGCGCATTGGAACACGATTTTTTTCAAACTTGTCGGAACCGATCAGACGGGTTTTTATCGGTTTAAGGTTTCAAACTGATTTTCTATAACTAATACTTTCCCTATGATTAAAGAGAAGGATTTCATTCTTAACCTGAGCGATTCGTTGTTTCTAAAAACTATTTTGTAGATGAAATGCTTGCCTTGAAATGTTTCCGAGTGCTCTCGCTCACCAAGCTCCTCAATAGTTTTCTCGGAAAAACGGAAAGATTCAAAGCAATAAACAGCACTTCGTTTTATTGTTTTCAAATCATACCAGACCAACTCCTTTCGTAATTTCAAATCAGTTATTTTTCTGCCTTCGGAAAACTGGTTGATTCTTGTCAAAATTTCTTCGTCTGTTTCAGGCAGGACAAAGCCACGATTGCTGTGCTTGTGTCCGGGGAAGATGGATAACCGATGATAAATTCGCCGCGAAAAATTTCTGTCCGCTGGAGTTTCAATCGTCATCGGTAAGTCTGATTTGCGAATTTGCTCATCAAATTCAGTCGTTTTAAGGCTGTCTTTAACAAGTGATTTCTTTAATGGCAGCAATATAGAAAAATCCCTTTCGACGATTGATTCTACGCGACGATAAACAGACAAAAGGCATTTGTTTGAATCAAAATAGTCTGACAACTGCTGAATTGTATCCTGATGATTTAGCCAAGCATCCATGCATCCATTTATGGGTTTTCCAAAATTCTTAACTGATTTTTTAGGTGTTCGCAATGGCATTTGGGTTAGAAGTTTAGTTTGGCTTTGACTGTCTTGGTCGTAACATTTCCGGACATGAATCTAGCTTGGATCACCGGCGCGAACGGGCTGATTGGCAATTATCTCGTCCAGACCGCCCCGCAGTTTGCCCCACGCTGGCGCGTGCGGGCGCTGACGCGCGCGGATTTTGATTTGCTCGACTTCGCCGCCGTCGAACGCGAATTCCAGAAGGACAAACCGCAACTCATCATTCATTGCGCCGCCATCACCGTTGTCAGCGAAGCCCAAAAAAATCCAGCGCTGGCGCGGCGGGTGAATGTGGAAGTTACAAAATTCCTCGCGGAACTCGCGGCGGAAATCCCCCTTGTTTTCTTTTCCTCGGATTTAATTTTTGATGGTCGCAAGGGCGATTACGTCGAGACGGACGCGCCGAATCCGCTGCACGTTTACGGCGAGACCAAACTGGCTGCGGAAGAAATTGTCCTGAAGAATCCACGTCATCTTGTCATCCGCACCTCGCTTAACAGCGGCGTGTCGCCATCCGGCAACCGCGCGTTCAACGAGCCGTTGCGCCGTTCCCTGCGCGAAGCCGGGCAGGGGACGACGCTGTTCACGGATGAATTTCGTTGCCCGATTCCGGCACTGGAAACGGCGCGCGCGGTTTGGGAATTGGTGCAAAAGAATTGCGCCGGACTCTATCACGTCGCTGGCGCAGAAAAACTATCGCGCCTCCAAATCGGCGAACTGCTGATCAAACGCTGGCCCGAAGTGACGACGCAAATCAAGTCCGGCTCGGCCAAAGATTTTCCCGGTCCGCTGCGCGCACTGGACACCTCGCTGGATGTCAGCAAGGCGCAAATGATTTTGTCGCAACCTTTGCCAAAGTTCAGCGAGTGGCTGGGGCAAAACCCGCATGAATTCGCCTGAAAAATATCGCGGTCGCCTCGCGCCCTCGCCAACGGGTTTTTTGCACCTCGGCCATGCGCGGACTTTTTGGGTTGCGCAGGAACGCGCTCGCGCGCACGGCGGCGAATTGATTTTGCGCAACGACGATTTGGATTCCACGCGCTACAAAATGGAGTTCGTGGACGCCATGCTCGAAGACCTGCGCTGGTTCGGCTTTAAGTGGAGCGAAGGTCCGGACATCGGTGGTTCGTTCGCGCCCTACAATCAAAGCGAGCGGATGATTTTTTACCAAGACGCGTTGGAGAAGTTGCGCGCGGGCGGCTTCATTTATCCCTGCACTTGTTCACGCAAGGACATTCAGGCGGCCATTACCGCGCCGCATCCGGAAAATGACGAGGAGCCAATATATCCTGGAACTTGCCGGGAAAATCGTAAATCCGAAATCGCAAATCGCAAATTCAGCTGGCGCTTTCGCGTTCCCGACGGCGAAACCATTTCTTTTGTGGACGGAAATTTTGGCGAACAGAGATTTATTGCCGGCAACGACTTTGGCGACTTCGTTGTTTGGCGGCACGACGGCGTGCCGGCGTATCAGCTTTCGTGCGCCGTGGACGACGCGATGATGCAAATCACCGAAGTCGTGCGCGGCGCGGATTTGCTGGTCAGCACGGCGCGGCAAATTTTGATTTATCGCGCGCTGGGTTTGGCGGCTCCCGTTTTTTTTCACTGTGAATTGATGCGCGACGAACGCGGCGAGCGGCTGGCCAAGCGGCACGATGCCTTGAGCCTGCGGGCGCTGCGGGCGCGCGGCGACTCAGCAGAGAAGCTACGTTATGCTTGGTGATGATTCAGAAAGATTGTTGAATCAAAAAAAGTAGAAAATGTGCTTGTGAAATTTTTCACGATGAGGCAAATTCTGCGGCTCTGGCACCGAAGTTTTCTTACAAGGTTTTCGTGTCGTCAGTGACGAGTAATTGTGAATCAGATTGGCAAACTCATTTTGGCGTTCGTGCTTTTGGCCGTGGTTTCCGGCGTGAATCTTCGCGCGGAAACGACTGCCGTCAGTCCTGTCGCAAAAGCGATCGAGGAAGCCGCCGCGCCGCTTGTCACTGGCTATGCGCCGACGCTCTTCAAAATCGGCCATGTGGAAATCACCAACGCGATGGTTTATGCGTGGGTCGTGGCGGCGGTTATCATCGTTTTCGTCCGCGTCGGCACACGCCGTTTGAGCGCGGATAATGTTCCCACCAGCGCCGGCAACCTGATTGAGGGTCTCGTCGAAGGCTGGGAAAGTTTGATCAACATGATTTTGGAGCCGAAGGTGACGCGCTGGGTGTTTCCGTTTGCGGTGACTTTTTTCCTGTTCGCGCTGACTTCCAATCTGCTCGGTCTTTTGCCCGGCGTCGGCAGCATCGGCTACGGTCCGAAGGCGCCAGCGGATCAAAATTTTAGCGGCCTGCCGTTTTCCATCGAGCACGCGGTGACACCGCTCGTCCGCCCGCCGACCGCCGACGCAAATATGACCGTGGTAATGGCGCTGATTTTTCTCGTGATGAGTCTTTACTGGGGCTTCCGCTACAACGGGCCGCTCGGCCTCGTGAAACACATCTTTGGCGTGAAGGTTGAGTCGAATAAACTTTTTTATGTGCCGTTGCTGCTGATGTTCGTGTTCGTCGGTTTGATGGAAACGCTCTCGATTGTGTTCGTTCGTCCGCTGGCGCTCGCCATCCGTCTTTACGGCAATATTTTTGCCGGTGAAAGTCTGCTGGCGATGACCATGACGATGAAAAACTTTTTCTTGTCGCTGCTGGTCTCGCTGCCGTTCACGTTTTTTGAACTGTTCGTGGCCGTGGTGCAAGCGTTCGTGTTCGCGATGCTGACGATTGTGTTTGCCGGCACGCTGTGTTCACATACGGATGAGGAGCACGGACATTGAAGTGATTTAACAATTTGCGACCGGGAGACCTTTCGGCGAACGGACGCATGAAACTAGAAACCAAAAAAAGAAAGATAAAACTATGACGCTCGCAGAAGCAGTTCCTGTCCTCGCTGGTAACGTCCACGTCGGTCTCGCCTTCGGTGGCGCGGCCATCGGCATCGGCATCGCCGCCGCCGGCGCAACCATGGCCATCGGCCGCAACCCCGGCATGTTCGGCCGCGTCGTCGCCATCATGATTCTCGGCATCGCTCTCGCGGAAGGCGCGGCGATTCTGGCGTTCGTGCTCGGCAAGGCTTAATCTCAGCCCGATTCCCTTATGGAAATGCTCGGCATACATTGGCAGAAGTTGATCATTCAGGCGATCAACTTCGCCGTCGTGCTCATCGTGCTGTGGAAGTTCGCCTACAAGCCGATTTTCAACATCCTCGAAGCGCGCAAGGCGAAAATCGCCGACGGCCTCGCCAACGCCGACAAGATCAAGGCGGAACTCGCCAAAACCGAGGCTGCCCGGCAACACGTCTTGAATCAGGCGACTGTCGTGGCCAACCAGATGATTGAGCAGGCGCGCGAAGTCGCCAACCGCGTCCGCGAAGTTGAGACGCAGAAGGCCATCGCCGCCGCCGAGCAAATCATCGCCAAGGCGCGCGAAGCCGCCGCTCAAGATCATGCGAAGATGCTCGCGGAATTGAAGCGCGAAGTTGGCCGCCTCGTGGTGCAGACCACCACGACCGTCACCGGCAAGATTCTCACGGCGGACGACCAAAAACGTCTCGCGGAAGAAACCCAAAAGCAGTTGGCTTGATTCACGGCGGATGAAAATCTCCAAACAAGCCCAGCGCGAAGCCCGGCAACTGTTCCGCAGTTGCGCGGTCAACGGCCAGCTTGACGAAAGCCGCGTCCGTCAGGCCGTCAAGTTGCTCGCGGAAAAGAAGCCGCGTGGCTATGTGGAAATCCTGTCGCGCCTACACCGTTTGGTGAAGCTTGATGTGGATCGCCGCACGGCGCGTGTGGAAAGCGCCACGCCGCTCGCCGCCGACCAGCAATCGCAGGTCGCGGCGCAGTTGCAGAAAGTCTATGGCGCAGGCTTGAGTCTATCGTTCGGGACGGACGCCGCGCTGCTCGGCGGTTTGCGGATTCAGGTCGGCAGCGACCTTTACGACGGCAGTGTGAAGACCCGTTTGGATAAATTGGCCCAAAGTTTTTAACCGGATACTATGAGTAATTTGTTACAGGAAATTGAAGCCCAGATCGCGGGTGCAAAGACCGCGACGGCAAAACAGAATGTCGGCACCGTGCGCGAAATCGGCGACGGCGTGGCCAAGATCGAAGGCCTCACCGACACGATGCTCAACGAGATGCTCGACTTCGGCGGCGGAGTCGTCGGCCTCGCGCTGAACCTCGAAGAGACCGAGGTAGGCGCGATCATCCTCGGCGACTACACCAAGATCAAGGAAGGCACCGAAGTCCGCACCACCGGCAAGCTGCTCCAGATTCCGGTCGGCAAGGGCATGCTCGGCCGCGTCGTCAACGTCCTCGGCCAACCGCTCGACGGCAAGGGCGCCATCAAAGAATCCGCTTTTTATCCCGTTGAAAAAATTGCGCCCGGCATCATCCGCCGCAAACCCGTGAGCCAGCCGGTGCAGACCGGCATCATGGCGATTGACGCGATGATTCCGATTGGCCGCGGCCAGCGCGAACTCATCATCGGCGACCGTGGCACGGGCAAGACCACCATCGGCGTGGACACGATGATCAATCAGGCGCGCATCAACAAGGCTGCCGAAGCCGCCGGCGACAAGGATTTCCGCCCCATTTACAACATCTACGTTGCGGTCGGCCAGAAGCAGTCGAACATCGCCCGCGTTATCGCGGTGCTGGAAGAAGCCGGTGCGCTGCCTTACACGGTCATCGTCGCGGCATCCGCGTCCGACTCCGCTTCCAACCAGTATCTCGCGCCGTTCGCCGGTGCGGCGATTGGCGAATGGTTTATGGACAACGGCATGGATGCGCTCATCATTTACGATGATCTTTCCAAGCACGCCGTCGCTTACCGCCAGGTGTCGCTCATTTTGAAACGTCCGTCCGGCCGCGAAGCGTATCCCGGCGACGTATTTTATCTCCACAGCCGTTTGCTCGAACGCTCGGCGCGCGTGTCGGAAAAATACGGCAACGGCTCGCTCACCGCGCTCCCGATCATCGAGACGCAGGCCGGTGACGTGTCCGCTTACATTCCGACGAACGTGATTTCTATCACCGACGGCCAGATTTATCTGGAAACGGATTTGTTCTATCAAGGCGTTCGTCCGGCTGTGTCCGTCGGTCTCTCCGTGAGCCGCGTCGGTTCCGCCGCGCAGATCAAGGCGATGAAGCAGGTGGCCGGTCGTATCAAGGGCGACTTGGCGCAGTTCCGCGAACTCGCGGCGTTCGCGCAGTTCGGTTCCGACCTCGATGCGAAGACGCAGGCGCTGCTCGAACGCGGCAAGCGCATCATCGAAATTTTCAAGCAGAACCAATACAACCCGCTGCCGGTCGAAGTGCAGGTGCTGGTTCTCTGGGCCGCGCAAAATAATTTCTTCGACGACGTCGCTGTGGACAAGGTGAAGGACTTCCAAGGCAAGCTCGTGGATTTCATCCAGACGCGCAAAGCCGATTTGCTGTTGAAGATTCGCAATGAAAAAGCCATCAGCGACGCCATCACGGCCGACCTGAAGACGGCGGTCGCGGAATTCAAGCAGACTTACCGCTGATAATTCATGGCCAGCACGCGCGACATACGCCGACGCATTAAGTCGGTCAAGAACACCGCCCAAATCACCAAGGCGATGCAGATGGTAGCTGCCGCGAAGATGCGCAAGGCGCAGCAGGCGGCGCTCGTCGGGCGGCCTTACGCGCAGTTGATGAACGAAATCATGGCGAAGGCGGCGGAAGGCACGGTCGGTTTCGACCATCCGCTGATGCAACCGCGGACGGCGGCCAAGCGCGCGGTGATTCTCGTCAGCTCGGATCGCGGCCTGTGCGGCGGTTTGAACGGCAACCTTTTTCGCGAAGTCACCAAGCTCGACAAGGACACGGTGTTCATCACCGCCGGCAAAAAGGCGGCGCAGTTCATCGCGCGCACCAAGCGCACGCTGGCGGCGGAATTCACCTACAAGGACACGCCGGAATTCACCGAGGCGCGCGCGATCTCGAAATTCGTGCAGCAGTTGTTTTTGAAGGGCGAAGTGGCGGCGGTGGACATTTTGTTCCCGAAGTTTGTCAACACGCTCACGCAGTCGCCGGCGCTGGTGCCGTTTCTGCCGATTGGCCAGCTCACGGCGGCGTCCGCTGGCATCAACGAGCCGAAGAAGGAACTGGCCGCGCACAGCTCCACGGAAATTTTTGAGTTCGAGCCGGACGAGGAAACGGTTCTCGGCGAACTGCTGCCGCACAGTTTGAATTTCCAGATGCATCAGATTTTGCTGGAGACCAAGGCCAGCGAACAGAGCGCGCGCATGGTGGCGATGAAGAACGCCACGGACAACGCCAAGGAAATCATCAAGAGCCTGACGCTCGAATACAACAAGCTGCGTCAGGCGAACATCACGAAGGAACTTTTGGAAATCACCACCGCGCAGATGGCGGTGGGTTGAAAATCGCAACGCAATTATTTTAAGAACATGAGCAAAGGTAAAATCGTTCAAATCATCGGCCCCGTCGTGGACGTCGAGTTCGCTGGCGGCGTGCTGCCCGCGATTTACAACGCGCTGACCGTCAGCTACGAGATGCCCGGTTCGGGCGCGACCAAATTGACGCTCGAAGTGCAGCAGCATCTCGGCGACAACTGGGTGCGCGCCGTCGCCATGAGCACCACCGAAGGTCTCAAGCGCGGCTACGAAGTCGCCGACACCGGCGAACCGATCTCCATGCCCTGCGGCGAGGCCGTCATGGGCCGCGTGTTCAACGTCACCGGCGATCCCGTGGATGAACAAGGCCCCGTGAAGGCCGACAAATATAATCCCATTCATCGTGCCGCGCCGCTGCTGGTGGACCAGTCCACGTCGCCGCAGATTTTGACGACCGGCATCAAGGTTATTGATTTGATTTGCCCGTTCTTGAAAGGCGGCAAGGTCGGCGCGTTCGGCGGTGCCGGTGTCGGCAAGACCGTCGTCATCATGGAATTGATCAACAACATCGCGAAGCTGCATGGCGGCATCTCGATGTTCGCGGGCGTCGGCGAACGCACGCGCGAGGGCAACGATCTTTACAACGAAATGATCGAGGCTGGCGTCATCAAGGTGAAAAAGGATGCCAAAGGCCATCCGGTCAAAGGTGAAAACGGTTTGCCCATCATCGAGGAAGGCTCGAAGATCGGTCTCGTTTACGGCCAGATGAACGAGCCGCCCGGCGCGCGTCTCCGTGTGGCGCTTTCTGCGCTTGCCGTGACGGAATATTTCCGCGACGAAAAGAATCAGGATGTGCTCCTGTTCGTGGACAACATTTTCCGTTTCTCGCAGGCCGGTTCCGAAGTGTCCGCGCTCCTCGGCCGCACGCCGTCGGCGGTCGGTTATCAGCCGACGCTCGCCGCCGAAATGGGCGACTTGCAGGAACGCATCACCTCGACCAAGAAGGGTTCCATCACGAGCTTCCAGGCCGTGTATGTGCCCGCCGATGACTTGACCGACCCCGCGCCCGCCACGACCTTCGCGCACTTGGATGCGACCATCGTGCTCGAACGCTCCATCGCCGAGCTGGGCATCTTCCCCGCCGTGGATCCGCTGTCATCCAGCTCCCGCGCCCTCGCGCCGGAATTCGTCGGCCAGGAACATTACGACGTCGCGCGCGGCGTGCAGAAGGTGTTGCAGCGCTACAAGGATTTGCAGGACATCATTGCGATTCTCGGCATGGACGAACTTTCCGCCGAAGACAAGACGTCCGTGTATCGCGCGCGCAAGATTCAGCGCTTCCTGTCTCAACCGTTCACCGTCGCGCAGGTTTTTACCGGCCGCGAAGGCAAGCAGGTTCCCGTCGCGGAAACCGTGCGCGCGTTCAAGGAAATCCTCGAAGGCAAGCACGACGACGTGCCGGAGCAGAATTTCTACATGAAGGGTGGCATTGACGAAATCAAGGAATAATGGCTGCCACGCTCCAACTTGAAATCGTCACGCCGGAGGCAAAAGTCTTTTCCGCCGACGTGGAGATGGTCACGCTCACCGGCGTGGAAGGCGAGATGGGCGTTTATCCCCAGCACATGCCGGTGATGACGCAGCTTGCCGCTGGTGAAATCACCGCGCGCAAGGATGGTCAGAATATCTACCTCGCCGTCGGCGAAGGCTTTGTGCAAATCACCGGCGAAAAGGTTTCCGTGCTGACGGACATGGCCATCAAGGCCGACGAGATTGACGAAGCCCGCGCGGCGGACGCGCAGAAAGCGGCTGAAAATCGCCTCGCGCAGAAACTGACCGATGAGGAATCCGCCACCGTCCATGCCGCGCTCGTGCACGCCACGACGCAGCTCAACGTGAAGCGTCGGCATAAGAAGTAATCCTTTCCGAAAACGACAAACGGCGCGGGGAAAATTCCTCGCGCCGTTTTTGTTTGGAGTCGGCTAACGATTGCAGCCTATCAAGCTGTTAGGCGTTTCGGATGATCGTCTCTCGCTCATTTTGGAAGCTGCTGGTAACTCTGAAACCAGCGTTCGAGAAAAGCAAGCTCTCTGTCTGCGCCTCTGTCTTTGTAGAGCCGACCACACCAACGAGGCTCGGCATACTGGATAAAACGAAACCCATCATCAGTCAGGTCAGAATTCCGAAGCTCGGTGTTCGCGGTGACATCAGCCAGCGATGCTGCAATCGTGCGAACTGTAAAGCCGTGAGTCTGGATAAAATCGAGAAACTGAAAAAAGCGCCGATAAACCAAGCTGTCAGGAATGTGGTCAAAGCCAGCTCTGGTATGATTCTGCACGATGTCCAAGTCCCACTTAATACTACAAATGGTCAAGTCCTTCGCGGGTCGTGGTGGTAATGGCTTCGATTTCACGGTGCGGATAGAAACGCCTAACGAAAAAAGCTGAGCCACCGCCGACTCGCGACGTGAACCGCGACAGCGGAACGGACAGCGCCAACGGCGGTTGGCTCCGGCGACTTGTTAGGCATCATGGCTTCTTCTTTCTATCGGCAACCAACAAAATAATGCCGATCAAAATCGTCGCAATCCCCAAATAAAATACAGTCTGGCCTTTTGCGTAAACCGCAGCATGAAGCTGCTGATAAAGCTGATGCTGCTCGTCTGCGGCAAATACTCGGCGCGTCTGCGGACTGAAAGCATAAAACATCATCGCAATACCAAATGGCTGCAACATCTCGACTGCACCTATAATAAACAAAACCGCAATAGCGATAGGCTTGATATCACTACTGTCCGGTTAAGGTTTTGCTGACAGCGATTTTATTTCGGTAAAATCTGGCTATTCTCGCTGTCCGGTCATTTTTCGATTTCAATTCTGCGACGCTTCCTTGAGGGTGACATCCCGCATTCCAGCGGTTTTTC